>NZ_CP037922.1:917812-1223750 GCF_004355185.1 Hymenobacter radiodurans
TGCTGTTTCGCAAAAGCCGTGGTGTTGTCACGGTACGCGTTGGGCCAGAGATGAAACCAGATGAAGGTAAGTTGGTCGGGCGAGTTGTTAGTGTATTGAATTTCCTCTTGGGCCGTGAGCGTGTGCTGGCGGTCATCCAGGGTGACATCAATAGAATAATTAACTTCTTGCTGCCAATAACTGCCAGGTGAAGTGCTCTGCGCCGATAGCGCCAGAGGAAGAAAAGCAAGCCAGCAACTGGCTAATAACTTTTTCATGTGGGGAGGAAAATATAACGAGCGAATAAATGCGGGACGAAAGTACGCGGTCGGCCTCATAATGTCGTGTCACAACCTTTGTAGCGGTCGGCCCGTTTTCTCAAACTCAGTTCCACCGTCCGCCCCTGCGGACTAACACCCCCAACCTATGTCTTTCAATAAAATCCCCAAAGACGATACCCAGCACCAAAACCACTTGGATGGTGCTATCAATAACCTGAACAACGACTTGCAGGAAGAAGCTTCCAAAGCCGGCTTCGACAATGTGCTCCAACGCTGGATTGAAGACATAAAAGACGTAAACAACCCAGAACTACATCAAATTGTAGTTGATTTGCAGGCGTTAAAGGCTCATTTCAACGGCGGCACAATTGATCATAAGCTTGTTGGTCAGCTAATGGGACGCCTGGGTGATAATACCCTGAAAGCAGCCATTTTTGCTGAAAACCCAAACACTGCCCAGCGGGTAACCAACTTGGGTGAAGCGTTGCTGAAGGCTGCTAAGCAAGTGCAAAACCCCAACGTCAATTCAACTCCCGAGCAGGATTTGAAAAATTCGAACGGCTAATAGCTGCTTAATCGAATTTGTATAAACGCCAAAAAGCCGGCTCCTTGATAGGAGCCGGCTTTTTGTATGCTTAGGCAGGCGTGGCTTAGCCGCGCTTCTCTTTGATCTTGGCTGCTTTGCCCGATAGGCCACGCAGATAAAACAGACGAGCACGACGCACTTTACCGCGACGAACTAGCTCAATCTTGTCGATGTTGGGCGACAGAAGCGGGAAAATACGCTCCGTGCCAATTTGGTTCGAAATCTTACGAACTGTGAAAGTTTCGCCGTTGGAGTTTGGATTCTTGCGCTGGATAACAACGCCCTGGAACTGCTGAACACGCTCTTTGTTGCCCTCGCGAATCTTCACGTGAACATTAACGGTGTCGCCGGCGGCGAAAGCGGGGAAGCTGGCGCGGCGCTCCTGGGATTCCTGCTGGATAAAATCGAGTAGTACGCTCATGGCTGGGAAAAACTAAAAATAGGACGGCGCCGCCGTCCGAGTGGTTTCGGGTAAAAGAGGCGCAAATATAGCGCTCTGTTTTGAGGAAGGCAAACTTATTACGCAGTTAAATGCTGAAAGGGCCAAATGACTGCATACATGATGGTTGACCGCTTACTCGTCCAGTAAATCTGGGCGTCTTTGGCGCGTCCTTTCTAGGGCTTGCTCGTGTCGCCAGATCTCAATTTGCGGAGTATTGCCAGAAAGCAGAATGTCAGGCACAGTCTGCCCACGCCACTCTGCCGGGCGTGTATACACAGGCGGGGCCAGCAGATTATCCTGAAAGGAATCGCTTAAGGCGGACTCTTCATTGCCAAGTACGCCAGGCAAAAGCCGCACGATTGCATCGGTGAGAATGGCGGCCCCAAGCTCGCCACCACTGAGCACGTAGTCGCCTACGCTGATTTCGTGCGTGATATAGGCTTTACGAATGCGCTCGTCAATGCCTTTATAGTGCCCGCAAAGAATGATCAAGTTCTCAGTCAGTGACAGGCGGTTTACAAGCGGTTGCCGAAGCGTCTCACCGTCTGGAGTCATATAAATGACAGCATCGTAGCGACGCTCAGCTAAGAGCCCGTCTAGGCAAGCCGCAATAGGCTCTACGCGCAACACCATACCTGCACCACCGCCAAATACATAATCATCGATTTGTCCGTGCTTATTAATAGCAAAGCGGCGCAAATCGTGAACGTGGATTTCAGCTAAGCCTTTATCCTGGGCCCGCTTCACGATAGAATGAGCAAAGGGACTAACCAATAAATCGGGCTGACAGGTTATAATATCGAGGCGCATGGTAGCACCGCCATTGGCAGTGAAGCTAGATTCTTAAAATAAATCGGTAATTGAGCGCTGGGGGGCTTTTTTAGCTATGGTTCGATGAATTCATCGGGCTCGTCACGCTCCCGAGAAGAGGGCTTAAGGTAAACATCCAACAAGCCCTCGGGCAGGCTAACGTGTAGCTTACGTTCAGCCTCATCAGCGTGTAAAACCAATTCATCTACCACCGGAATCAACACTTCCTGCCCTTGATAGCGCATGCCCATTAGGTCTTGCTGGGGCATCTCATAGAACGTCTCCACAATGCCTAGCTCACCCAATGTTTCATCGACAACAGTGTAGCCGATAACATCGTGGAAGTAGAACTGGTCATCCTCAAGCTCCGGCAATTCATCGAGTGCCTTATAGAGCTTGGCATTTCGCAAAGGCTCGGCCGCTTCTATTGTGTCGATGCCTTTAAGCTTTAGCAAAATGCGGTCAGACGCTTGCGGTTGTACACGCTCCACGGTGTAAGCAGTTAGTTTGCCTGGCGTGGGGGGCAATTCCAGCCACACCGACTTCATTTTACGGTAGGCCTCCACATCATCTACATCCAGGAAAGCAACAACGAAACCTTTGAGGCCGTGTGTCTTCCCAATGCCTCCGAGCTGATAGCATTCGTCAATAGTCATAGGACAAGAATTCTAGTGAGTGACAGGAAAGAAGGTAACAAAGTCAGCTTTGGTAGTAAAAAGTTGAGAGTTTAGAAGAGGCTGCCGCGACGCAGGCCGCAAGACAACAACTTCTAAACTCTCAAACGTTTAAACTCCTAAACTAAGCTTAGGCGCCAGCTTCCTCAGTGGTTTCAGCCGGAGCAGCAGCTTCGGTCGTTTCGCCTTCGGTTTCAGCAACAGGCTCAGCAGCAGGAGTCTGCTTCTTGCGAATTGCTTCAGCACGGGCTTCCTTAACCTTGGTTTCGGCGGCAAGCTGCTGCTTGCGCGTTTCTTCCTTGGCAGTGCCTAGGCTGGTACGCTTGCCTTCGATCTTCGCATCTTTCTGCTCTTTCCAAGCAGTGAAACGCTCGTCAGCTACGTCCTGAGCGATGGCACCTTTGATAACACCCAATTGTAGGTGCTTGCGGTACAATACGCCACGGTAAGAGAGCATAGCACGAACCGTATCGGTAGGCTGGGCACCCTTCATGATCCAGTCGAAAGCTTTGTCGCCGTCGAAGTTGATCGTAGCAGGGTTAGTATTAGGGTTGTAGGTACCGATTTTCTCGATGAAACGGCCATCGCGGGGAGCGCGGGCGTCGGCTACTACGATGTCAAATTGCGCGGCTTTTTTACGGCCACGGCGGGCGAGGCGGATTTTAACTGCCATAAACCTAGTTGGTTAAGCGACGGAACCCGTCCGTCTGGTTGAAAGTGAGGCGCAAAGGTACACACATCTTCGCAACATTGAAAACCTTTCAGCAGATTCGGCCTGTGTACCTATTGTCACCCCTGTGAGGAGGTAAAAGAAAAGGCTGCCTCGTTTCCGAAACAGCCTTTCTAGTAGTTGGGATAACTTAAGCAGCAACCCGCACTGGTACTTGTTGCTTGCGCTTGATCTTAATGACGCCCATCTTATCCATGCCCCAAATGAACACATAAGTAGGATCAAACTCCCACCACTTCACACCAAAATTAACGCGCAATGGGAGCTTGTGGTGGTTGTTCTGAAACAGTTCGCCGAAAGCCAAGAAGTCTAAGGCTAGTGTATTCCTCGACTTGTCATGGTTGTCAAAGTTCTGGTAGCCGTACTTGTGGCCACCCCAGTTCACAATAGCGCCGTGCAACGGACCCATCAAAAAGTGAACAGGCAGCAATAGATACATCCACCAAGCGGTAGCAAAGTTGATGTAGAAGAGCACGTAAGCCGTGCCCCACGCCAAGCGCGAATACCACTGGCTACCAAAGTTCTCAACGGCTTCCCATACTGGATAATCGCCTTCAAAGCGCTCAGGAGCTTCCACGTTGTGCTTAAGTAAGTCAGTGTAGATGACCTTCGTCTTCCACATCATCGCAAATGGATTGGATGAGAAGTGGGGAGAGTGTGGATCCATCTCCGTGTCAGAGTATGCGTGGTGCATACGGTGCAGGATGGCGTAAGCCCGCGGCGACAGGAACGAGGAACCCTGACAAGCGTACGTGAAGAGGTAAAAGAACTTCTCCCAGAACTTGTTCATTGTGAACATCTTATGCGCCGCATACCGGTGCAAATAAAATGTCTGCGTGAACAGCGAAAGGTAGTAGTGAGCAACGAAGAAAATAAGTATGGGCATAATGCAGGGTGTTGAAATATCAGAGGAAGCAGAACCGGGGCGTTGTTCGCAAAAGACTACGCAGTCGACTTTAGTTCAGATTTCGAGTACAAACCTACAGCCAGAGCTCCGCAGGGTCAATAAATAGGCTAAAAAGGCCAAAATCTTGTTCAGATGCTATTTTAAGCCCACTCAAAAGGAACAACGAGTCAGTAATTGCAACTAAGGTTTAGCGTTGTTGTAAGAGTCTCTCTAAGCAGCTTCGATGATCATGTAGCCACGCTTTTAGAGAAATTTACTTCTAAACCTGTGGACGAAGTAAAGGTTGGAAAAAGCTGATAGTCCTGGCTTTTAATAATAGGCGCAGGCGGCTTCCCAATGTGCAATAGAAGGTAGGGGAGCCTCAAAGGTCATCAACTCTTTACTAACGGGGTGGGCCAGCTCAAGCCTACGAGCATGCAGAGCAATGCTTACATCGGGTAAGGGTGCCAAAAATCCATATTTCACATCGCCTACAATGGGCGTACCCAAGCCGGTAGCGAGCTGCACCCGAATTTGGTGTGGGCGACCTGTAATAGGGTTTACCTGAACCAGATAGCGTGAGCCAGCTTGCCCTAGTACTTCATAATCCAGTTCAGAACGCTGGCCCTGCGGGTGAGCGGTAGAATACGCTTTGGTAACGTTGCGAATTGGGTCTTTAACGAGCCAGTGCACTAAGTGCCCGCTGGTGGGCTCAGGACGCTTGCCTACCAGCGCCCAATACGTTTTGTGCACCGTGTTATCCCGAAACATCTCATTGAGGCGGCTCAGGGCTTTCGAGGTTTTGGCAAGCGCTACTACGCCACTTACGGGTCTGTCTAGTCGGTGCGCTACGCCTACAAAGGCTGCTCCTGGTTTTTTGTATTTGAACCGCAGATACTCAGCAGCCTTTACTGATAACGGTTCGTCGCCGGTTGAGTCGCCCTGTACGAGCAAGCCAGCCGGTTTATTTATGATAAGCAGATGATTGTCTTCGAACAGAATCTCCTTCTGTTCCGACCATAGATTCGGACGAGTCACGCGGAATTAATTGACGGCTAATAATAATAACCTATTGAAAAAAGCCCCCCAAGCACCCGTAGCGAGGCGTGGATGCAAAAGGCGTATTTGTAGGATCTAGTAGGCCTCTTCGGCCGAAGGGAAATCACGTGTTTTTACATCCTGAATGTAGCGCTCCACGGCATCGTGCATTACATCACCAATCTCAGCATAGCGGCGCAGAAAACGAGGCTTGAATTCTTTGGTAATGCCCAGCATATCATGAACCACTAACACCTGCCCGTCAACATCGGGGCCGGCGCCGATACCGATAACTGGAATAGTGAGCTTTTCAGCAACTTGTTTAGCCAAAGCCGAGGGAATTTTCTCCAGCACTAAGGCAAAGCATCCGAGTTCTTGTAGCAGTTGTGCGTCTTCAAGCAATTTTTGGGCCTCAGATTCTTCTTTGGCCCGCACCGTATAGGTGCCGAATTTGTAAATGCTTTGAGGAGTGAGGCCCAAATGGCCCATGACGGGAATACCAGCCGTCAGAATGCGCGTGATGGATTCCCGGATTTCGGCGCCGCCTTCCAGCTTTACGCCGTGTCCGCCCGATTCTTTCATAATGCGAATAGCCGAGCGCAACGCCTCCGACGAATTACCTTGGTACGAGCCAAAAGGCATGTCAACCACCACAAACGCTCGCTTCACGGCCCGTACTACGGAGGAGGCGTGGTAAATCATCTGGTCGAGGGTGATGGGTAGAGTCGTCTCGTGGCCGGCCATTACGTTGGAGGCCGAGTCGCCTACGAGCAGCACGTCAATACCGGCACCATCGAGCAGGGTAGCCATCGAAAAGTCGTAGGCTGTGAGCATGGCAATCTTTTCCCCCCGCCGCTTCATCGCTAGCAGTTGATGGGTGGTCACGAGCTTAACTTCTTTGTGCTGAGACATAGGGAGCGGAGAAAGTGAGGTATGAAGGTGGGACCCGGATGGGCGGATTGTTCGACTGAGCCTGAATTTGCCCCCCAGCCTTACCGATTCTGGAAAGTGCGGTTGCGGTTAAGCTTGAGATCTTGCAGCAGGCTTGACTTGGCGGCAATGGTTACGTTGTAACCTTGGCGGATACCAAACGGAAACCAGCTGCCACTGATTTGCCAGCAGTGCAAATCACGGTAAAAATCGAGGGAAGTAAACGAAACCTGGTTGCTGCGGAAGTCATAGCCGCTACTGTAGCCTATACGCAGGTTCTGGGTGAGCTTTACCGAGCCGCTTAGGTTGAGGGAGGCCACCGTTAGCGCGTCGGCGCGGGGCCGGTTAGGCCGGCCCGGAATAGGACCCGGATCTTGATAGGTAGCGCCAAAAGAGGTGCTCAGCTCCCAAGGAATATCAAAGTCTACGTAGTCCTCATAGGGGTCAACGCGCACGGGATTACCCAGAACGGGGTCGTTGGCAGGAGCCACTTCGCGCGCTACAGTCGACTTTTTAGTGCCTGCCGCAGGATTGAATTGGTAGCTCAGGTTTAGGGTAGCCGTCGTGAGCTGGGCCAGCCGACGCTTTGATTGATCAAAGAGGTATTTATTGATAAACCGGCCGGTGGAGTCGCGCTGATAGAAGACAAAGCCGGCATTTACCACAATGTTCAGCTTTTTGGCTACCTGCGTACGAAACGTCACAGCAAGCGGCAGCAGGTTGAGCGAGTCAGCGGCGAAATCGTAGCCGGTATTGAAATCAAGCCCATCAATCAAGCTGACCTTCTCAAACGGGGTGGTGCCGGTCGTGTCATTTTTGGAGCGAACCTTCATTTCTATCTGGTTCTGCAATCCAATGGTTACCGCACTGGAAGCGCGGCCATTCGCATTCCCAGCCGAGGCGCCGATAAAGCGGCTGAACGCTATTGGATTGCGGGTGATGTCGTTCTGCTGACCAAACTGGTTGTACAAGCGGCCTTGCGCATCACGAAGGGCACCCAAGTTCAGATTAGACTCATAGAAATTATCGTTCCGGGAGAAATCGGGGGCGTAGCTGTAGCTAACGGATGGCGTAATCTTATGGCGGATAGCTTCAATCTTGGCGCCTTTGATAGGCAAAATCCCATAGATGTTGGTCGATAAGCTGGCGCCAGCGGAGTAATTGTAAAGGCGGCCAAATTGCGAAACCGTATCGATGCGTACAGCCTGCGCTTCGGGCTCGTAGTTGTAATTCAGCCGTTTGAAATACCAGGATTCGCCGTAATTGATCGTGGGATTAAGACTCAGATATTTCAGGACGGTGTAGTTACCCAGCGTAATGCCAAACTGGTGCTGGATAGTTGGCTGGGCGTTGTTTAGTAAAGGCGCTAGATTTGAGAATTCGAACGGGATGGTGCGGCCCACACTCGTGCCCCCAATCACAGGAATAACCCCACCGTTCAGCAAACGGGGCTGCTCCAGGTTGCTTATCTCATTGCGGCCAATGAGGTTATACGATATAGCAATCTGCTCGTAAAATTGATCGTAAAACTTTCCTTTGGGCTCGATGCCAAACCATTGGTAGGGATACTGCCGCGCCACCTGCACCGACACATCGGGCAGCACAAAATTCATGACGCCCGTTTGGGTATTCTGGTTTTGGCTAAGCTGAAGGGAGTAGTTAATGGGCGAGTTACGGATCTGCTTCTGGTAGCTGATCGTGGAGTTGAAGGAAGGGGTAAGGTAGCGCCGCGTATCGAAGGAGTTCTGCTGGTTATAATCGGTGCTGCCCGCCTGTACGCTGGCCGAAAAACGCCCCCCACCGGGCCGGGGAGTGGGAGTGTGGCTCCAGTTGATCCAGATGGTCTTGGGGCTGCGCGGGCGCCGAAACGGTTGGTTGGTGTTGGCAGTCTCTGAGCGCAAAATAAGGTCGGCCGGGCGCTGGGTGTAATCGATGCTCAGCAGGCCGTTGTAATTGTAGCGCTTGATGTACTGCATCTCACCCCGCAGAGCAAAGCCGCCGAAAGCTTCGGCATTGCCGGCGTATACATCACCAGTGAGACGCAGGCCAATGTATTCGTTGGGCGCGAAGTAGTAGCCGCCATTACGCAGGAAAAAGCCCCTGTCGGCGGACTGCCCGAATGTGGGGAAAATAAGACCCGAAGCCCGGCTTTTGCCCGGCGTGGGAAAGTAGCCGAAGAGAAAACCCAGCGGAGTGGGGATGTCACTAATCACGAGATTGAACGGGCCCGTAACCACTTTCTCACCCGGAATCACCTTCATTTTGGTGGCATTGATGTGAAAGTGCGGATGCTCCAGATTACACGTTGTGTACTGGCCATTGCGGCCAAAAATCTCGTTCAGGGCATTCTTCTTCACGATGCCAGCGTGCACGTAGCCTTCACCCTGCTGCGTAACAGCGTCGGCAATTTTGCCCTTCCGGGTTTTGAAGTTGTAATTGATGGTGCCGGCCTGATAAAGCCCCCCAGCGTCTTTAAAGACTGGCCGGCCCTGCACCTTGCCCGCGGAATCGGGGGCACCGTTGGCTTTTAGCAGGTTTTGACCGTAGTCAACGGTAATTACGGCGGCTTTTAACGATAAATCGCCGTAATCGACGTTAGCATCATCGTAGAGGTAAGCTACTTTTTGCTGTACATCAAACCGGATGGAATCTTTAGCCGAATACTTAACGGTGGTTTTAATATCGCCCTTCACTTCAGCTCCCACGCGTAGCGAATCGCCGGCGGCGCTGGTATCGATGGCCGACACGAGACGACGCTCACGGGCGGCCCGGCTGGTGTCTGCGGGCAGTCCGTTAGTGGTCTGGCGCCCGTCGGAGTTGACGCGCGGTACGACGGCAGGCACGGGCTTTGCGGGCCGCCGCTGTTGGCCCCAAGCGCCGCTGATACTCAGCAACAAGAGCACAACTGCGAGCAGCGGCACTAGCCGCCCCGGAAGGGGAAGTAGGCAAGAATAACTCAAGCGGAACGGCGCGGGCAAGGCCACGTAGTTTTTATCGTTTATTTTGTGGCAATTTGCAAAGGTAGCGGCAAGCTACCCCAACTAACGAACTCTGTGCGGAATATTGTAGCTGTTTGTCTGGCGAGTCTGTTGTTTATTTCTGGCTCGTCGGTAGCCGTGGCCCCAGGGTCAGCGGTTTTGCCCCCCAAGAAGTACCAACTACGCACTGTGGTACTGGATGCCGGCCATGGCGGTAAGGATAGAGGCTGTGCCGGCGTATCGGCCCGGGAAGCGGCGGTATCATTAAAAATAATTCTGGAGCTCGGGCGGCTCATCGAAGAGAATGAGCCTGATGTGAAGGTAGTATATACCCGCAAGACCGACGTATTTGTGGAACTGGCCGATCGGGCTGGTATTGCCAATAAAAATAACGCGGACCTATTTATCAGCGTGCACTGTAACGCTGGCCCATCTGAGGCTTATGGTACGGAGGTCTGGACCATGGGTACGGCCAAAACCGACGCTAATCTGGCGGTGGCCAAACGGGAAAACGCAGTTATTTTACAGGAAGATAACTATAAAGCGCGCTACGGAGGCTTCGATCCTAACTCGCCCCAGAGCCACATTCTGTTCTCGCTATTTCAGAGTGCTCACGTAGATAATAGCCTGCGATTTGCTCAAAAGGTTGATTATCAGTTTAAAACAAAGGTTGGGCGTAAGTCGCGTGGGGTGAAACAAGCCGGGTTTTTGGTGCTCTGGAAGTCAACAATGCCGTCGTCTCTGATCGAAGTCGGGTTTTTAACCAACCGCAATGAGGAACGCTACCTGAACGATAAATCGGGTCAGTCGTATATGGCCTCAGGTATATACCGGGCCTTCCGGGATTATAAGAATGAGTTAGAAGCTATGAACGGGGATTAAAAGCCCCCGTAGCAGTTAACCTATTGTTTACCTGCTCATCACCTCCCTCAACAGCTGACCCAACGTGTCAAAAGAAATCAAAGTAGCCCTGCTCGCTATCGTGGCAATTGTAGCCCTTTACTTTGGGTTTACCTTCCTAAAAGGAAGCAATTTATTCTCCTCCAGCCGCACGTTTCACGCTAAGTATGATAACGTGGATGGGCTGGCCCTAGGTAACCCCGTTATTCTGAACGGGGTGAAAGTGGGGCAGGTACGCGAAATGCATCTGATGCCGGAAGAAGGCAACCGGGTGCGCGTACAGTTCGAACTCAATAAGGATATCGTGGTCGGCGACTCTACCGTGGCCAGCTTGTCGGGTACGCTGCTTGGCAGCAAGACCATCACGCTGTTTATGGGTAAAAACTCGAAGGTATATGACGGCGGTGAAGAGCTAAAATCCTACACCGTAGCTAGTATTACCGATGCCTTTCAGGCCAAAGCGCTGCCCGTACTGGGAACCGTCGACTCGACGCTGATTAAGGTAAACAGCTTCCTGACCAAGGAAGCGCGCATAAGCTTGCAAGCCACGTTGCTCAATGCGCAAGGCTCGACGGAGGCGTTGAAAAATCTGCTGATTATGAATCAGCGCAACATCAATCAGATTACGACCAATATGGCCGAGCTGACCCGTGCGCTCAACGTGACCGAGCGCAAGTTCGACCGCTTAGCTACCAACTTGGCTCAAATCACGGATACGCTCAAAAATGCCCCCCTGAGCCAGACGGTGCGCAAAATGAATGCTACCGTAACCGAGGCTCAAGCTACCATGGCTTCGCTCAATCAGTCATTAACGAGCACCAAAGGCTCGCTCGGCAAGTTGATTAATGATGACTCGCTGTACAGCAACTTGAACGCCTCCGCTGCTAGTACCGACGCACTACTCGTTGACTTTAAGGCTAATCCTAAGCGCTACGTGAACTTCTCGCTGATTTCGTTTGGCGGCAAGGATAAGGCGAAAAAGGAAGTGACCAAAAAGCCCAACGGCGTGATAGAAACGGAGCAGAAGATCAAGACTGATAATACGCAGACCCTTGTCCCCAAGGACTCGGTTGCGGTACCGGTCAAATAAGGCATCTGCCAATTTTAAGTACCTTTGAAATCCGCCTTCGGGCGGATTTTTTTGTGTCGAAACCACCCAATTTGCCCCCCACAACCCCTTTTCCCACCCGCATGAATCTGGAGTTCAACAAAAACGAAGACCAAGTCAAACAACTCATTTTCCAACTCAGCCAGCGCCAGAAGAAAGTGTCCTTGGGCGGCGGCGAAAAGCGCATCGAGGCTCACAAAGCCAAGGGCAAACTCACTGCCCGCGAGCGCATAGACTATTTATTAGACAAAGGCGCGGAAACGGTAGAAATAGGGGCATTCGCGGGCGAAGGCATGTACCAGGAGCACGGTGGCTGTCCGTCCGGTGGCGTGGTTGTCGTGATTGGCTACGTAAAAGGGCGACAGTGCGTGGTAGTGGCCAACGACGCTACCGTGAAAGCCGGCGCGTGGTTTCCGATTACCGCCAAAAAGAACCTGCGGGCCCAGGAAATCAGCATCGAAAACAAGCTGCCCATCATCTATCTCGTCGACTCAGCGGGTGTGTATTTGCCCATGCAGGACGAGATTTTTCCGGATAAGGAGCACTTCGGCCGCATCTTCCGCAACAACGCTGTGATGAGCAGCATGGGCATCGTGCAGCTGGCCGCCATTATGGGGCCGTGCGTGGCCGGGGGGCTTATTTGCCCATCATGAGCGATGAGGCTATGATTGTGGATGGCACGGGCTCCGTGTTTTTGGCGGGCTCTTACCTGGTGAAGTCGGCAATTGGCGAAAGCATTGATAACGAGACGCTGGGCGGTGCTACCACGCACTCCGAGATTTCGGGCGTGACCGATTATAAGTTTAAGAACGACGAGGAGTGCCTTGATCATATCCGCAACATCTTCGATAAGATGGGTGGCCAGCCTTCCGCTGGCTTTCACCGGGCTGCGCCCGTTGCGCCGGCTGAGAAGCCTGAGGAAATCTACGGCCTGCTGCCCGCCGACCGCGCCAAGCCCTACGATATGATGGATATTATCCGTCGCTTGGTGGATAACTCGGAATTTGAGCCCTACAAAGACCTCTATGGCCAAACGCTGATTTGCGGCCTAGCGCGCATTGATGGTTGGGCAGTTGGTATTGTGGCCAACCAGCGCAAAATCGTGAAGAGCAAGAAAACGGGTATGCAGATGGGCGGCGTCATCTACTCCGACTCGGCCGACAAAGCGGCGCGCTTTATCATGAACTGTAACCAGAAGCGTATTCCGCTAGTGTTTCTGCATGATGTGTCGGGCTTTATGGTGGGCTCGCAAAGCGAACACGGCGGCATCATCAAGGACGGGGCGAAGATGGTGAGTGCCATGAGCAACTCGGTGGTGCCCAAGTTCACGGTTATCGTGGGCAACAGCTACGGGGCCGGCAATTACGCTATGTGCGGCAAAGCCTATGATCCGCGCCTCATCGTGGCTTGGCCCACAGCCCAACTTGCGGTAATGAGCGGTGCCGCCGCGGCTAACACACTCCTGCAGATACAAGTAGCCAGCTTGAAAGCCAAAGGCGAAGTAATCACGCCCGAAGCCGAAAAGGAATTGCTCGACCGCATCAAGAATCGCTACGAGGAGCAACTCTCGCCGTATTACGCCGCCGCCCGCTTGTGGGTGGATGCAGTAATTGAGCCGTTGGAAACGCGTAAGGTTATCTCAATGGGTATTGATGCAGCTAATCATGCGCCGATTGAGAAGCCGTTTAATGTGGGTGTTATTCAGGTGTGATTCGAGTAGATATCAACTATTTAAGGTGAAACGATAATATAATTTCAGGTACAGCTTAGTATGTCACTCGTAGTTAGCCTGACAACCCGTTCTGATATAAAGGACTGGCTAAGAGTGCTGACTTGCCTCTTGATAGTAGTACTTGCGCTTTTTGCATCAAGCGCATTTTTGCAGAGGCTCTTATTAAATGATAAGAGCCCATATATACTAACTGAAGTTAAAGTACTGGTGCTTATTACAGGGATAGTAGCTGTAGGATGTATAAGTGCTTTAGTGTTGGTAATCATCTTAAACAAATTGAAAATCATAGAGATGTATTACCCTAAAAAGTATGATAGACTCAGTCTCAGTGAAGATATGATTTCAGTAGATGAGCAAATTACTTCCATACATGATTTACTTAGTATAACAGTAGAGTCAGATCAATATGCCGGTGCACCGCGTGGACGAAGCACAAGCTCAGGTGCAGGAAAAGTTAGACTTATATATAAAGGCCATAAAAAGGAAGAAGAGATTTTGATACTTGTACAGTCAGCTCATGAGTTGAAGCTACTAAGGGATTTGTCTGCTGCTTGGAGAAGCAAAGGGATAAAGGCTTTTATAATTGATTAACAGTGCCCCCTCTGGCGCGAGCTTGTAGCTCGTGACTTAGCTTGAGGTGGAGTTTGTACCTCCACTGCCGCAAAGCGGCAAACCGTGACCGCGCCGCCTGGGAAATCCGGGTGGCGCGGTCGTTCTGGCAGGGGAGGCGCAGCCTCTCGGCATGGCTGGTCACGAGTTATGCTGCGCTAAACTCGCGCCAGTGGAGTAGTGAAAACCAGTTCGTGAAAGCACTTTATTTGAACATTCCTCCCCGTTCTGCGTGTTGATTCTGGGCAACCGGCTGCGGCGAAACCGTGTCGGTTGCTTTTATTTGCTACTTCGTGCTATTCGGGGCTGCTGCACACGTCCCGATCCTCCGCTCCATGACCAATAAAGAAATCAAAGCGCTTATCTCGCTGCTCGATGACCCGGAAATTGCCCTCCAGATTGAGGAGCGAATTCAAGCGTTGGGCGAAACCATTATTCCGTTCTTGGAAGAGTCGTGGGAGGAGAGTCTCGACCCGCGCCAGCAGCAGCGCCTAGAGGATCTGATTCACGATTTGCAATTTGATGGCCTGAAACAGCGCCTGCGCGTGTGGCGCGATTCGGGCAGCGAAAACCTGCTCGAAGGCATGTGGCTGCTGAACTCCTACCAGTATCCGGATGCCGATTTGCAGGCGCTGAACCGAGCTATTGAGCAGTTACGCTTTGAAGCCTGGACGCTCATGCGGCCTGAGATGCATCCTACGGATCAGGTGCAGGTGCTGAACCATGTATTGTTTCGGGTACATAAGCTCGGAGCCAACACACAGAATTTCCATTCGCCGGCTAACTCCATGCTACACTTAGTGTTAGAAACTAAGCGTGGTAATCCGCTGACGCTCTGCGTGATTTACTTGCTGGTGGCGCAGCGGCTCAACTTGCCTATTTATGGCGTGAATCTGCCCAATCTGTTTGTGCTTACTTATCAGTCGCAGAGCCAGATTACAGAGCCTTTTTATATCAATTGCTACAACCGCGGCCTCATTCTGTCGCGCACCGACATTGAGCATTACGTAGCGCAGCTCAACCTGTCGCCTAACGATATTTTCTATGCGCCCTGCTCGCACCTCGACATCGTGCGGCGGGCTTTGCGCAATCTGGTGATGAGCTTCGAGAAGCTGCAGGAGCCCGCTAAAGCCACCGAAGTAGGGAAGCTACTGGCCATCCTGACCGACGAAATCACTCCTCCCACGGATATTGAGCCGGCACCATAGGTCCCTATTAACTAAAGACATAAAAAAGCCCCCAGAATTGCTATGGGGGGCTTTTTTGGTGCTATACGTGAGCTTACATTCTCTTGATTAAACAGCCAGCCGCACGCTTGTCGGTTACACCTGCGGGCTTTCCAGCCAAGAGGTTATCTAGCACCTGCGCCACATAACGCTCTTTCGTGTACGCTTCTACTTGGGCATTATCATCGATTGCTCCTTTGTAGCGCACCACAAAGCCGTTCTCAGCGGGCTGTAATACAAAGGCTTCCGGCGTTTTGGTAGCACCCAGCAGGCCACTTACCTTTTGACCTGGGTCAGTCAGATAAGGATAGTCATCGGAGCCCGTTGATTTCATTTTGAGCTTGTCGGCGTCGGTAGCATCGGCCGTAGCTTCTAGGTTGATGGGCACATTGATAAACAGAAACTGCACTCCCTTGCCGCTATACGCGGCAGTTAGGGCATTCAAACGGCTTTGATAAAGCTTGGAGAAGGCACAGTTGGGATTCACGAATACGACCACGACGGCCTTGTTACTCGCGTAGCTGCTCAGCGTAACGGTTGCGTTGGTGGGGCTCGTAAGGCTAAAGTCAGTAACAGTGCGGCCCTCTTGCGCTTTTGCCACGCTTACTGCTACAGTACAGAAAAGCAGGGCGGCGGCAGCGATAATAGAGATTCGACGAAGAAGCATGGGTGGAGAGATTAAAAGGTGGAAGTGAAGCGCTAGATCTCAGTTAGATAGATCTTCACGTCTTCAACCAGATGAAGCAGGCGAAACTCAGCCGTGCTTAGCATCTTCAACGCAATACGTTAGCATATAGTCATCTGCCAAGCGTTGATAAGAAATTCGGTGTTCGCTGCGGAAGTTTTCGAGCAGCAGGTGCCCCGTCAAAACACCTGCCTCCCGCAGCTCAAACGGGTTGAGCAACAATTGCTCTTTAAACACCACGCCCCGGCGACTATGCAGCTTATACAGCGTCTCTTTGGCACTCCAATAGAGACTATATTTTGCTAAATCGTCGCCGGCATTGGCTTGTTCCGTCTCAGCTAGAAACCGGGTCGCCAAGTGTTGCGCTTTGGGTCTTATCAGTTCAACATCTGTGCCAACGCGCCCTTGAGTGGATACAATTCCTGCCACCCACTCCCCCGAATGTGACAATGAAACCGCAAAATCAGGCAATTGCTCCAAATAAGGTCGGCCGTTAGAATCATTAACTAAAAGGGTGTCGGCAGAGGTCAGTGCCCGCAAAAGCGTATGCGTAAGCGTCCGCCCTGCCAGCCATTGCGCCTGACGGGTTAAATCGCGCGCTGCCGGCTGCTGTCCAGCATAGTAGGCCGAGTGGGGAAGAATAGAAAGCAACGCGGGGGCGTTTCTGTGAGTTGCCACAATCCCAGGAAGGTGTGTTCGGAAAGAGGGGTGAGGGAGTGTAAGGGCATTATATGTAGATGTTTACTTTTAACCGTCACGCAGGGCCGTAGTGAAGGATCTGGCCTGCTGATGTGAAGCTGCCAACCTTACTAAACACGCGAGATGCTTCGCTACGGCTCTGCATACTCAATGAAGCAAAACGGAGTATGTAGGGACGCAAGACTAGTATTGGTCGGGTACTACTTCATGAACTAGCTAAAACTGCTGTAATTTCGCCCTAAATTTTTACCTCATCCATGCCGTTGCTTTCACGTCCGCAGGTGCAGAAACTGGCTACGCTCAGCGGCCACCGCGACTGTGTATACGCTTTAGCCGGGTCTGCCGATGAGGACCGTTTCTTTTCAGCGGGCGCCGATGGTATGGTCGCCGTGTGGAGCATCGATGACCTCTCGCGCGACGGTGAGTTAGTAGCCCGAGTCGAAAACTCAGTTTACGCTCTGCGCTACTTACCCGAGCGTGAAATGCTGATACTAGGGCATAATTTTCAGGGAGTTCAAGCTATCGCCTTGGCAGAAAGAAAACTGGTGCATAGCACTGCACTGCCACCAGCCGCCATCTTCGACTTTGCATACTCCGCGCCGCGTCAGCGCCTGTATGTGGCCCTCGGCAATGGGGTGCTTGCGGTATTACGAGCCGCTGATTTTTCCTTGGAAAAGCTGGTGCGCCTCAGCGACAAAAGCTTACGTTGCCTGGCCTTGCACGAGGAGCGCGGTGAACTGGCCATCGGGGGCAGCGACGCACTAGTACGTGTTCTGGATGCTGATTCACTGGCTGTGAAGTACACACTCACCGGGCACAGCAACTCTGTATTTACAGCGGCGTACTCGCCCGATGGGCAGCAATTGCTAACCGCTGGGCGCGATGCTCACCTGCGGACGTGGGCCGTGGGGGACAATTATGCCGAAGTACGCAGCATTGTAGCCCACATGTTTACCATTAATCATCTACTGTTCAGCCCGGATGGCCTGTTGCTGGCCACATGCAGCATGGACAAGTCCATTAAAGTATGGGAAGCCGAAACCGGACGACTGCTACGGGTCGTTGACAAGGCTAGACACGCAGGCCACGGCACTTCCGTAAACAAGTTATTTTGGTCAGGCAGGCAGAATCGGGTAGTTTCGTGTAGTGACGACCGTAGCCTTGTCGTGTGGGGGCTATCCTGATGCCTGAGAGGGTAGAAGCTGAGCGGAAGGTGAAATGAAAGTGTAGTCCGTTTATAGCGCTTCAGTTACTTTCAGATACTTCCCTCGCCCTGCCCTTCGTTTCTGCCCTGTCTCCCGTTTCATCAAGGCTACTGGCGTCTACTCACCAGCTTTCAGCCTATCAATCATAGCTTCCATGAAAATTACCGCTCTCGACATCCGGCAAAAAACCTTTGAAAAAGCCTTTCGGGGTGTAGACAAGGACGAAGTTCAAGCCTTTCTGGTCACGCTGTCGCAGCAGTGGGAGCGCATGGGCGATGAAAACCGGGAGCTACGCCTTAAGCTGGAGCACGCTACCCACGATGTGCAGAAAATGCGCGAAGTGGAAACCAGCCTCTACCGCACGCTCAAAACGGCCGAAGATACCGGTAACAGCATCACTGAGCAGTCGCAGCGCGATGCCGACCTGCGCATCCGCGAAGCCCAGCTCAAAGCGGATCAGCTGCTAAGCGAAGCGAAGCAGGAAGCCCGTCGGTTGGTAGAAGAAGCCACCCGCGAAGCCGAGAAAAGCGTTGCCGCCATGCGCACCGAAGTCAACAGCTTGGGCCAAGAGTGTCATCGACTAGAAACCCAGATGGAAAACCTCGTGCGCGACTTGCAGCACCTGGCCTCTGACGCCTTGGAAAAAGTTGCAAAAGCGAAAGCCCGACCTAAAACAGACGCGGCCGCTATCCTTTCGCGGGCCGAGAGCGTACAGGTAAGCAGACCCGAACCTTCATCCCAAAACGACTCTGCCATGCGTGTTTCTTCTGCTTCTACTTCGTCGGCTGCCGCAGTGGCTGGGGCATCTAGCTCCTCCCTGGGGGGTAGTTTGGCTGCCGAGCCCCGCGCTATTGGTCCCCAGCCCGGCAACTACAACCCCAAGCCCGGCCAACAGCCTGACCCGGGGGCGCCAGCCCAAACGCCGGGCCCAGAAATTCGCCCCGGCTCGCCTGATGAGAACCCCGGTAAAGCTGATCCGTCGCGCATTTATCAGCCGGAGCCTTCCCGCGTGCCCGATCCAGGCGCCCCGGATATTGAGCGCCCAGCCCCCGACATTCAGCCCGTTGGCCCAGGTCATCCCGAAATTATGCCGCCTTCGCCCGCTACGCACCCCGGAATGGCCACGGCTGCTTTAACCGAAAAATCTTTCTTCGACGAGATTTAACTTAGCTTCGGCTACAAAAAAGCGAAAGGCCCGCAAGCTATTGTGGGCCTTTCGCTTTTTTGTAGCCACAAATTCAGTAGTCTTACAGAAAGGCGCTACGCCATCATTAACCGCTTGCTACCATGGGACAAATCGCGCTGGAGGGTATGGAGTTTTTTGCATTTCACGGCTACTACGATGAGGAGCAGAAAATCGGGAATAAGTATGGCGTAGACCTTTACATCCAAACCGACCTGCACGCAGCCGGCGCCTCCGACAAACTCCAGGAAACCATAAATTACGAGGTACTCTACCGCCTTATCGCAGAGGAAATGCTGGCTCCGGCGCGGTTGCTGGAGCACGTAGGGCATCGGGTAATGGATCGGATTCTAACGCAATTTCCGCACGTGTATACCGTGAAAGTGTGCGTGTCGAAGTTCAATCCGCCACTGGGGGGCATTTGTCGGCGTGCGCGCATTACCCTCAAGCGCAAACGGGTGCAAAATGCCCCCAGAACTTGGAAGGATAGAAAGAGAAGTAATTTCCATTTGCTTTAAGCATATAAAAGGCGACCATTAATTGGTCGCCTTTTTAAATAATGGATAGCTATAACTTAGAAACTGCTTACACGTCTCTATTCAGGGTATTGGGGTTGTCGGTAGTGCGGTTGGCCGTCGTTGGATTATTTATCTGCTCGATATCCACTTCAGTTTTGCGCACCGTATCGCGAATGGTTTCTTCCCGCTCAGTTACCTCTTTGCCGAGGTTGATTTCTTCTACTACGCGAGCTTCTTTACCTACTACGGCGCGCTCGGCGCTTTCCGTAATTTCAATCTCACCTTCCTGGAAGGCATTGAAATCGGCTTCGGTAGCCGGACGGTTTACAGCGTGGCGCTCTACGTTTACATGCTCTTCCCGCAGGCGCAGATGTTCTTCTACTGGGCGCTCCACAATGCGGCTGCGCACCCGTACCCCACCAGTTTGCTCTACGCGCTTCCCAACCTGTAACTGCTCTTCCATCACCTTCACTGAGCCAGTCTCATCAGTTTGGCCAGTGGTCGACTGCGTGCTCGCATATGCGTTGCCAGAAGTGTTAGCCCCACCATATTGAGCAGCTACATCATCCACATCTACCGCACCATAGCTGTCGAGAAGGTCGCGGGCACGCTCCGCTTCTTCCCCCGAGCGGGCGTGGACTGTTACCAAAGATTTGCCACTGCGCACTACGTTGGAGTAGTTGCGGGAGGTGTTATCATCGTCGCCGCCAAAGAGATTGCTGAAGAAGTTGCCGATTTTGTCGCCGGCATCATCAGCAACCGCCTCGGCACGAGTGCCGGTGGTATTTGTGCTGCCACTGTTGCTGTAGCCGCCACTAGTTGTGCTGCCCTGATTATAAGGGGCTACGTCGACGTAGTCGCGCTGAAAACCACTCTGCTCCAGTTGCTGTACGGCGCGCTGAGCTTCAGCAGCTGTGTCGAATACTCCAATTACGGTATGTGCCATCGTTCGTAAGGATTTTGGTTAGTAGAAAAATGAAGAATAGTAGGGTAATCAGTAAAGTCTAAGCTTGAATAGAGGGGTCGCTAGCGGGGGCATATTGGGGGCTACACGCTCCAGATGAATTTCCTCCTTCCGTAGCGTCACCTGTTGGGGGGTACGTGTTTCTGTTTGGAGTTTTGTGATGCGAACTTCCTCTACTAGGAGCAGGCGCTTCTCCACCACCAATACTTCCCGCAGAATGGGCATAACCATCGTATCGCCTTCGTAGCGCACAGCGGGGGGAGTAGCCACGTATTGATTGATAGCTACTCGCTCAACATTGACTTCCTCCTGAATAATGGGCACATCAATGACGCGCTCCTCCTCGTGAACTGTCTTCGATACCCGAATCCGACCGGTTTCTACCACATCCTTCCCGATTTTTAACTGCTCTTCCACTACCGGAATGGTCATGCGAGGATCAGGGGCGTGGTTGGGATCAGGCTGCTGACCTTGGAAAACATTATCAGAAGATTGCATAGGCGAGACGCTGAAATCCATGGGTGAAAGGACGTATTCAGGTCATGGATAATACGGGGTGCATCCTTATGAGTTGATTTTTTGGCTAAAAAACGTTATTGGTTTCATTATAAAGCTCGTCAGTAAAAGATGCTTCCTATTCATATTAATAAACATAGATATAACGATGATCTGCTGTTGATAATAGATTGGATATTAAGCTAGTACTACCATGCTTATTTTTGATTAATTCGATCTAAACCAAGTTCTGTATTCCTGGATAAGTTTAATTTTAACAGTTGCTTGTATATACTAGCCTTGCTTATACTAGGCTATAATTTAATGCTAGAGTTACAGCGTACTAAGTCGAACGCTCCATACTATTCTTCTTAAATGCTATTTCACTCGGCGCGAAAAAATAGAGCAAGCACCCATTCTTATTTTGTCGTGACATTGATAGAGTTACTGCGAGTTAAGCCATGATTCTGGGTGTCAACGAAAATATTCGTAGATAATGCTTGTTAGTACGATAAGTTTCGTATATGTTTGTAATACGAATTTCTTCGTACCTCTATAACTCCTAGAAACAATGAGCAAGCCACCCCTCCCCAAGCCTACCGAATCGGAGCTGGAGATTTTGCAGGTGCTCTGGCAGCACGGCCCCACCACCGTTCGCTTTGTAAACGACGAGCTAAACAAGAAGCGCGATGTAGGCTACACTACCACGCTGAAGCTGCTTCAACTGATGCTGGATAAGGGCTTAGTGCTCCGTGATGATGAGAATCGCACCCATGTGTATCGGGCGGCGCTGCGCGAGGAGGAAACCCAAGGGCTGCTCATCGACCGCCTCCTGGATGCTGCTTTTGGCGGCTCGGCCCTCAAGCTAGTGGTGCAGGCCCTTGGCCACCAGCGCACCTCGCAGGCCGAGTTGGACCAAATTCGGGAGCTGCTGAACGAAATGGAAGAGCAAAAAAACACAACCGAGAAAGGAGGGACCAATGAATTGGCTTGAGCATATTCTATCCCCAGCCGTTGTCCGGGCCCTTGGCTGGACCATTGTGCATTCATTGTGGCAAGGGGCCGTAGTAGCGCTGGCATTAGCCGGGCTGTTATTGCTGCTGCGTCAGCACACGGCGCGCATCCGTTACCGGGCGGCGGGCGTGGCACTGGTTGCGATGTTGGGCTTATCGGCGGTTACGTTTAGCCGATATTATCTGACCGACAGTTCCGATACGGAGGCAGCGGTTCCCACTGCTCTGGCTACCACAACCGACGCTCCGGCAGCTATTGCAGCTAGCTTGGGGGGCAATTTGCCGTTAGTATATGCTTTTGACAAGCGTCCTACCGCAACCGCAACCGTAGAGTCTGCTGCACCGGTTACTACATCGTGGCTGCCATACTTCGACCAGCATTTACCCCTGATTGTAGCCGCTTGGCTGCTGGGCTTACTCGCCATGACACTGCGCTTTCTGGGCGGGCTGGCTTATCTGGATCGGCTTCGGCACTACCGCGTACGCCAACTACCCGCCGTATGGCAACACCGCCTGACGGAGCTTGGTGAGCGGGCCGGACTGCGCCGGTCGGTAACGCTGCTGGAGTCGGCGCTCGTGAAAGCGCCGCTGGTAGCGGGCCATCTACGTCCGGTTATTCTGCTGCCATTGGGCACTATATCCGGCCTAAGCCAAGCGCACTTGGAGGCCATTCTGGCGCATGAGTTGGCACATATTATTCGGCGCGATTATTTGATGAATCTCGTACAGTCCATCACCGAGATTCTTTTTTTCTATCATCCCGGAGTCTGGTTTGTGAATGCGTGCCTGCGTACCGAGCGCGAAAATTGCTGCGACGATATGGCTACTGCTCTGTGTGGTAGCCCGCTGACGCTGGCTCATGCGCTCACCGGACTAGCCGAGCTTGGCCACGACCGCTTTTCAGCGCCCCGCCTGGCAGTAGCCGCTGTTGGCCCAGATGGCTCGCTATTGAGTCGCGTGCGGCGGCTGGTACAGCGCCGTTCGGCCCCTACATTCTCTGAGGGCTTTATGGCGGCCGTTGTGGTACTGGGGGGCATTGTACTGCTAGGCGTGAGTACGGCCTTCTCCATAGCTGATCCGCATTTCAAGAGCAGCCGCAAGAAGGAAATGGCCATGAGCAATACTTGGCGTGCTGACCTGCTGCCCGGTTTGATGGTGATGCCATCTGTTGCCGAAATGCCCCCGTTGGCCCTTACAAATTCTATGGGTCCGCTGCGCGAAACAGAACTCGTCGCTGTTAGTGACGATGATAAGGATAAAGACAAAAAGAAGCGCCGCCGGAAGGACGATAATAACCGGGTCGTTATCATTCAGGATGGCGCGCGGGGCCGTCGCGACGCAGGAGCTGTGATACTGGAACGCGACAAAAAAGGCCGCGTAACGGAGATGTATATCAATGGCAACCGCATAGACGCCCAAGAGTTGAATGCGGCGCGAAAGATGAGCAACGACGAAGGCACGCAGGTTATTCGGCTGAAGTCTGGTCGTACGCTACGCCTGTTAGGTCGCAACGACTCGCATTTTGACTTAGACCCCAACAGTTTGAGGGTGATAGATCTGAATGCGGATGAACTACATCGGTCCACCCAACTGCTACGGCTTAATAACGAGTCAATGGCCTTGCTTAAGCGCAACCTGAATGGAAACGTCCAGATAATTCAGGGTGAGAACGCGCGCCGCCAAGCCCTGCGGTCAGCAGAGCAAGCCTTGCGCTTGGCCGAGCAAAACGCCGATAGCGACGAGGAAAGAGATAGAATCAGGGAGCAGTTCGACAATATTCGGGAGGAGCGCGAGCGGCTGCAGGAAGCAGCCGAAGAGGAGCGTGACCGGCTACAGGAGGTCCGCGACAATCAGCAAGTCATTCGGGAGAGAAGCCAGGTTGAGCGCGATGAGCAACGAATTATTCGCGACCGTGAGCGTGCCGAGCGTGATAAAGAACGAGCCGAGCGCGATGCCCGCGTTCGTAAAACCGAGGACAGCATCATCGATGAGTTGGTGAAAGACGGACTGATCAAGGATAGAACTCGCTTCAACTTCGTGCTGACAGCCAAGGATTTGCAAGTAAATGGACAAAAGCAGTCGGAAGCTCTTTTTGTCAAATACAAGAAAATGTATGAGGCGGGCGTAGGCCGAACAATTGGTGACACAGATACCTTGACACTCAGCTACAATGGGGGAATGTGAACCGTATTTATATGAACCGCGCTGGCTCCAGCACCAATTACAACCTTACCCCTCCGCCACCGCCCGCACCACCAGTAGCTCCGGGAGCCCCTGATTTTCCAACGCCTCCCGGGGTTCCAGCCCCACCGGCTCCTCCTCGTGCGCTCCGCGCCCCGCGGCCCCCACAGCCTCCCCGCGCCCCAGCCATCAATTCCGTGGATTTGGGCAACCAGCTGCGGCAGGATGGGCTGATTGGGAAGAACGATAAGTCGTATCAGTTCCAGATAAATTCTACTGGCATGACCGTGAACGGCAAGCGTCAGTCGGACGAGCTAGCGGCTAAGTATCGGCAGCTGCTAGGTGAAGGCAAGAACAGCAAGTTCAATATGAACATCTCCATCCAAGAATAGCTACAACTTCGTCTTTAATATGAAAGCCGGCTTTCTGAAGCAGAAAGCCGGCTTTCATATTAAAAAAGCCCCCGCGGCAACTCTCGTCTGACTTTGTGCATCTATTGGCTTATCGACGGGGAATCCCGGTTTTACCTTTACATTTTATGCTGCGAATTTTACTTTGTTGGTGTTTAGGATTCATCACGTACGTGACTGTAGGGCAGAATTTGCCCCCCACAGCACCTACGTCTAAAGCCAATGCAGCGCCCAAGCGTCAGCTTCAAGCCGTTCGCATCACACAGCCTATTAAGCTTGATGGCCAACTCGATGAAGCCCAATGGCAGGAAGCACCCGCAGCCACCGATTTTATTCAGAATCGGCCGAACCCTGGCCCGCATGAGAAGAACAAGACCGAAGTGCGGGTACTGTACGATGATGCCGCGCTGTATGTGGGCGCCGTGATGCACGAGTCGTCTGCCGACTCTATCATGCGGGAATTGACCGCCCGCGACGACCTCGGTAATACCGACTTTATCGCCATTTTCCTCGATACCTATAACGATAAGCTCAACGGCTACAGCTTCTTTATCACGCCGGGGGGCGTGCAGCTGGATGCGCGTTACTCGCCCGCCAGTGGCGAAGATTTTGCCTGGAATGCCGTGTGGGATGCGCGCACGGCTCTACGTGGTACCGATTGGGTAGTCGAAATGCGTATTCCGTACTCGGCCATTCGCTTTAGCGCCGTACCCGAGCAGCTCTGGGGGCTCAACTTTATGCGCCGGCGGAAGCGCGATAATCAAGATTTTTTCTGGAATGAAGTAAAGCCCGAAGCCGATGGCTTTGTGAACCAATGGGGCCAATTGCAAGGCATCCGCGACATTAAGCCGCCGCTACGCTTGTCGCTCACGCCCTACGTGTCCACGTATCTCAACCACTATCCTTACCAGGAGCAGGGCGTGCGCAACACAAGCTTCTCCTTTAATGGCGGCGCCGACATTAAGTACGGCATCAACGAAAGCTTCACCCTCGATGCAACGCTGGTACCCGACTTCGGCCAAACCCAGAGCGACAACGTGGTGCTCAACCTCACGCCTTTTGAGGTACAGTACAATGAAAACCGCCAGTTTTTTACGGAGGGCACCGAGCTATTTACTAAAGGCAACCTCTTTTATTCCCGTCGGGTAGGAGCCCAGCCGGTGGGCTTTTACGCCGTCAATGGGCAGCTTGGCAAAGGTGAACAACTAGTAAAAAACCCCGGCGAAACTCGCTTGCTGAATGCTGCCAAAATATCCGGTCGCACGAGTAAAGGTCTGGGCATCGGATTGTTCAATGCCCTCAGTAACGATGTGTACGCCACCGTGCGCGACAGCACCGGGCAGGAGCGCGACGTGCTGACCCAGCCTTTTTCGAACTATAATATTGTGGTGCTGGATCAGTCTCTGAAGAATAACTCCTACGTGAGCTTGATCAATACCAACGTCACGCGCTGGGGCCGCACCTACGACGCGAACGTGACTGGGGGCTTTTTCGCTTTGCTGACAAGAAGAACGCCTATGCCATTGATGGGCAAGTAGTGTACTCACGTCGCCGCGGCAAGTCTTTTGCCTCAGATAATGACGTAAATAACCAAGATGGCTTTAAATACTTGGTGGGAGTTGGCAAAATCAGCGGTAACCTCACTTGGAAAGTAAGCCAGGGCATCGAATCCGATACCTACGACTCCAACGATTTGGGCTTACTGCTCAGCAACAACAGTATCCAGCAATCTATCGACTTCAACTATAACAAATACAAGCCCTTCTGGAAGGTGAATAACCTGTATACCTACTGGGGCGTCAGCAATCAGGTGTTGTACAAGCCCCGGCGCTATCGGAGCGTGGAGTTTTACGGCGGCGGCAATACCACGTTTACCAAGAGTTTTATGACGGTGGGAGCTGAATTTGACGCCTCGCCCCGGCGCCACGACTACTTCGAGCCGCGCGTGTCGCCACTTGGCCGCCTGTACGTGCGCGTACCCGCCAACGTGGGCGGTAACATGTTCATCTCATCCGATTACCGCAAAAAACTGGCGTACGACGTGAGCGTTTCTGGGCGCTATTACGCTCAGGACCGAGGGCGGCCCAACCGTACGGGCCTCGGCATAGGAATTAGTCCTCGCTATCGGGTCAATAACCAACTTACCTTTCGCTATGACCTAAGTTGGAGCAAGCAAGACAACCAGATTGGGTACGCTGGTGGCATGAGCAGCCAGGAACCTCTGGACGAGCTTTATCTGGACGAATCGGTGCTGGGCCGGCGCCGCGTGGTTACTGTAACTAACACCGTTTCGGGGTCTTACACGTTCAATAATCGCATGTCGTTCACGATTCGCACGCGTCACTACACGAGCAACGTGCATTACTACGACTACCTGCGGCTGCTGGAGAAGGGTCAGGAAGAAGCCATCGACTACCGCCGCAACCGCGACACGAGCTTTAACGCCTTCAACGTGGATGCCGTGTACTCATGGTGGTTTGCGCCCGGCTCCCAGATCAGCATAGTGTGGAAAAATGCTGGCTCCAGCTTCCTCACCGCCGACAAAGCCACCCCGCTTTACTTTGATAATCTGACCAATACCGTAAATACGCCTCACAGCAATTCTTTGTCGATCAAAGTGTTGTATTACCTTGATTATCTGATGCTGAAGCGTAAAACCATCTAACCAAGTAAAAGACGCGTACTCTTCTTTTTTTGCCCCCCAGCCACTTATGCCACAGTACATCGGCGCCATCACTCTGCTCGTTCGTGATTACGACAAAGCCATCGCGTTTTACACGGATAAGTTAGGTTTTGAGCTGATAGAAGATATCGACTTGGGACACGGGAAACGCTGGGTGGTGGTAGCGCCGCCGCAATCCTCATCTGCTAGGTTGTTGCTGGCTCAGGCTGCTACTGAAGAACAGGTTCGTCAAGTCGGTAATCAGGCGGGTGGGCGCGTGTTCCTGTTTCTCCACACCGATGATTTTGCCCGCGATTATACCCTATATCGGGAGCGCGGTGTACAGTTTCTGGAAGAGCCCCGGCACGAAAGCTACGGCAGCGTGGCTGTGTTTGAGGACTGCTATGGCAACAAATGGGACTTACTAGAGCAGCGTATCGCTTCCTGATAAGCTGAGATTTCCACTACAATTCCAGCAGTTCGGCAGCGGCTCCGAATGGGGATTTTTTGCCCCCCATCACTTGCTCCCGTACTTCAGCTAGGTGCTTTTGCACGCGTGGGTTAGCGTAGAAGCGCTCTTCCAATTCCTGTCGGATGGCCTCGTGCAGCCAGTGCAGATTTTGCTCCTGCCGCCGTTGCTGAAAGTACCCACTGGCCTGCATTTGCGTCTGGTACTGCTCTATTATTTCCCAGACTTCGGCCACGCCAGCACCCGTCAGGGCCGAGCTGGTTGTTACCACGGGGGCCCAGCCGGAAGTAGCTTTTGGAAAAAGATGAAGAGCATTCTGGTATTCGCGGCGGGCACGACGGGCTGCCAACTCGTTGCCTGCGTCGGCTTTGGTGATGGTCACCGCATCGGCCATTTCCATAATGCCCTTTTTGATGCCTTGCAGCTCGTCGCCGGCACCGGCCAGCATGAGCAGCAGAAAAAAGTCGACCATACCATGCACAGCGGTTTCACTTTGGCCTACGCCCACCGTTTCTACAAAAACGACGTCGTGGCCGGCTGCTTCGCACAAGAGCATGGCCGCGCGGGTGCTGCGCGTCACGCCTCCTAAGGAGCTGCCCGCCGGCGATGGCCGAATGTATGCCGCTGAATGGGCGGCCAGCTCACTCATGCGGGTTTTGTCGCCGAGTATGCTGCCGCCGCTGCGTTGGCTGGTAGGATCTACGGCCAGCACGGCCAGCTTCTTGCCTAGCTTATTTACCAGATACAGCCCCAGCGCTTCGATAAACGTGCTTTTACCCACGCCCGGTACGCCAGTTATGCCAACTCGTATCGAGTGGCCCGCCTGCGGCATAACCGCGTCGAGGACTTGTTGAGCGAGCTGTTGATCGGTGGCCAAGGTGCTTTCCGCCAGCGTAATGGCGCGGCTCAGCACCACGCGGTTGCCGGCCTGAATACCCGCCACATACTCGTCTACGGTGAAGCGTTTGGCCATAGGTGATGGGTCTGCCCTTACTTGACGATGAAATTGGGCAAGCCAAACTTACTACGTTTGCCTCCCAGACTGATACCATCGTCCTTGTAGCCGCAGGCTAAGCCCGCAGCATTCGGGTTTTCGATGACTCCCAAAAAAGGGTTGTCTTCGCGGGCCACGTATATTTTGCCATCCGGCCCCCGCTGAAGCGCCCCGATTTTACGGTTCTTGGAATCCCCTATTTTGGTGGCTTTGCTGGTCTTCAAATCGAACTGCCAGATTTGGGCCGCCCCGCCACCGGTGCCGTTATTGGTGCCATAGAGCTTGCTGCCATCGGGCGAGAACTCCACGCCGTAGGCTTCCTCATAAGGGCCAAATTGGCGTGGCTTGCTCACTAAGCCCGTTGTGCGGTCGAAGTCAAAAACCTCAAACTTGTTGCTTTCGCGCCAGATGGCGGCGGCCAGCTTGTTGCCATCCGGTGAGAACTTCATGCAGCCAATAGCGTTTCGGCCGGGGCCGGCGTGCATGGTGCCTACGTTGCTTAAAATGGGCTTGGTTTGAACGCCATCGGCCGTAACGAGGTAAGCCACAAAGGCGTTAGAATTCCAGCGGTGACCTACCACCCACACGTCGCGGCCGTTTTGGTGACGCACCGCCGCTAGCTTCTCGGCTACGGGTGAAATGAGTAGCAAATTGGCGCGTGGTACATCGCCGAGGCCGTTGTCGCGGGTCATGTCCACTACGGAATAGCGCATACCGCCGGGCCGGCCCTGAAAGTCGGTGGTGAACACGTAGAACACGTTACCGCTGCCGGGATCAGGCACAATCAGAACGCCTTGCGTGCTTTCCTGCCCGCCCATCAGCTTGCGGCCATTGGGCATGGGCTGGTGCTGGCGGTTATAAATTGTGCCTCCATTGGTATAAAACAGCAGTTGGCCACTTTTGGTAGTAGCCACGGCGCAGTTCTCGTAGCTCACCATTTTGCTGTCGAGAAGGGGAGTGGGCTTGCCTTGAGCAAAGCTTAACCCCGCCATATTACCGAAGTACCAGATAGATTGCTCAGCCTGAGCCCAAGCCGGAGCACTCGTGAGCAGGCTTACAAATAAGAGCAGAAAAGGAAGTCGTTTCATAGTGTGGCAAAGCGCCGGAGCAGGTGTGATTAGGGGCGCTACTAGAAGGAAAACGGAATTTCGTGCCAAGGTAATATAGCTAACGGTGGGAGAGCCCGGCGAAAACCCACAACGAAAAGTAACAGACACGCCGTTTACGGAGTTTGAATACGAGCTGGGGGCTTTTTTGCAGTCCGTAGAACGCAAAAAAGCCCCCAGTCGATGTTTTAGCTTCACATCTTTCGTATTGCTCATGCTCCGGTCCATTCTTCTCGTGTTACTAGTCAGTGGCTTTGCATTAGGCTCGTTAGCCCAAAAGCCTTCTGCAAAGCCCTCGTTGCCAGAGAGAATAAAATCTCAGCGGTGGCAAAAAAGGGTGGTTATCCTCTACGCGCCCACGGCCGAATCAGTGGAGCTCAAGCAGCAAAAGGCAAGCATGACTTCCGCCGAAGCCCAAGTGAAAGCCCGCGATATACTCATCATGGAAGCTATTGAAACCAGCTTGAGTCCCACCGAAAAGCAGTATGTGCGCCAAACGCTGGGTGTCGAGCCGAGCGGCTTTGCCGTGGTGCTGATTGGTAAAGATGGTGGCGTAAAGCGCAAAGAAACCAAGCCAATTGACCCCAACGTGCTATTCGAGACCATCGATACGATGCCTATGCGTCGCCAAGAAATGCGTACAAAAGGCAAGTAGGCTCTACCCAATACTCCGTATCACGCCGCCATCTACCCGTACGGAAGCCCCATTCGTAGCCGAGGCGAGCGGACTAGCTAGGTACACCACCATATTGGCCACTTCCTCCGGCGTGGCAAAGCGCTGAAGCAAGGATGAGGGCCGGTCGTTCTGAAAGAAATCATGCTCAGCTTCTTCCTTCGATTTCCCTTCAGCCGATAATTTTTGTAGAAAGTCCTCTACGCCCTCGGAAGCCGTGGGGCCAGGCAGCACGGAGTTTACCGTTACATTGGTGCCTTTGGTCAGTTCGGCCAGACCACGAGCCACGCCAAGCTGGGCCGTTTTGGTGGTGCCGTAATGAATCATTTCCTGCGGAATCTGTAGGCCCGACTCGCTGGAAATAAATAGGATGCGTCCCCAGTTCTGAGCAAGCATAAGCGGGAAATATTGGCGCGAAAGCCGCACCCCGCTCATTACGTTTATTTCAAAAAAGCGCATCCAATCCTCATCAGTGATATCAGCAAACTCCTGGGGGGCAAAAATGCCGACGTTGTTCACCAAGATATCCACTGTGGGTACTTCACGCAGCAAGTGCTGTATTTCGTCGGCGCGCCCAAAGTCGACGGCGACGCCGCGTACTTGGGCTGTAGGTGTTTGGGCCAAAATAGCCGACGTGGCTGTCTGAATTCGGGCGTCGGTACGACCTGTAAGGATGACGTGCGCGCCTTCTGCTGCTAACTGTTGGGCAATGGCCAAGCCGATGCCAGCGGTAGAGCCAGTTACTAAAGCAATTTTATTCGTGAGTTGCAGATCCATTCTTGTGTAGAATATAAAGTGAGAGGCGTTAAACCAGTGAGCGTTTATTTTGTATGTTAATCTTTACGGTTGACAGCCGAGATGGACGCTTCTGGTGGCGTTAGCCAACTTAGCGCTGCAATCGTATTGACTTCGTGCCTTTTCTTACAACTCACTTATTGCCCATATGTCATTTTCCTCTGCCCGCCCCGAAGATTTATTGTTTGATGCTGCCCGCCGGGGCGATGTTGCTTATCTGAAAGAATTGATTGCCACCAACATCGACGTGAATACGGTGAATGGGAAAGGCTTCACTCCACTAATAGTAGCTGCCTACGATGATCAACTGGAAGCTGTTCAGCTTTTGCTTGAGGCGGGCGCTGATGTGGATGTGCAGGATGCTGGCGGCAACAATGCCCTGATGGGTGTCTGCTTCAAAGGCCACGCCGAGGTGGCCAGCCTGCTAATAGCGAACGGCGCCGATCTGAACCTGCAAAATGGCAACGGAGGTACCGCGCTGATGTTTGCCACGCTTTTTGGACGCAACAAACTCGTGAAACTCATGCTCGACGCCGGCGCCGATACTACTATTCGGGATATCAGGGGCCTTACCGCGCTGGATCTGGCTGTGCAGCAGGGCAATGAGGAGGCTTTGCAGCTGTTGCAATAACTGTTGAGCCACTTTACTGTCTATTCGCCGTATAACCCGAAATTGCTTCCGACACGTTCGTACTGAAGCAAATACTGAGGGTATACATATTCCACTTATGGACAGCTTAGCCAGATTTGCCCCCCACATTTATGCCTTGCTTCGTATTGTGGTAGGCTTGCTTTTCGCGATGCATGGCAGCCAGAAACTGCTAGGATTTCCCGGTGATAAACCGCCCGTGGAAATTGCTTCGCTCATGGGCCTTGCCGGAATAATAGAGCTGGTTGGTGGCCTCCTTATTGCCTTTGGTTTCCTGACGCGCATTGCTGCTTTTATTGCCAGTGGCACTATGGCTGTGGCTTACTTTATGGCCCACGCACCGCAAGCAAGCCTTCCTATTATCAATCAGGGAGAGCTAGCGGTTGTGTACTGCTTCTTGTTTCTGTATATCGCCGCGCAAGGCTCCGGACCTTGGAGCCTTGATAATATGCTACGAAAGGATCGGCGTGACGTGTTGCCACGATAAGAGCTACACCTTGTAGTATCATTCTCAACTAATACCTGATCTAAAAAGAGAGCGTCCGTGTCTAACAGGGTGTTAGACACGGACGCTCTCTTTTTCTTTCTCTGGGTAACAGTCTTTCAGAACTACGAAGCCTTTAAGCTGGCTTTGTCAGCAAATAGTAGGCATAGCGCCGTCCAAGCTTTACTTCCTGCTCAATTTCAAGGGTAACAAGTTGTGGCACAAAGCCACAGCTGATCGCATTTTCCCAAAACTCCTCAATACGATAGGTTACCATGTGAGGTAGGTTTTGCGCATAGCCCCAACGATGCGGCTGGCTGATAGGAGTGTTGTCGGCGTAGCGAATTTGAATAAACGCCTGCCCACCCGGCTTCAACAGTTTGTAAGCAATGTCCAGCACGCGGGTGCCGTATGCCTTGGTTGGGAAAATCTCAAAAACGTAAGTGGAGAAAAATAGATCGACAGGCTCTTTGATAACGCTCAGAACCGTTTCGGGGGTACCCGCTTCAAATTGCACAGGAACGAAGTTGTGGTAGCCTTCCTGGGTTAATTGCTTCTGACACTCATTCACACTGGCAGCAGTAATATCAGTACCATAGTAGCAGCTCGACCCGGGAGCGAAGTGCACAGCATTTGCTCCGCCGCCGCAGCCCCAGTCTACGATGCGGGCCGGTTGGTTGTCAAGGGTTGCCACGCCAGCTAAGCGGCGGTACATCTCATAATTGTGCCGGCCCATCTTAAGCCACCGCTCATCGTCATTGGTGAATATACCTTTGCCGCGCCAGTGCGCATTGCCAGGAATATACTCCCGATCAATACCTTCCCAATAGTGCTGAGAATCGGCTATTAGCTTATCCTCCGAATCGTACAGATGTAAGTTCTCCCGTACTACACGCTCACTGGAGCGATAAATTCGGGCTAAAGTATTTCGTAGCTGAGATTTCATCAGGTTAATTGTGAGAACTTAGGCTAAACCGTTAGTAATGCAATGTAGGCTTTAATGTTGATTTAATCCTATTAAAATCCTTGTTAGTATATAGATAAATCAAATTAATAAGGGAAATACTTAACAAAAGCTATTCAGTTGTATTATTTAAGTATTTTTTCAAGTAGAAACTAAGCAGGCTAAAGCCTCACATAGCAACTATTGACACATGATTTAACAGAGTTAAATTTAAGTAAACTATAGCAATCTCCCTTACATATGGCTGCTAGTACAGGATATGCATTTATCCTGTACTAGCAGCTAGACTACGGAAAATCTATGCTTAGGTCGTGAGTTACAAGCAATTTTTACTGCTCTTTCAACTTTTGCAAGATTTCTTGGGCTGCTACTGCAATTACCGTTCCCGGACCATAGACTCCCGCTACTCCCGCCTCGAAGAGAAATTCATAATCCTGAGCCGGAATCACGCCACCTGCAATAACCAGAATATCCGCGCGGTCAAGCTTTCTCAACTCCTCAATCAATTGTGGGATCAGGGTTTTGTGACCAGCTGCTAAGCTACTTACGCCTACCACGTGTACATCGTTTTCGGTAGCTTGGCGGGCTACCTCGGCCGGAGTTTGGAATAGGGGACCAATATCCACATCGAAGCCTACATCGGCGAAGCTCGTAGCAATGATTTTGGAGCCGCGGTCATGGCCATCCTGGCCCATTTTAGCCACCAAAATACGTGGCCGACGACCTTCGAGCTTGGCATACTCATCGGCCATTTTATGGGTGCGCTGAAACTCGGCGTCGTAATCCAGTTCTGCGGAATAAACGCCCGAAATAGCTCGAATAGTAGCCTGATGGCGGCCATATACTTTCTCTAAGGCATCTGAGATTTCGCCAAGCGTAGCGCGTACGCGGGCGGCTTGCACGGCCAGCGCCAACAGGTTGTCGGAGCCACTGCGAGCTGCGTTTGTTAGAGCTACTAACGCTGCTTGTACAGCAGCAGTATCGCGTTCAGCTTTGATGGTGGCTAGTCGAGCAAGCTGGGCCTCCCGTACGGCGGCATTATCAATGTCGAGTACATCGATTTTGTGCTCTTCAGTAGGGCGGTATTTATTGACGCCCACAATGATTTCCTTGCCTGAGTCGATACGTGCCTGCTTACGGGCAGCCGCTTCTTCAATGCGCATTTTGGGCAGACCAGTTTCAATAGCCTTAGCCATGCCGCCCAACTCTTCTACTTCCTGAATCAGCGCCCAGGCTTTGTCGGCGAGTTGGTGAGTGAGGCTCTCCACGTAATACGAGCCACCCCATGGGTCTACGACGCGGGTAATATCGGTTTCGTGCTGGAGGTAAAGCTGCGTGTTGCGGGCAATGCGGGCCGAGAAATCCGTGGGCAAGGCAATGGCTTCATCCAGTGCATTCGTGTGCAAACTTTGCGTGCCGCCCAAGGCTGCTGCCAAGGCCTCAATGCACGTACGCGCCACGTTGTTGAACGGGTCTTGTTCTGTAAGCGAGTAACCCGAAGTTTGGCAGTGGGTGCGCAAAGCCAACGATTTGGGATTCTGGGGGGCAAATTGCTGCATGAGCTTGGCCCATAACAGCCGCCCCGCGCGCAGCTTGGCAATTTCCATGAAGTGGTTCATGCCAATTGCCCAGAAAAAGGAAAGGCGGGGGGCAAATTGGTCCACGTCCATGCCCACGGCGAGACCCGCACGCACGTATTCCAGCCCATCGGCGAGAGTATAAGCCAGTTCCAGATCGGCGGTAGCACCGGCTTCCTGCATATGGTAGCCGCTGATGCTGATGGAGTTGAAGCGCGGCATATGCTTAGCCGTGTAGGCAAATATGTCGGCAATGATGCGCATGCTCGGAGCGGGCGGATAGATGTAGGTGTTGCGCACCATAAACTCCTTCAGAATGTCATTCTGAATGGTGCCCGCCAGCTTCTCCGGACTCACCCCCTGCTCCTCAGCCGCCACAATGTAAAAGGCCATGATCGGGAGCACGGCCCCATTCATAGTCATCGACACCGACATCTGGTCCAGCGGAATCTGGTCGAAGAGGATCTTCATATCCTCCACCGAGTCGATGGCGACGCCTGCTTTGCCTACATCGCCCTCCACGCGCGGGTGGTCGGAGTCGTAGCCGCGGTGCGTAGCCAAATCGAAGGCAACCGAAAGCCCTTTTTGCCCCCCAGCTAGGTTGCGACGGTAGAAAGCATTGCTTTCCTCAGCCGTAGAAAACCCCGCGTATTGCCGGATAGTCCACGGGTTTTGCACATACATGGTAGCGTAAGGCCCACGCAGATAAGGCGCCACACCCGCACCGAAGCCCATATGATCGAGGCCGGCCACATCGTGGGCTGTGTAATAGCTACGGAGCGGAATCTGTTCGGGCGTCGGCGTTTCGGTGGGCGTAGCCGGAGCGGGCGGCAACGGCGCTGCATCGTACGGAATACGGGAAAAATCAGGCTTCATGAATGGAGGATAGATTGGGTGGCCTGGGGTGTTTAGTCGAGGATTACTCGGGTAATAGTTGCTTCAGCAAGCTGTTTTACAAGGAGTGATCCTACGTTTTTCCCTGCAATCGGGCGAGGATGTCGTCGGTTTTATAGCTATTTACGCTGAGTTCTTGGAAGCCGTGGCGCTGAATGGCAGCCTGCATAGTGGCCACATCGCTGGATAGCAAAGTAGGCAAGTGAATTGACAGGTCAGCAGCATCAGGGGCGGATACTTCACGGGCAAGAGCGTGATACTGCTCCACGGTGGCGTACATCAGGGTCGCCGTTTCGGGCGTGGAAAACAGCACCGACAAGGTATCATCCGGTGTCTCGGGGAGCGCTAAGGAAACCCGTTCTTCCGGTGAAAGAGTTTTGAGGAAAGACTCGAGAATGGCCTGGTTTGCATCCTGACCTAAGAGTACCACCGCCGCCCGCTGATTCTGCTGCAACTGCCGCTTAAAATGCATAGCCGTTACCAAACGCAATACTTCCGTGGGATACGTAGCGCGGGTAGTATCGAAGCTGCGGCTGCGCAGGAGCTTTTTAGGATCGAACTCAAACTCCTCCTCGGCTTGCGTGAATCGGTTGCTCCCCACTATTACCTGCTCGCCGGTGGCTATGCGGTGAAACTGCTGGCGGCTGATCGTGCGTAGCTCTTCCAACACGCTGCCCCAAGCTTTGGGAAAGCCACCTTTGGTTTCTGTGGCTTGGAAAAGCGCCCATGCTTCGCGGGCCAGGGTGTCGGTGAGCGTTTCGAGGTAGTAGGAGCCGGCTGCGGGATCGGTCACGCGGCCCAACTGGGATTCCTCCCGCAGAATAATAGATAAGTTGCGCGCCAGTCGCTCCGAAAACTCACCCGGTTCGCGGTACAAGCTGTCGAATGGGGCTACGGTGAGCGAGGTAGCGCCGCCTAATACGGCTGCCATGGCTTCTGTTGTGAAGCGTAATAGGTTGGTGTGCGGATCAAGGGTTGTTTGCAGCCAAGACGACGTGCTGGTATGAATTCGTAGTGTGGCCGCTAGGCTGGGGGGCAAATGGAAGGCATGCAATAACGTAGCCCACAGCCGCCGCATGGCTCTAAGCTTGGCAATTTCTAGGAAGTAGCTGGTTCCTACTGCCAAGTGCAGCTGCATAGCCGCCGCCACGTCAGCCACACTCAGATCCGCAGTAGGAAGGGCTTGCAGATAAGCTGCCGCCACATTCAACGCGTAGCCAATCTGTTGGGTATTGGTGCCCCCTCTATTACCAAAAAAGCCGGCATCAATTGTCAGTGCCTTAAAATCAGGCAGATGCTGCGTCAGCTTTATTGCCGTCCGCAGTTCGGGTAAGTGGCTGGAAAAGTTTGTAGAATAATGGGTGAGAGGCTCAGTCACCAAAAAGCCCCCAGCTCCTTGCTGGCGTCCAGGAGCCGACGCAGCAAGCCGGTGGAGTGGTGCGGCACCGAATACCCGATGAAGGTAGTACCGAGCGGCAGGAAGCTGTGGAGGTAGTCTACGTCGAAGGCGCTGGCATCGTCAGAGAAAATAAAATGCACGCCATCGGCTCCACGATCCAGGCTTATCCGAGCTTGGTCTACAGCCTCATGACCGCTGTTTTGGGCTGCTACACGCACCGCCGGTACGTTGCGCCAGGCGCGATTGGGAGCGACCTGTTGCGGTAGGAGAGGAGAGGGCAAGGCTCCTAACGATTCTAGCGCCTCTTGGTGATAAAACGGCTGTACATCAAACCCTTCACTCGTGTGCCACAGCAGCGCGGCAGGGTCAGCGCCCTTCAGGTCGCGGCGGATGCGCTCCTGCCAGGCCTCCGTACTGACGGGTTGAAACTCGGGAAAAGAAACAGGTGCCGGACGTGGGATATCGGCCATACGGGAGTGGTGAAAAGCCTATCATTCCGATGAGGAATGCGGGATAAAGATACCCCATCGGGCTAATAATGGCGAATTAGGCAAGTTGTTTGTACGGCGGCGCGCGGCATCCGGCTTTGGCGGCTTCTATAATCTAGGCTTCTTCCTTTCTCACTTTCACTATTTACATGATTAAATCTTTAGGGTTTTTACTGCTTTTGTCAACCGCTTCTATGTCAGCCGTTGCCCAATCTGATTTCCGTGCTGGCTATATCGTGCAAGCGGCTGGCGATACGGTTTCTGGCCTTGTCGCCTATCAAGGTGCGCAGCGCAGTGCCTTGTTATGCCGGTTTCGTTCTGATGCTCAGGCTGCTGTGGTTGAATATCAGCCGGAACAGCTGCGTGGCTACGGGTTCAAGCAAGGCACCAAATACTTAAGCCAACCTACGCCTGCGGCTCCTGCCCGCGCTGCCTTCTTTGAAATACTAGCCTCCGGCAAAGTATCACTGCTAACCTTGGTTGACAGCGACGACCAACGTCACTTCTATGTACAAAGCGAAGCTGCATCAGTAGTCGAGCTAATTCAAAAAGATACCATTGTATCTAAATCAAGCCCTAGTGGTGTCCAGAAAGTAAAAGTTCGCTCGTACCCCTTTCGAAACGTATTAAATACGACGTTGGCAGGTTGCCCAGCAGTTCAGGCCCAACTGGGGCGTGCAGAGTTAATAGAGTCTCAGCTGACGAAGCTGGTGAATAGCTACAATAATTGCGCTACCGGAGCACCGGCGCAAGTTGCCGCACCTCGTGCCGGCCGCTTCAAAGCTGGTCTGTTAGTAGGAGCCCAACGGGCCGCTTTCACCTTTAACGACGAAGGTGAGGAGAAGATGAGCTCCACCGTGGGTCCTCTCATGGGCATCGGCTTGGACTTTGCGCCAGCACGCTTCAATGAGAAGCTGTCAATGCGCGTGGAGGGGCTGTATTCAAACCAGTCAACCGAGCTACAATATACACGTCCGGGTAGTGGACCCTTTCTTACTCAGCGGGCTCAACGTAATCTGGAGGTTGATGTGACGAGTCTGCACCTAGTGGCGCTTCTACGCTATGCCCGGGCTACGGGTGCCATCAGGCCGTTTATTCAGGCTGGGCCGCAACTTGCTGCTCATATTAAGAGCAACGCTGTTCTGACTACTACTTACGATGTTGCATCGCCACCTGCTCCTAGCACTCGGGAGATTGATTTGCGCCCCAGTAACTTCGGCGGAGTGCTGGGTGCTGGGTTACTTCTGCCCGCCGGCAAGGTGGGTACTTTTCAGCTAGAAGCCCGATTGGATATGATGGACAGCTTGAGCGAATCCGGAATCCTCTCTGGTGCTACTACCACGTCGGTTTTAGTTGGATATACAATAGGCAAATAGCGGTTCAAGCAGCAAAAGGCGAAGCAGACAAACAAAGTTGCCGAGATGTCGCAATGGGTTGGGGCAAAAGCCCAAAGACCAGCGTTATCTTTGCAATCCGTCTCTTCGCCTTTTGCTGTTTCTATGCACTTTCTCCGCTCCCGTGTCGCTAGCCTTGGTCTGTTTCTCGCCGTTGCTGTAACGCCAGCCTGTCAGCGCGCTGCTTACGTGGCTAAGCCCACATTGGCTCCCACCACGGCTCAGCCCGTAGGCCAGACTTTGCCCCCCGACCCCAAAATAGCGGCTCTCATTGAGCCCTATCAGCAGAAGGTGACGCAGCAGATGGCAGAAGTGATTGGCACAGCGCCGGTGGCTCTTAAAAAGAACTCGGGCGAATCGCCACTGGCGAACTTTATAGCCGATATTCAGCGGCAGCGAGCCAGCACCGTTATGGGTAGCCCAATTGATGTGGGTGTGATAACAAATGGCGGCCTGCGCGCCGAGATCCCCGCTGGACCAATTAAGCTGGGGGACATTTTTGAACTCATGCCCTTCGAAAATGAGCTGGTCGTGTTGGACGCTCCGGGGTCCGTAATGCAGCAGCTATTTGACTATTCTGCTCGTATCAAAATGGCTATTTCGGGTGCTACCTATACTGTGGGCGCCGATGGAAAAGCAACCAGTATTCTAATTGGGGGCAAGCCGCTCAATCCAGCCGGCACGTATACCGTCGCTATTTCCGATTATCTGGCTGGTGGCGGCGATAATATGGTATTTTTCAAAACTATCAAGCCCCGCGGTACTGGCGTATTGTTGCGCAATGCCATTGCTGACCACATTCGTCAGCTTACCAAAGAAGGCAAGCCTGTGGAGGCCAGAGTAGAGGGTCGGGTGCGCTAATATGCAGCTTAGCACCATCTCAATTTAGTATTTGTTAGCCCAGCAACCATTAGCACATCAGAAGCATGAACCGTCGCGACTTCCTTAAAAATTCGACCCTTGGTGCCGCTAGCTTAAGCCTACTGGGTGTGCCAGCGCTGGCTGCCGATGCCAAAGGCTCGCGCCTCACCATTCTGCATACCAATGACATGCATTCGCGCATTGAGCCGTTTCCGGAGGGCAGTGGGCAATTTGCGGGTATGGGTGGCATGGCGCGGCGTGCCTCGCTGATTCAGCAAATTCGGGCGCAGGAGCCCAATGTGCTGCTGCTCGACTCCGGCGACGTATTTCAGGGCACGCCGTACTTCAACTTCTTCGAAGGAGAGTTGGAGTTCAAGCTGATGTCGCAGATGGGCTATGATGCCGGTACGCTGGGCAATCATGATTTTGACAATGGCCTGGAAGGCCTGGCGAAGCAGCTGCCTAACGCGAACTTCCCTTTTCTAATAGCCAACTACGATTTCTCACAAACACCGCTGGCTGGTCGTTTTCAGCCCTACAAGGTGTTCACAAAAGCCGGACATCGCATTGGCGTCTTTGGGTTGGGCATTGAGATGGCGGGTTTGGTAGCCGATAAAAACTTTGGCAAGACTGTGTATCTCGACCCCATCGCGACGGCCCGCACTACCGTGGCCCGCTTGCGTGAAGCGGAGCGTTGCGATTTGGTTATTTGCCTATCGCACTTAGGATATCAGTATAAAAGTGAAAAAGTTGATGACCATAAATTAGCTGCGCAGGTAGCTGGCATCGACTTGATTTTAGGTGGCCATACCCACACCTTCCTCGATGCGCCAGTTCCAATTGACGGCCCGAATGGCCACCGAACGTTGATTAACCAGGTCGGTTGGTCGGGAATTAACCTCGGCCGTATAGACTATGCGTTCGAGCGTAAGTCGCGGCGGCCTGCGGTGGCGTCCGCTTCGGTGGTACCCGTGCGAACTGCCTGACAAAAGCAAGGAGTCAAGCGTTTTTTTGTGTCCTGACTTTTCCACATTTTTGTCTCCCCCTATAAAAACCGGGGCTCGGTTGCCCCGTGCTCTGATCCTCATTTCCTACCCTGCACCCGTTGCTTTTGCCCTATATTGTTGATGTTGAAGGATTGCCAAACCGTATGGGCTAACTGTCTTCGCGTCATCAAGGCAAACATTGGTGAGCAGAGCTTCCGCACTTGGTTCGAACCCATCGTGCCGGTGCAGCTTCATCATAATGTCCTGATTATTCAGGTGCCCAGCCAGTTCTTTTATGAATGGCTGGAAGAGCATTATGTGGATGTGCTTAAGAAAAGCATCTACCAAGAGCTTGGCCACGAGGGCCGCTTGGAATACAGCATCGTCGTGGATCAGGGCAACGGCCAGTCGAAGCCGCGGACGGTAAATATTCCGACGGCGCGCAAGGCCGCATATCCGACTCCCGGCAATAATAGCGTTGCTCAGGTGGCAGCCAGCGCTCAAACTGCGTCGGCCCGAAATGTTGCCGCCGCTGCAAATGCGCCTGCTAATCCTGACACGCTACGAAACCCCTTCGAGGCCGCCAAGGGAATTGACCGGAACTATCTTAAGTCACAGCTCAACCATACGTATTCCTTCGAGAACTACATCGAGGGCGACTGTAACCGTTTGGCCCGCTCGGCGGGTTTGGCCGTAGCCAATAAGCCGGGAACTACAAGCTTTAATCCGCTGATGATTTATGGCGGTGTAGGCTTGGGCAAAACACATTTGGTGCAAGCCATCGGCAATCACATCAAAGCTACGACGCCCGATAAGTTTGTACTCTACGTGTCAGCGGAGAAGTTCACGAACCAGTTTATCGAAAGCCTGCGCAATAATGGTGTGCAGGACTTTGCCAACTTCTACCTGCTGGTCGATACGCTGATTCTGGACGACGTGCAGTTTTTGTCGGGTAAGGATAAAACGCAGGAGATGTTCTTTCACATCTTTAATCACCTGCACCAAGCTGGACGTCAAATTGTCATGACCTCCGACCGGCCGCCACGCGACCTCAACGGGCTGGAAGATCGGCTTTTGTCTCGCTTTAAGTGGGGATTGACAGCCGACTTACAGAGCCCGGATTTTGAGACGCGGATGGCCATTATTCAAAACAAAATGCAGCAGGATGGCATCGACATCCCGCCGCAGGTTGTGGAATATTTGGCGCACTCCGTGAACACCAACGTGCGCGAGCTGGAAGGCGTCTTGATTTCGCTGGTGGCTCAAAGTAGCCTCAACCGCCGCGAAATTGACCTGGAAATGGCTAAGCAGGCGTTGCGGCACATTATTGAGGAAGTAGAGGCCGAAGTAAACCTCGACTTCATTCAAAAAACAGTAGCCGAGTACTTCAGCATTCCAGTGGACTTACTGAAGGCCAAAACCCGCAAGAAAGAAGTCGTGACGGCGCGGCAGGTGGCGATGTATTTTGCGAAGGAGCACACTAGTCACTCACTAAAAAGCATTGGCCACAACTTCGGCGGCCGCGACCATAGCACCGTTATTCATTCTGTTCAAACAGTATCGGACCTGATTGATAGCGACAAAAGCTTCCGCAGCACGATTGCGGAGCTACGTAAGAAATTCGCCGGTAAATAATCCTGAGCTTTAATTCCAGGTATAAAAAAGCCCCCCAGATCTAGTCTGGGGGCTTTTTTGGCTACAACGAATACCTAGGCATTGGGCTGTGTTTCGCGCAGAGGTACTTGGTGCTGCTGGGCAAAAGTGCGAACCTGGTCGCGCAGGGTGCGTTTGCGGCGGGCACCTCTTACCTCGCGCATGCTCAGATTATACTGGTCGCCGGCTTTGAGCTTGATCCGCAGCTGCTGCGCCACAAAATCTAGGCTGGCGATATCCTCGGCAGCGAAAGCCTGCTTGGCCCGAAACAAACCGCCCTTGTGCACAATGTAGCCGGGCGTAAACTCCAAGTAGCTCTGGGTGCCAAATATGGGCGCATTATGCACCAGCACGTAACCCAGGTAGATTAGACTAAATACGAGAAACACCCAGTGCAGAAAGTGATAGTCGTTTACGCCATCATCGGATGACATAGAAAACAAGGTGTAGGCAATCCAGAAGCAGGCAATGAGCACTTGGCCCCAGAACGGAACTCGTGAGGTATTGGCTGGTTGGAGACGAATGCGGGTAGAAGTAGCGGGCATAGAAAGAATAGATAGTTCAGCAAAAAGCAAAGTAAACTAAAAACCGGCAAGGCTTGGGGCTTTACCGGTTTTTAGTTGCGTTGTACTATTCACCCGCTGAATAATCAGCAAGGAATAGTATTGGCAAAAGTTACTTCAGGCTTGCGCTTAGCGTCATCTCAGGCACAGCTTGCAGAAGCTGCGAAATAGGGCAGTTCAGCTTGGCATCTTCAGCGTGCTTTTGAAAGTCTTCGGCCGATATGCCGGTTACCTGCCCTTCCGTCGTGACGTGGATTTTGGTGACTTTGGGCTTGCCATCTACCGTATCCATGGTCACCTTCGATTCGGTGTTGAGCTGCTGTACCTGCGCACCGGCTTTGCTCAGCTGAATAGCCAGAAACATCGTGTAGCAGCCTGCGTGAGCTGCACCTACCAACTCCTCAGGGTTTGTGCCTTGCTTGCCTTCAAAACGGCTGCCTACCGAATACGGTGCGTTTAGGGCGCCGCTCTGCGTGGTGAGCGTACCGCTACCTTTCTGGTCGCCGTTCCAAACGGCTTTGCCTGCATGATCTGCCATGATATAATGAGTAAGGGATGAAAGAATGGGTTGTCTTATCTACCAACCTATAAAATACGTGTTGGGTTGTGGTAGCACTGAAATTTGAATAAGCTGGGGGCAATTTGCAGCAACAGTTGCAGTTATTACTTCGTTATGGAGCTGGTTTTGGCGTTTTTGATAAATTAAACGCAGAATTTAGCCTTGGATTACTACTTGCTCTATTTAAATCCGTACGTATTTCTCGGTACGACGTGTTGACTCCGTTTACGTAGTTATTTCAGAAATCTTTATTATTCAATTATGGCCCTCAAGGCCGCATTCAGTCGTCCCCTCGCCGCACTTCTGCATCATCGCTATCAGCAGTGGCTCCGCCGCCCGGTAGCCACGCAGAAGCGGGTGCTAGCGAGCCTAATCAGTCAGGCTCACGCTACTGCATTCGGCCGCGACCATGAGCTTGTCAGTATCAGCAGCTCCAACGACCTAGCTCGCCAAGTACCTGTGCGCGACTATGAGGCCTTATCTCCTTATTTTCATCGGGTGCAGGAAGGTGAGGCGGATGTGCTGTGGCCTGGTCGGCCCCTGTATCTGGCCAAAACCAGCGGTACTACCTCCGGCACCAAGTATATTCCAATTACCAACGCCAGCATCCCCAATCACATTAATGGCGCCCGCGATGCTCTGCTTACCTACGTGCACCGCACTGGCAAAGCGCAGTTTCTGGATGGAAAGCTGATGTTTCTCTCCGGTAGCCCGGAGCTGAGCATAGTGAATGGGATTCGGACGGGACGCTTGTCGGGCATCGCCAATCATCATGTGCCAGCTTATCTGCGCCGCAGCCAACTGCCGAACTATACCACCAATTGTATTGAAGATTGGGAGCAGAAGCTCGACCGTATCGTAGATGAAACGGTCGATCAGCCGATGAGCCTTATTTCGGGTATTCCGCCGTGGGTACAGATGTATTTTGACCGCCTCGTGCAGCGCACCGGCCGGCCTATCAAGGATATATTTCCGGATTTTGACCTCTTCGTGTACGGAGGCGTCAACTTCGAGCCGTACCGTGCTAAGCTTTTCGAAACCATTGGCCGCCCCGTAGATAGCATCGAGCTGTTTCCCGCTTCCGAGGGCTTTTTGGCATTTCAAGATGAACCCGGCAACCCCGGCTTACTACTCTTGCTCGACGCGGGCATTTTCTTCGAGTTTATTCCTGCCGAACGCTTCTTCGAACCCAATCCGCCCCGCCTCACTATTGCCGACGTGGAGCTGGATAAGCAATACGCGCTGGTGCTCAACTCCAATGCTGGCCTCTGGGGCTATAGCATCGGCGACACGGTGCGCTTTGTGAGCCTTTCGCCCCATCGCGTAGTGGTAACCGGTCGCATCAAGCATTTCCTGTCAGCTTTTGGCGAGCACGTTATTGGCGAAGAAGTAGAACAAACGTTGCGCGAGGTCATGGCTCAATTTCCAGAGGTGGAAGTAGTTGAGTTCACCGTCGCGCCCCGCGTAAGCACCAACCCCAACGAGCCTTCTCAACACGAGTGGCTGATAGAGTTTGCCCGCCCGCCCCGCGACGCTGTTGCTTTCTCCGCCGCTCTGGATGCTGGTCTGCGCCGCCGCAATACGTATTATGATGACCTGCTGGGGGCAATATTCTGGCTCCACTTCGCCTTACCAGCTTGCCGCAGGGTGCATTTCAGCGGTACATGAAGAGCCTAGGCAAACTTGGGGGGCAAAATAAAGTGCCGCGTCTGAGCAATGACCGGGCGCTAGCGGATGGGCTATTAGGCATAGGCTAAAAGCTGTATATTGAGCTATGATACGCTTCGACCGCACCGCCTCCCGCAAAACTACCCTGCACCACGACCAGGATGTTGAAGATGCGGCGTACTGGCAAAGCAAAACAGTAGAGGAACGCATGGAAGCACTGGAGTTCCTGCGGCGTCAGGCTTACGCATTTTATTTTCTTGCTAATGGCACAGGCCAACCAGCTTACCGAGGAATACAAAGAGTTTGTCGAATCATTAAACGCCAACAGAGTTGAGTATCTGATAGTCGGCGCTTATGCAGTAGCCCGCTATGGTTACGTAAGAGCTACTGGCGACATTGATGTGTGGGTGAACCCTACGCTAGAAAACGCACAACGCGTTGTAAACACCCTTCAGCAGTTTGGCTTAGGTGGATTAGGCTATGTACCTAATGATTTTATTGAACCAGAAACTATTGTGCAATTGGGCGTAGCTCCTCTACGAATCGATCTGCTCACCTCCGTTGATGGAGTAGAGTTTAATTCTTGCTATGATCAACGGGAAATTAAAGTCTTGGACGGAGTGCCCATTAACTTTATTAGCTTGAGTGATTTACGACAAAATAAAGCAAGTACCGGCCGACTCAAAGATCAATTAGATTTGCAGAATTTGAGTAACTATAATTCTAAATAGTGACCATAGTATGTGGAGTAATTGGTATAAATATTATGAAATTAGATCGTCACCAACCTATAATTCTACTGCTGACACTAAAGCAATAAGGTCAGTCCTAGATTCCTTACCGGAACTGGAAAGAGTTGGGTTAGTGAATTATAAAAATGCGGTGGGTTATCCTTGGATTGACTTAGCACTTGTGAAAGGTAATAATGGTAGCTTCAGCTGCTCAAACGATACATGGAGCGACGAATTCAACATGATGTCTATTACTTGTTCTAAATCAGAAGATGGAAAAGTGCCGGACTACCAAGTTGATTTTTTAATCAGATTAGCCTCGATACTTAATTGGGAATTGATTGAGGATGAGAATGAAGAAGATGAGGAAAATATAGTTCTGTGGAAACCACACTAAAACCCTGCCTCTACGCTGCCTGCCTCGCCTACATCCAGCAGCGCATAGCCGCCGCCACCCAAGCCATGCAAGCCGCCCAGGAATCGGCTAACTCCGAAACCAAAAGTAGCGCTGGCGACAAGTACGAAACTGGCCGCGCCATGGCCCAAGAAGAGCGCAACCGCAATGCCGTGCAGCTCCGCGAAGCCCAGAACCTGCAAGCCGAACTAGCCCGCATCAACCCCGAGCAAGCCTGCGATACGGTGCGGCCCGGCGCGCTGGTCGAGACGAGTATGGGGGGCTTTTTTATCAGCATCAGCGCCGGCAAGCTTGCCGTAGATGGCAAAGACTACTTCGCCGTGTCGGCCGCGGCGCCCGTAGCGGTGGCGCTGAGCGGGAAGCGAGCAGGGGAGGAAGTAATGTTCAATGGGAAGGTGGTGCGAATTGTTGAGGTACAGTAAAATATTGTCTTCTAAAGGCCGTCATGCAGAGCGGAGCGAAGCATCTCGCTCACGCATTTAGATTAGTAATATTACGACCGCACGCGAGATGCTTCGCTCCGCTCTGCATGACGGCCTAGTTACTAAAACCGCGGCTTACCTTTGCTGATCCACGTCACCGCTTTTGCATGTCCCACCCACCCAAACGTCTTACCCTACTGGGCTCTACAGGCTCCATTGGTACCCAGGCTTTAGACGTAGTGCGCTCCCAGCCGAGCCGCTTTACTATTTCGGCACTTTCAGCACACTCCAATGCCGATTTGTTGATTCAGCAGGCCCTGGAGTTTCAACCGGCCGCTGTCGTTATCGGCGACGAAAAGCACTACCAGACGGTTAAAAGCGCGTTGGCTGGCCAACCAACGGAAGTGCTGGCGGGTATTGCAGCCTTAGAGGAAATTGCCAGCCGCCCTGATACTGACATTGTGCTTACGGCCATGGTGGGCTACGCCGGCTTGCTGCCTACTGTGCGCGCTATTCAAGCGGGCAAAACAATTGCCTTAGCCAACAAGGAAACCTTAGTAGTTGCCGGCCAGCTTATTACGCGTTTAGTTAAGGAACACGGCGTGGGCCTGTATCCGGTGGATTCCGAGCACTCGGCCATTTTTCAGTGTCTGGTAGGAGAGGAGCAAAACCCGATTGAAAAGATTATTCTCACAGCGTCTGGGGGGCCTTTTCGGGGGCGTAATATGCAAGAGCTGGCTACCGTGACGAAGGCTCAGGCACTCAAGCATCCCAATTGGGATATGGGGGCCAAAATTACCATCGACTCTGCTTCGTTGATGAATAAAGGCTTAGAGGTGATTGAGGCCAAATGGCTCTTCGGTCTGCGCGACGACCAGATAGAAGTAGTCGTGCATCCGCAAAGCATTATTCATTCCTTGGTGCAGTTCGAAGATGGTTCGCTGAAAGCTCAGCTTGGCTTGCCCGATATGAAATTGCCGATTCAATACGCTTTAGGCTACCCCGAGCGTTTGCCCAGCAAATACCCGCGGTTCTCCTTCCTCGATTACCCCCAACTCACCTTTGAGCAGCCCGATCAGAGCACATTTCGCAACTTGCCGCTGGCTTTCGAAGCGATGCGCCGGGGCGGAAATGCGCCCTGTATCCTCAACGCGGCCAACGAAGTAGCTGTGGCTGCTTTTCTGCGCGACGACATCGGGTTTCTACAAATGCCCGACCTGGTCGAAAACTGCCTGTCGAAGGTTTCGTACCTTGCCGAGCCTGCGTTGGACGACTATGTGCAAACCGACCAGGAAACGCGCCGCGTGGCGCAAGATTTTTTAAAACATTAACTCAAAACCCCGTGTCATTCTAAGTAAAGTCGTGCGGAACGAACTACCGCTTCGTTGCAATACCATCGGAGTGCTGCTTGACTTGCGCTTTTATGCGTTCCGCCAGCCGGACAATGAGCAGCGTAGATTACCGATTACCTTAACTCTGTAAAAACAAAAAGCTTTGGATATTCTGATAATGGCCGGGCAGCTCATTTTAGGGCTGACGATTCTGGTGGGCGTGCACGAAATGGGGCATATGCTATCGGCCAAGTGGTTTGGGATGCGGGTAGAGAAATTCGCCATCGGCTTCCCTCCGAAATTGTTCGGCAAAAAAATCGGCGAAACCGAGTACATGATTGGCGCTGTGCCGCTGGGGGGCTTTGTTAAGATCACGGGCATGATCGATGAGTCGCTCGACACGGAGGCCATGAGTCAAGAGCCTCAGCCCTATGAGTTTCGCGCGAAACCAGCCTGGCAGCGCCTGATTGTGATGCTGGGGGGCATTATTGTCAACGTTCTCACAGGCATTCTCATCTTTACCATTCTGACGGCCAAGTATGGACAGAGCTACCTGCCGGCTTCGGAAGTACGCTTTGGCGTGGTGCCCAGCAAGTTGGGCGAGGAGATTGGCTTCCGCAAAGGCGACAAAATTGTGAAAATCAACGGCCGCCCCTTCGAGCAGTTCGACGACGTGTACGACCCGGAAGTGGTGATGGGCAACCAGAGCTACTACACCGTGGAACGCAACGGCCAGCTACTCGATATTAAGCTGCCCGGCGACTTCATGGACCGGCTGTCCGATAATCAAAACGATCCGGCGCGCTTCGTGGAGCCGCTCAATCCATTTGAAGTAGGTGAAGTAGTAGCTGGCCGCGCCGCTGCTAAGGCAGGTCTGCAGCCCGGCGACCGTATTCTGCGCGTGGGCGCCCGGGAAATCAACTTTTTCCCTGAGCTACAGCAAGCTCTAAAGGACAATGCTGGTAAGGCTACCGCCTTACTCGTACAGCGCAACAGTAAGCCAATTACGCTTACCGCAAACGTAGAGGAGGAAGGAACGCTGGGCTTTATGCCTAAGTCGTTGCTGCAATATTCGACCAAAGACTACAGCTTTATTGAAGCTATTCCGGCTGGCGCTTCGCAGGCGTTTGGCATCGTGAGCAACCAAGTGCAGGCGTTTGGAAAGATTTTCCGGGGTGAGGCATCGGCCAGCAAGTCTTTGGGTGGCCCGATGGCCATTGCCCAAACCTATGGCGGCACCTTTAACTGGATTAAGTTCTGGACCCTGACCGGCATGCTGTCCATGGTGCTGGCCTTCATGAACTTGCTCCCTATTCCAGCCCTTGACGGCGGTCACGTGATGTTTCTGACCTATGAGATGGTATCGGGTCGTAAGCCTTCGGATAAGTTTCTAGAGAACTCGCAGAAGGTAGGCATGGCTTTGCTGCTTAGCCTGATGGTGTTTGTCATCTTCAACGACTTGTTCAAAACGCTGTTTTAGAACTTATTTATCGTGTATTTACCTAGATAGAACGAAGGACGCCTTCGTTCTATTTTTGTTTGCAACCTCCTGATTATGCGTCAACTACTTGTTTTCTGCGCTTTGTGCCTGCTTAGTGTCGCTGCCATGGCGCATGCGTACCACGCGAGCATCATGGACGTGCAGTACAATACGAAAAAGCAGCAGCTGGAAGTAGCGCTGAAAGTTTTTACCGATGATTTTGAGAAAGGCTTGAGCGCCGGCCAGCCCAGTGCCGTCACTTTCGACAAGCTTTCCCCAGCTCAGGTTTCCAGCCTTACCACGGCTTTGCTGCAGCGCTCGGTGGCCTTTGGTACGAAGCCCAGCGAAACCTTGCCGCTCCGCTTTGTGGGCGTTGAAAAGGATAAGGATGCGCACTGGGTGTACTTCTCCGTAAAAATGCCCCCCAAACCTGCCACTACCATTTATCTGCGCCACCGCTTACTCCTGGATACTTTTCAGGACCAAATGAATATTGTGAATCTGGAGGGCGGTGGTAAAAAGCAAAGCGCCCTGTTTCGCGCCGGCAACGACGAGCAGCAACTCAGGTTTTAGCGGCCATTGTTTGCGTCGGTTACTGCGTAGAGGCTTTTTGATGGCAACTGAGGGATAATTTATCTTAAGCGTTGGCTACCGTTGCGCACGACTACGTTCAACGACGAAGGAAGTGATTAGACAGCTAAGTGAAGCCAGCGTTTACCGATACAGTCAGTGTCGAGAGTATTCGTGACCAGAAAACGCACTATTTTGCCTACTGCCTGATCACGCACCTTATCAATTGCTTTATGAAAGAATTGCTCCTAGCCGGCGTGCCGTTTCGCTTTGATGGCCGGCTGTGGCTGCAAGGCCCCGACGACCGGTTTATGGGCATTGGCCGCTTGGAGCTGCTGGAACACATCGCGGCCCTGGGCTCTATCTCGCAGGCGGCCCGTGCTATGAACATGTCCTACAAGCGCGCCTGGGACCTAGTAGCTTCCATGAACGCGCAAGTGCGTACGCCCCTAGTACAGACCCAGACGGGCGGCAAGCGCGGCGGCGGGGCAGGCCTCACCCCGGCGGGAGAACAGGCGGTGGCCGATTTTCGCGCTATGCATGCCCGGTTCGCCGCATTCCTGGCCGACGAGACAGCTCGACTTTATTCTTAATTCCTCCCCAGAAAGAAGACAAGTCTAAGTCGTGGCCACCGTTATATTTGTTTAAATATAACCATTCGCGGCATGTCGAAACGATACCCTTGCTGCGTGAGCTTTCCATTACTGGCTACCGGCTGGCTGGTGTTGATGGGTGGCGCCGACGGCTACCAAGCCGTGTGTGCCCTGCCCGAAATTGACTCTGCCTTTGCGGTCCAAACCATCCTGCTGGCCGATCAACTCGACGGGCAGCCCTTGCCAGCCAAAAATGCCCCCTACCAGCTTGTCGTACCCTTGGAAAAGCAGCCCGTCCGCTGGGTGCGTCAACTCACGGGTCTACGCGTGGTTAAGGTGTACGAATCAGTAACTCTCCCACGTATTGCCTTACCCTGAACTGATGAAAAAGACGTTACGCTTCGTTCCCCGGGTGGCGCTCGGCCTAACGGCGCTGTCCCTGGCGCCTGTCGCGGCGGCCCAGACCCCGGCCCCGCCCGCCGCACTACCCCGACGGATACCGTGCGCAGCACCCTGAATGAAGTAGTGGTGTCGGCCTCCCGGGTGGAAGAAAGCTTTCTGCAGTCGCCGGTCACGGTGGAGAAGCTTAATGCCCGCGCTATCAGGCTGACGCCCGCGCCCTCGTTTTTCGACGCCTTGGAGCATCTAAAAGGCGTGCAGGTCCTGACACTCAGTTTGGGGTTTCGAGTTCTCAATGCTCGGGGCTTCACCAACACGACCAACGTGCGCTTCGCTCAGCTCGTGGACGGCGTCGACAACCAGGCCCCGCACATCGGCGGGCCCATTGGAAATGTATTGGGTCCCAGCGACCTGGATATCCAGAGCGTGGAAGTGGTGCCCGGCACGGCCGCGGCCCTTTACGGACTCAACGCCATCAACGGGCTGGCTAATTTTCAGACCAAGAACCCGTTCTCCTTCCAAGGGCTGAGCGTGCGCCAGCAAACAGGGCTCAACCATCTGAATGACCCCAATGTGCGGACCCTCGGTCTGGGCGGTTCGTCGGAAAAACTCTACTCGGAAACCAGTGTGCGCTACGCCCAGGTGTTGGTGCCCGAGAAGCTGGCCTTCAAAATCAACGGCACCTACCTGCGCGCCAACGACTGGATTGCCAACGACCAGACCGACCTGTTTGCCCAGGGCAACGCGACGACCGGGCTCTTCGGCGTCAACAACCCGGCTCGTGACCCGGTGAACAGTTACGGCAATGAATCCTCGGACCGCAGCACGCTCACGCTCGGGGGCAGCAGTACACGGTGGCCCGCACCGGCTACGACGAGCGGGATTTAGTGGACTATACTATCAAAATCCTGAAGGCCGACGCGGCGCTGCATTACCGTTTCGAGCCCGGCGTGGAGCTGGCTTACGCCTACCGGGTGGCCGGCTTCGACAACGTGTACCAGCGCTCGAACCGCTTCCGCCTGCAGGACTACTTGTTGCAGCAACACGCATTAACCCTGACCATGCCCGTGGTGCAGGCCCGGGCCTATGCCACGCTGGAAAATACCGGCAAGAGTTACAACCTGCGCTCCATGGGCGAGAACCTAGACCGCAGCTTCCAACCCGACGCGGTTTGGAACAACGAGTATGCCATGGCGTGGAACGCGGCGGTAGGGGCCGGGCAAACCGTGGCCCAGGCCCACGCCAGCGCCCGCCTCGCCGCCGATGCCGGCCGCCTACAACCCGGCACGCCTGCCTTCAACCAGCGCCTCGGCGAACTGCAGGACATCAACAACTGGGATCAGGGCGCGGCTCTGCGCGTGAAGGCCAAACTGCTGCACGCCGAGGCCCAGGTGAACCTGGCCGAAGCCTGGCGGCGGAAAGGTGGGAAGCAGCCGGCAAATATAGATTTGTTGGCCGGCGCGGACCACCGCACCTATGTAGTGGTGCCCGACGGCAATTACTTTATCAACCCCGCGCCGGGCCAGGACCCACTGCAAGACGACCTGATCTATTCGAAGACCGGCGGCTTCGTGCAGGCCGGCGGCCGTTTCTTGGCGGAAAAGCTGCGCCTCACTGCCACGCTTCGCGTGGATAAGAACGACTACTTCGACGTGAAACTCAACCCGCGCTTTACGGCCGTGTTCTTGCCCACCCAGCAGCAGAACTTTCGCCTCAGCTACCAGAGTGGCTACCGCTTTCCCAGCTTGTTCGAAGGGTTCTCCAACGTGAACAGCGGCCAGGTGAAGCGCATCGGCGGGCTGCGGGTCATGTCGGACGGGGTGTTCGAGAATAGCTACCTGCGCACCGGCATCGACGCGTTTAATACGGCCGTGACGGCGGCCATTAACGCCAACACTTCGGCGCAGACAGCCGCCCAGAAGCGCCAGCAGGCCATTGCCGACAACCAGGGCCGCCTAGTGAAGAACCCTTATACCTACCTTAAGCCGGAGTACATCCGCTCGCTGGAAGTCGGCTATAAAGCGGGCCTGCTGCCCCAGGGTCGGCTGCTAGTCGATGTGGATTTCTACTATAACGCCTACCGCGACTTCATCGCCCAGGTGGAAGCCTACGTGCCGGTTACGGCCACTGGGGAGCCCCTGACTACGGCAGACCTGAACACCGTGGCCACGACGCTGAACGCCCGGGCTGGACAGGCCCGCTATCGCCTCTGGACTAACTCGCAGAGCCGGGTGACCAACTACGGGAGCTCGGCGGGGGTGCGCTACGAGGTGGGCCGCGGCTACCTGCTGGGCGTCAATACCACCTACACCCGCCTGCGCCGCACTCAGAACGGAGACGGCCTGGAAGACGGCTTCAACACCCCGCGTTGGGCCTATAACCTGAGCGTGGCCAACGAGAACATCGTAGGCAACGTCGGCTTTGGGCTTCACTATCGCCACCAGAATCGCTACTTCTCCCAGACGTTTCTGGTGGTGGGTACCGTGCCGGCCTTTGGGACGCTCGATGCTCAACTAAGCTACCACATTCCCGCCGCGCAGGTGCGCCTGAAGCTGGGCGCGAGCAACGTGCTCAACAACTACTACGTCTCGTACCTAGGTGGGCCGAGCGTGGGCGGTCTGTATTACCTAACCGTGGCCTACGGACTATGAATCAGCTCGGTATGGCGAGCAACAACCTAATAAGTACAACACATCGGGTTAAGTAGCTTGGTTATACCAGAGGAGATAATTCTCGGTAGGGCTTAGAGTAATTTTATTCCCCCGCTGCGATAATAAGACCGTAGAGGAGTAGTGAATAGTCCAACTGGTTATTCACTACTTTCACCACTATGCGGTATTCCTTAACTCTGATTATTCTAAGTGCCGGGCTACTGGCCTTTGCTGTTGGTTGCGGTATGTTGCCTGGCTCAAATAGTGGCCGTGCCACTACTGGTTCCGTGCAAGTATGGCTTACCAATCCGACGCAGTCGGAGCGCTTCGCTGCGCAACCTGATTTGCGGGTGGAAGCAACGCTTGCCCCTGATATTCCCGTCATTAGGATTGATGAGCAGCAGCGCTTCCAAACCATGGATGGCTTTGGGTATACCCTTACGGGTGGCAGCGCCCTGCTCCTGCATAAAATGCCCCCCGGTGCCCGCACTAAGCTATTACGTGAGCTTTTTAGCACCAGTGGCGACGCAATTGGTGTAAGCTACCTGCGCTTGAGTATCGGTGCCTCCGACCTCGACGACCGGGTATTTTCCTACAATGATTTGCCCCCCGGCGAGACCGATCCGACGCTGGCACGCTTCAGTCTGGCCCCTGACCAAGAGCATCTGATTCCGGTGCTGAAGGAGATTCTGGCCATCAGCCCGGCTATTAAACTACTCGGCTCGCCCTGGTCGCCGCCCACCTGGATGAAAACAAATGGTGACTCCAAAGGTGGCAGCCTTAAGCCCGAATGGTATGATGCCTACGCACGCTACTTCGTGAAATATGTGCAGGGCTACGCGGCGCAAGGTATTCGCATTGATGCCATTACGGTGCAGAACGAGCCGCTGCACCCCGGCAATAACCCAAGCTTGCTGATGCTGCCTGAGCAACAAGCCAACTTCATCAAGAACAACCTTGGACCAGCCTTTAAAGCCGCGAAGCTGGATACCAAGATTATTATTTACGACCACAACGCCGACAAGCCTGAGTACCCACTTACCGTTCTTAACGACCCACAGGCGCGCGCTTACATCGATGGCTCGGCTTTCCACCTGTATGGGGGGCAAATTGAGGCGCTGAGCAAGGTGCACGAGGCCTACCCCGAAAAGCACGTTTATTTCACTGAACAGTGGGTAGGCTCCAAAACGAAGTTTGCCGATAACTTCGGCTGGCACATCAAGAACCTCGTTATCGGGGCGCCGCGCAACTGGGCACGCACCGTGCTGGAATGGAACCTAGCCGCCGACTCTCAGCAAAACCCGCACACGCCCGGCGGCTGCACGGAGTGCCGGGGGGCAATTACCATCGACAAAGATTCGGTACGGCGCGAAGACGCGTATTATATCATCGCTCACGCCAGCAAATTCGTGCTCCCTGGTTCGGTGCGCGTAGCTTCCTCGGAAGTGTCTAGCTTGCCAAACGTTGCCTTTCGCACACCTGCCAACAAAGTTGTACTTATCGTCCTGAACGAAGGCAGCGAGCCTAAGACTTTCGGTGTTCGCCGCGGGCAGCAAACCGTGAGTCATACGCTACCGGCTGGCGCTGCTGCTACGTACGTGTGGTGAGGCAGGCCGCGAGCTACCAGCCCGCGCCCGCGTCTTTGCTTTCTTCGGGCTTAATCAATCGAAACTCCACTCGGCGGTTAAAGCGGCTATCTTCTTCGGTTTTCTCTTCTCGTAAGGGCTGCGTGCTACCGTACCCCGTATTATCGATGCGGTTGGGTTTGAGCTTGCCCTTCTGCTCAATGTAATTGCGAATGGCCTGGGCTCGATCCTGCGAAAGGGCCACATTCACATCTGGGTCGCCGCTGGAGTCGGTGTGGCCTGAAATGCTAAGTCGGAACGTGGGATGATCGACCATATACAACGTAATCTGATCCAGCGTCTTATGCATGGATGGCAGGATAGTAGATTTTCCCTGATCGAACTCAATATTGCGGAAAATTAGGGGCAGGCGATAGTCAATGGAGTTGGTAAGCAGGCGCATTAACGTGTCGCCTTTCAATTCAAATTGCTTCTCCACGCTGAAGAAATCCGGGCTTTGAATCAGCATTACATAGCGTGAGCCTTCAATTAAATCAAAATCGAATGAGCCGTCGGGGCGCAGATATTTACTGGCTACCTCAATGCCATTATCCGTGTCGATAATGCTGACAATGCCCCCTAGCGGCTTCTTGGTTACTGAGTCGGCTAGCACGCCTTCCACGTGCGTAGTAGCCAGTGGCTGCGCCTCCATCGGGAGCGGAAACGAGTAGAGGTCAAGGTTCTTGAGGTCTTTTACCTCCGAGCGGGCGTAGTACAGATTCTTGGAGTCGCCATCGATGGTGAAGTAATACTCCGAGCCTTTGCCATTCACTAGCGGCCCCACGTTGCGCGGCTCCTGCCAACGACCTTGCACACGGTAGCTCTTATAAATATCGAAGTCGCCGTAGTTCAATAATTGCCCCCTAGAGCTGAAATACAGCACATTGTACATGGGGTGGTAAAAAGGACTGACTTCGCTTTCGCGGGTATTTATCACTGGCCCTAAGTTCTGCGCTTTGCCCCACTGCCCGTTTTTTTGCTTGGCAGTATACCAGATATCCGATAAGCCAAAGCCCCCAGCCGGTCGGAAGCGAAATAAAGCGTGTCTTCCCCCCGCGACAATGTCGGTTGCGAATCCCACGCTGTTGAGTTCACATTGGCCCCCAAGCTCTTCGGCACCGACCATTGCCCATCCTGAAAGGTCGACTGAAACAGGTCGCAGTTGCCGTGGCAGTTTGGGCACTCACACCGGGCAAAGTAGATGGTGCGGCCATCCTTGGTAATACACGCCGACCCTTCGTTATAAGGCGAATTGATGGGCTTAGGCAGCGGTTCAGCATCGGTCCAATACTCGCCTTCCTTACGCGACGTGTACAAGTCTTCATCGACCACGGGGCTGGTAATGCCGCGGGTTTTGCGCTTGGAAGAGAAAATAAACAAGCCCGCTTCCGAATTCAGCGTCGGGCCATAATCCTCCACGTCGGAGTTGATGCCGTCGCCCATGCTCGTATACACTCCTTTGGGCGGGTGAAACGTGACGATGTTTTTGCGATATTCTACTAGGTCGTAGTAGGTCTTCAGGGGCACGTACAAGTCCTGGGTTTTCTGCTCCAAGGAGTCGTAGTAGAGTTGAATTTTGGTAATATCCTGCCGATGATGCTTGAGCGCCAGGCGGTAGTACGCTTTGGCGCGCGCTTCATCGCCGGTGCGCTCACAAAGCTGGGCTAGGCGCCAAAGCATCGGGGTGTCCTTGATAAAATTCTGTATACCAAACTGATGGACGTAAGCTTCCAACAGCTTACGGGCCTGCGTCCAGTTTTTGCGCTTCTCCGCTCGCTGAATTTCTTTGAGCGCTTTCTTGTCCTGATAGTATGCTATCCGATTTACGTTGGGAAAGCTAGGTGTCGCATCGGGCCGCAGACGTAGCTGGGGGGCTTTCTTGCCGGTGAGGGGCCGTACCTGCAAAGGCTTGTCCGTAGGCTGCTGTCCGTACGTAGCCGAAACGGCTAAAAACCAAAGCAGTAAAACCAGACCCGATAAGCGATGCATACGACGTTTTTTGAACCCTAAGAGCCGCTACAATTGCCGCGCCAGAGACCAAAAATAGAAGTTTTTCAATCCAAGTACTAAGCTTATTATCTGCCTCATTGGCTCGCCGCCATCTGGTATTTATGCCGATTTGTCGGCGCGAGGCCGATGGGGTTTAGTGGCATAGCACTTGTCAAAGCCGTACCTTCGGACTACCGTTGCCCCTGGGGAGCTACGGAGCGCTGCAATTCTGTCATTCTGGCGCCGCCAGCTTTCCCCTATTGTATTATTATGAGTGAAAACCGCAATTCGCGCCGTCCCAAATCATCCGTTTTGCTAATGGCTGAAGATCCCGCCGAGATGGTGTCCATCATTGCCACTGATCCAGATCAGACCCTTTCCGGGCAGGATGCGCCCGACGTACTGCCCCTGTTGCCCGTACGAAATACTGTGCTGTTTCCGGGTGTGGTATTACCCGTTACCGTAACGCGCAAAAAGAGCATCCGGCTGGTACGCAAAGCGTACCGCGGCAATAAAATTGTGGGCGTTTTGGCCCAAAAGAATACCCAAAGCGACGACCCCACGCTCGCCGACTTGTATGAAGTGGGCACAATGGCCCGCATCCTGAAGCTGTTGGTGTTACCCGATGGCAACACAACCATCATTATCCAGGGGCAAAGCCGATTTAAGGTAGAAGAAGTGCAGCAGGACAGCCCTTACCTAACGGCTCGCGTCAGCTACTTCCCCGAAACGTTTCCTAACAAGACCTCTAAGGAGGTAAAAGGCTTGGTGGCGTCGCTGAAAGATGCGGCTGCGAAGATGCTTAAGCTCAATCCTGAAATTCCACAGGAGGCCCAGGTAGCGTTGGATAACATCGAGTCGCCGGCTTTCCTTACCCATTTTCTGTCCTCGAATATTAACGTGGAGGTGGGGTTGAAGCAGAAGCTGCTGGAAATTAATGATGGCGTGGAGCGGGGCACGCGCCTGCTGGAAATGATGATGAAGGAGATTCAGCTGTTGGAAATTAAGCACGAGATCCAGAGCAAGGTTCATACAGACATCGATCAGCAGCAGCGGGATTATTTCCTGCGCCAGCAAATCAAGGTGCTCCAGGACGAGCTTGGCTTTGATGGCCCCGACCAAGAGCTAGAGAAGCTGCGTGCTCGTGCGAAGGATAAAAAATGGCCCCCAGCCGTTGCCAAGCACTTTGCTAAAGAGGTAGATAAACTAAGTCGCGTAAACCCCGCAGCGGCTGAGTACCCGATGAGCGTGAACTACGTGGAGTTTCTCCTCGATTTGCCATGGTCGGAGTACACTAAGGATAATTTCAATCTGACTCGTACCCGCAAAATCCTTGACCAAGACCACTATGGCTTGGAAAAGGTGAAGGACCGCATTATTGAGTATTTGGCTGTGCTGAAGCTTAAGCAGGACATGAAGGCGCCGATTTTGTGCCTCTATGGCCCTCCCGGAGTGGGTAAAACCTCTTTAGGACGCTCGGTGGCAAAGGCACTTGGGCGCAAATATGTGCGAATGAGCCTGGGCGGTGTGCGCGACGAGGCCGAGATTCGGGGGCATCGCAAAACCTACGTGGGCGCCATGCCGGGTCGTCTTATTGCCCAGATTAAGAAGGCGGGAGCTTCAAACCCGGTTATTATTCTGGATGAGATTGATAAAGTAGGCGCTGACTTCCGGGGCGACCCGCAGTCGGCACTGCTAGAAGTACTCGATCCGGAGCAGAACTCAACCTTCACTGACAACTATCTGGAGGTGGAGTACGACCTGTCGAAGGTGCTGTTCATTGCTACCGCTAATGCGTTGGACACCATTCATCCGGCGCTGCGCGACCGGATGGAAATCATTGACTTGACAGGCTACACGCTGGAAGAAAAAACGCAGATTGCTAAGAAGCACCTGTGGCCTAAAGTGCTCCACGAAAACGGCTTAACGCCAAAGGATGTGAGCATCACCCAGCCCGCTTTGCAGCGTGTTGTCGATGATTATACCCGCGAGTCGGGGGTGCGTGGCTTGGAGCGCAAGCTTGGATCGGTAGCCCGCAACATTGCCAAAAGCAAAGCTTTGAAAGAGGCACACGTTGCGGTGCTAGAGCCGAAAGATATAAGCCGCATTCTCGGGGCCGCTACTTTCGACCGGGACCTGTATCAGGACAACGAAACGGCTGGCGTGGTGACGGGCTTAGCCTGGACGTCGGTAGGGGGTGATATTCTCTTTATCGAAAGCCTGCTGAGTCGTGGCCGGGGCAAAGTGACGCTTTCTGGTCAGCTGGGCGATGTAATGAAGGAGTCGGCCGTTACTGCCTTGTCGTATTTGCGCAGCCGCGCCGATTCGTTGGGCATCGACCACCGCCTTTTCGACCAATACGATCTGCACATTCACTTCCCGGAAGGCGCCGTTCCCAAAGATGGACCGAGTGCGGGTATTGCTATTTTCACCAGCATTGCCTCAGTGTTTACGCAGCGTAAAATCCGTTCGCACCTAGCTATGACGGGCGAGATTACCCTGCGCGGTAAAGTGCTGCCGGTGGGCGGAATCAAAGAAAAGATACTGGCTGCCAAGCGGGCCGGCATTCGGGATGTTATTCTCTGCGATAAGAACCGAAAAGACATTCAGGAGATTTCGGCCGAGTATCTCAAGGATCTGACTATTCACTACGCTGCCCGCGTCGATGATGTGCTGAAAGTAGCGCTGCTGGACGAGTTGGTAGCTAATCCCATTAAGCTTACCGTGCGCGACGAGCCTGCGCCAGCCTTATATGGCCCAAGCGTAGAGGTATCATAAGAAAATAGAAAGAGCAGTGGCCTCAGAATGCTTCCTTACGATAGTTGGAGATTTTCCCCGACACGGTAAGGAAGCATTCTGAGGCCACTGCTCTTTCCAATTCATACATTGAAGTAAAGCCAGAGTAGCCTAATCGCTGTATCTTGGAACGATGATTCGATTGCTGCCCTCTCGTTTATTGCTCGGCTTCTCTGGTTTGGTGCTGGGAGCAATCTTAGCCAGCCAGCCGGTGGCCGCGCAGATTGGGGGCCAGCAGGCATTCACCTTTCTGAATTTGCCCCCCAGTGCCAAGCTAGCTGGGTTGGGCGGCGTAAACGTCAGCTCCCGCGACGCCGACGCGACCATGATTTACGGCAATCCAGCCCTGCTCAACGCTGACATGGATGGCCGCTTAGCACTCGGCTACGTTGATTACCTGTCTGATATCAAGCAGAGTACGGCCGCTTACGTTTTCAATACCAAATCATTTGGCCGACTGGGCGTTGGGCTCACGTATTTAAACTACGGCAGGTTTGAGCAGTTTGATGCTGCCGGTAATAGCCTAGGTGAATTCTCAGTCAATGAATACGCCCTCGGTGTGTCGGATGCTTACACCAGCGGCAACTTCACGCTGGCCGGTACGCTCAAACTCGCTGTGTCTGGTATTGCCGGCAATCATTCGCTGGCCGCGCTGGCTGATGTGGGGGGCATTTTTAAACATCCATCGCAGGATTTTACGGTCGGCCTCACGGTGCGCAATGTGGGCTACCAACTCCAGCCGTATGCCGGCGCCGACCGCGAACCCATGCCGCTCGATGTGCAGATTGGAGCTTCATTCAAACCGGAATACATGCCCTTGCGCCTCTCTATCACGGCGCACCATCTCCAGCAGTTGGATATTGTATACCTCGACCCAAACCAGCGCGGACAACTCGACGATAATGGCGTTGAAATCAAGCCTAAAAAGTCGCTCGGGGACAAAATAGCTCGCCACTTTGTGGTAGGGGGCGAAGTATTGTTCAGTAAGAACTTTCACCTGCGCGCGGGCTACAACCATTTGCAACGCCGCGAACTGCGCCTCGAAAACACGTCGGCGGGAGCAGGGTTAAGCTTTGGAGCAATGCTGCGTATCAGCGAATTTCAGCTCGACTATACCCGCGCTTACTATCACGCATCGGGGGCAGCCAACTACTTCACTGTGGCCCGTAATCTGGACTCGCTTTTTAATAAGCAGAATAGCAATTGACCTTGTTATCAAATTCTTACAACACCTTTTTATTTGCGCCAACAGGTAGCCTTTGGTCAGTCGGCTCCTGATGCCAGCTACACACTTTGTTCTACGGTAAGTCGTTTGGTAAGCGGAGTAACGCCGATAGCCTAACCCGTTAGCACGACGTATAAGAGTCCCGCTCACAAGCAGCAGTCCAACCTCACCACCTGTGGGTTTACACCTGCCCACGTTTCTTCTATCCCATGATTGAATCAGCTTCTTTTCTTACTCCGGCGCAAATAGTAGCCGAACTCGATAAGTACATCATTGGTCAGCATGATGCCAAGCGCCACGTGGCTATTGCGCTACGCAACCGCTGGCGCCGTTTGCATGCCCCTGCTGATATGCAGCGTGAAATTGTGCCCAACAATATTCTCATGATTGGCTCGACAGGGGTAGGCAAAACAGAAATTGCCCGCCGCCTAGCCAGCATTGCCGACGCGCCCTTCACGAAAGTAGAAGCTTCCAAGTTTACAGAAGTTGGTTACGTGGGCCGCGACGTGGAAAGCATGGTGCGCGACTTGGTAGAGCAATCGGTGAATATGGTGCGAATGCGCCGCAAGGAAGAAGTAAAGGTGCAGGCTGCTCAGGTAGTAGAAGATATTATTCTGGATGCGCTTATACCGCCCATTTCCAGCGGTGCCACTACGGTAGCTAAGCCTTCCGTCGGCTTCGGTGGTGAGGGCAGTGCCATGCCCGACAGTGACCATGAGCTAAACGAGCGTACCCGCGAGAAATTCCGTCAGAAAATTCGAGCCGGTGAGCTCGATGACCGCAAAATTGATATTAAGGTCCAGCAGAATAACACGCCCGGCATCGGAGTAGTAGGCGGGCCCGGCGGCATGGACGAAGCCTCGATGGCTGGCCTTCAGGATATGCTTAGCAGCATGATGCCCAAGAAAACCCGCAAGCGTAAAGTCACTATTGCCGAAGCTCGCAAGATTCTGCTCGATGAGGAAGCCGCCAAGCTCATCGATATGGATGAGGTGAAGGACGAAGCCATTCGCAACGCCGAAAACGCAGGTATCATCTTCATTGATGAGATTGACAAAGTAGCCAGTCGCAACGGCAAAAGTGGGGGCGGTGGGCCCGACGTAAGCCGCGAAGGCGTGCAGCGCGATCTGCTGCCCATCGTGGAAGGCTCGGCCGTCAGCACCAAGTATGGCGTCATCAACACTGATCATATCCTGTTCATTGCCGCCGGCGCATTCCACGTAGCTAAGCCCAGCGACCTGATTCCCGAGCTGCAAGGTCGCTTCCCGATTCGCGTAGAACTGCAAAGCCTCACCAAAGCCGACTTTTATCGCATTCTTAAGGAGCCCAAAAATGCCCTCACCAAGCAATATGAGGCACTCTTGATAGCCGAGGAAGTACAGCTAACTTTTGATGACGCCGCTCTAGAGCGCGTAGCCGAAATTGCTTTTGAAGTGAACGAGGAAGTCGAAAACATTGGGGCTCGGCGCCTGCACACCGTCATGAGCCGCCTGCTTAACGACATCCTGTTCGATGTTCCCGATCGTATCGGCGCCAATGCCCATATCCTCATTACCCGCGAGCTAGTAGAAGAACGCCTCAGTGATATGGTTCGCAACCGCGATTTATCGCAATATATCCTCTGATAAAAGGTAACGCCGACTGGTCAAGCTATCGGCTTCATACTTACTGTAGAAAAGGCGGCTTCCAGGAGTCGCCTTTTTGTTGGGTTTCCTCTGCGGATGATTTGCCCGTATAAGAACTTCCTTTCGACGGTCTCACCTCTACTTCCAATACCCAATGCATTATTACATCATTACGGGCGCAAGCCGAGGCTTAGGCAAAGCGCTGGCCGAAGAAGTACTGCGCCAACCCGATACGACGGTCATAGGAGTATCACGCCATGCTACCATTGAGCACGCGCGTTACCACCATCGCCCCTCGACTTATCGGATAACTTGGCCGTGGAGGCCAATCTGTACACCGTATTTGCCCCCCATCCGGATGCCGCTAGCCTCACGCTGATAAACAACGCGGCGGTATTAGGCCAAATCGGGTACGTGGGCGAACTTCCCAATGAGCACTTCACCTTTGCCTTCGATGTGAACTTGGTGGCCCCGGCTATGCTCATGAACACCTTTCTGAGTAAATATGCTGACATGACGTGCCCGCGCACTATTCTCAATATTAGTAGTGGTGCGGCCCAGCGGGCCGTGGATGGTTGGGCCGCTTATTCGGCCTCCAAAGCGGCCCTCGATGCGTTGACGCGCGCTATTCAGAAGGAGCAGGACTTGCGAGGTACGGGAGTGCGCGTGCAAACTATCTCCCCAGGAGTACTCGACACAGGGATGCAGGAACAGATTCGGAACACCGATAACCGGCAGTTTAGTGAAGTCGATAAGTTCGTAGCGTTTCACACCGAAGACAAACTCGCAGACCCAACCGAAGTAGCCCGCAAGATTTTAGCCTCGTTATAAGTGCACTAGCTTCTGCGTTATAAGCACTACGAATCATCCCTACCACGGCTAAGAGCCGGTTTAACTCAAAGAAGATATAAAAAAGCCCCCAGATATCGTCTGGGGGCTTTTTTGTGACTAGACTTTCAAGCAGCACTACTGAATAGTTACGATGCCCGAGAAAGGAGCATTCAGAAAAGTGGGATTATACTCGATGCGTGTGCCATCTTTCAACAGCAAGGCATACGTGAAGCGGAAGCCTTCTCCAGTCCGCAACGACGCTCGGGTGAGGGCAGTGCGAGCACCTGCTTGTGTAGCGCCCGTAGCCCGCGTCAAGCCTTGAATTACCTCGTCAATTGTCAGTTCAATCGTGCCCGAAGTAGGCGGAACTGTACGAAGCAATACCGTAGGACCACCCACGCCTAGTGCGGGAGCCGTAGTGCCAGCGGGTACGTTGAACCCCACAAACTGGCGGTATACTTGAATGGCTTCCACCTCATTCGCATTGCCGCCTTGTACCTGTATATCGAAACGAGCGGCGGCATTGCCCGTGCCTTGTACCTCTGTGAGCTTAAAGGCATTCCCAGCCGTTACGTTGGTATAGATCTGCGGATATTCCTTGGTTTTCGGGAAAGGTAAGTCTGGATCATCCTCGCAGCCCGACGCGCCTAGCGCCGAAATGACTACCAGCAAAGCAAAAAGAACCTTTTTCATTGTCTTAGTGAAAAGTGGTGATGCTACTACTTTATATAAAAGCAGGAGCTTATCTATCCCAGAAAACTTTGTCTGTGGTTACGTTTGGCTGCGCAGGAGCATTCTGGTTCGTGAGCAGGTCGTTATTACGATACGTGAGCCGAACCGGAAAAGCCCCCGTCTGCACAGTGCCTGGGTACGCAGGCAGGTCTGAATACGGAATGCGTGGGTAGCCCGTACGCCGGTAATCGGTGTACACATCAGTGCCCGTGCCATAGTTGGCAATGTACTTCTCCGTCATGATGACGTTGAGCTTAGCCTCATCCCCAACCGCCGCATCGTACCGAGCCAGCGCCGCCGTAACGTAAGCAGTGATGGTAGCCGCCGGAATTTGAGGTACAGTATAGGACTGCGCCGCATCCTGGGGGTTGGTCGTCGTGATGATAGAGTTGATTTTGTTAAATGAAGCCGTTACCGCGTCGCTAAAGGCCGTTCGGGCAGCAGCTTGGTTACCCAACACCATCAACTGCAACTCTGCCTCGATGAACTTACGCGCGAAGAAGGTGATAAAGCGCTGCGGTACGTTGCCTCTGGCTGAGGCACCCGTAGCACCAGCGGCCAAACCGGCTCCGTTGTCATAGCGGCCACCTATGGGGTACAAGCCCTGCAGTGTGCGCACGTTTGCATTGTTGGTGTTGGCCTGTGGGCCATTACTGCCAAACTGTACCGTAATGAAGCGACCTTCCTGGTAATCCGCAATGGCGGAGGGAGTGTTCAGCGTATACTGATTGAAGAAGTAGTAAGGAATCCGCGGATCTGGCGTAGCTCCTCCGGTAGTTCTCATCAGATCATAAAAGAACCGATTAACCCCATTCTCCCGGCCACTGCCCGCATAATCGCCTTGGAAGCCAGGATGGCGGTTTTCGGGGCCACTACCTGTACTAAAGCGAAACTCAAAATCGTCGGCGGCGGTAATCAGGTTCTGTGCCAGCAAAGGCGTAACCTGCGCTCGAACGTCCTGCACAAGACGCACTTGGTTGTAGAGCTTCAGCTTCAGCGTATTGCCCAGCCGAATCCACTTGTCGCGATTACCTCCGTAAATCAGATCGTCGCCGCCCAAGGGCCGACTAGCATCGGTCCGCTGCAGATTGGCGATGCCCTCGTCGATTAGACGGAACAGGTCGGCATAGATTTCCGCGTCGTCGTCGAAGCGGGGGGCATTAAAATTGGTCGCTGATGTTTGGGAGCCACGTAGCGCTTCAGAGTAGGGAATATCACCCCACATATCCACCATTTGGCTAACTACATGGGCCTTTTGAATCTGCGCTACGCCCACGTGCGTCCAAGCATTGGTAGCGGTACCCTTTTCAATTATAGCCTCATTATTAGACAGCGTGCTGATGTACAAGCCCTGCCAAGAGTTATTGAAGGTCTCGCCCGTAAGGCCATAGGTACCAACCCGACCATTAATAATCTGCTGCATAAGAGCGGAAGTATACTGACTTAGGCCTAGTACATTATGACCCAGGTAAATACCCATCGACGTCTGAGTTGTCGTCATGAGCAGGTCGATGTTGACATCTACCGGGTTGATGGGATCAGTGTTGACATCCAAAAACTTTTCGCATCCAGCCCCACCTGCCAGCACCCCAAGCAACGCCAGGGTGACAGGGATTTTAGATATTTTCATGAGAAGTAAGTTCTAAGTTGAACAGGAGGAAAAAGGCCTAGAACGTCACGCGCAAGTTGACCCCATAGCGCCGCGAAGACGGAGCATTTGTGAAGTCAAAACCCTGCGCGTTGCCAGCACCATACGAGCTGGTTTCTGGGTCAAAATTCATGTACTTAGGCAGGTTAGGTGTGATATAAAACAGGTTACGCCCCGACAAGCTGAGATTGGCCGCCCGTAATAGCTTCGTTTTTTCGAGCAGCTTGCTAGGCAAGTCGTACCCAAGCGTTATCTCGCGTAAGCGAATAGTAGTGGCATCGAAAACGACAAACTCGGATGCTGCACCACTAGCGAAAGAGCCCGCACCGAAATACAAATCGTTATAGGAAATAGCGGTCGTGTTTGGAGTAGCACTGCCATCGCTATTCAGAATAGGCTGGAAGGTGTTTGGGTTGCCGTACACACCATCAATCACTACCGTCTTCTCGCGGTCTTCGGTGTCTTTGGTTACCCCTCGCAAGAAATAGCTTTGGATTGTTTGAGACCAAATGTCCCCACCTTGGCGGTAATCAATAACCCCTTGCAACGACAACCCTTTGTAGGTAAAGGTGTTGGTAAAGCCCAAGGTGAAGTCGGGGTTTGGATTGCCGATAACATCCACGGTGGGCGAAATAATCATTCGGCCCGTAGCCTGGTTGATGAGCACCTTGCCCGACTGCGGGTCGCGGGCGGCCACTGAACCAACAAGCAGACCATAGGGCTGGCCAGGACGATGGATCGATTGGGGATCGGAGAAAAAGGCCCCCGTAACCCCATTCAACTGCTGCTGTACGCCCTCGGCCAGTTCCTCTACAATGTTGCGGTTACGGGTAAAAGCGGTGAACGTATTCCAGCGGAATCCGCCAGCATCAATGGGCACTACGGTCAGCGCAAACTCAACGCCTTTGTTGGATACTTCCCCGGCATTCGTAAGGAAAGAGGTGAAGCCCGTGGCAAAGGGTAGCGTTAGGTTAATGATCTGATCGGTTGTACGACGGTCGTAGTAGGTGCCACTCAGCACGATGCGGTCTGAGAAGAAGTTCAGGTCAGTGCCAAACTCCACCTCCTTGGTAAATTCGGGTGTCAACTCAGGGTTGCTCACTCGTCCGCCCCGCGCTGCACCAGCCACTCCATTGAAGGGGAAGGTGATAGAGGCGGCGTTATTACCAAAGGTTGGGTTTACCGTGAATACATTGTTGAGGGCGTTAATGGGCGCGTCGTTACCTGCTTTGGCCCAACTAGCCCGCACCTTACCCATGTTCAGTATGTTCGACTGGATACCAAAGGCTTCAGTGAAGATCAAGGAGCCGCTGAAGCTCGGGTAGAAGAATGTATTGCTGCCAGGCGAGAGTGTCGATGACCAGTCATTCCGACCTGTCACGTTCAGGTACACAAAGTCTTTATACCCCAGGGTAACGTCTCCTAAGACGCCAAATAAGCGACGTCTTTGTTGAATCGTGCCGTTTTGGGATACGTTACGAGCATTCGTAATATCATCGATATCAAACAGAATGTAATTGGTACCAAGTACGGAAGAGTTGTTGTAAACGCGCTGGTTCACATTGTAGCCGGCAATAGCGCGTAAGCTGATATCTTCCGTTAGGTTGTCATTGAACGTCAGCAACGCCGTGCCCTCGAGCTCAGTGTTAGTGATGTAATCCTGAATGATCTGGCCCGTACCGTTGGCTCCCGTTGAGCCAGGACGAATTACGGAGCGACGCTTATCATTATAGGTGTTCACGCCCCCAGTGAAGCTGAAGCTCAACCAATCAGTGAAGTCATAGCCCAGATTTAAGTTGCCCAGAACTCGGTCAACGCGCGAATTATATGTGTTATAACGTACTGACCAATAAGGGTTGTCTGCCCCGGTTTGTCCTGTTAGCCAGCCTAGCTCGGAGCCACGGGTGATGGGGTTTTCAGACGGTAGCCCTGAGAGGTCAAGGTTGCGGGGCAGGAATAGCAAACGGTTAAGGAAAGAAGCATTACCGACGGCGTTGGCGGCTCCCAGCGTCGGCCCATCCTGTTCGCTATTTACATAGGTTACGTTGGCGCCAATGGTGAACTTATTAAACTGGCCTGAGCCCCCTGTGCTGATGCTGGTGCGGTCAAAACTCGACTCTGGAATCATCCCATCCTGGTCGGAGCGCGATAACACAGCAGAGAACTTCGCGTTTTCACCCGTACCAGCAACGGTGACAGAGTTTTCAAATAAGGTCCCTGTTTTAAAGAAATCCTTAACGTTATCATCAAAGGTCTGATAAGGATAACGTGCGCCAACAAACTCCGGAAATGCCTGATTGAGTCGTGGTACATCAAATGGGTGCGGTACATCAACGGGTGCTTGTATACTGCCAAATGCGGGCCCCCACGAGCCATTCGCTTGAGAGTAGACGCCATTACCGCCTGAGCCATACTTGTTCTGAAATTCCGGTAGGCCCGATATCTGATCGGCGGAAAAAGAGGCATTGTATGTTACCTGCAACCCTTTATCACCGCGGTTCCGACTGCCAGTTTTCGTTGTTATGACAACCGCGCCATTTGCTGCCCGCGAACCATAAAGAGCTGTGGCGGCAATGCCTTTCAGCACGTTGATTGACTCAATATTATTAGGGTCGATGTCAACGGCGCGGTTGGAGTAGGGAGCACTGTTGCCAAGGGAAGCAACCGATTGATCTGAACGGTTGTCGAACGGAATGCCATCAATAACGAATAGCGGCTGGTTTTCATTAAGCAGCGACGAGTTACCCCGAATCGTGATACGGGTCGAGGCACCCGGAGCGCCGCTGGAGCCGCCAATATTGACGCCAGGAACCTTGCCTTGAAGAGTCCGCAGCACGTCCGGCTCCGATTTCTGGACTACTTGCTCACTTTTAACCTCTGAGACGGCGTAGCCTAGTGCGCGCGACTCGCGCTGAATGCCTAGTGCCGTCACCACTACTTCACTCAATTGCTTGGTGTCGGTTGCTAAGGCTACATTAATCTGATTTTCAGTTCCAATTGGCTGGTTGACGGTGACGTAACCAATAGAGCTAAAGGTGAGCATACCACCGCTGGCCGGCACAGTCAACGAGTAAGAACCATCTGCATTAGTTGAGACGCCATTGGTTGTGCCCTGAAGCAGAACCGTAACTCCGGGTAGGCCATCCCCAGATTGTCGATCAGTGACCCGGCCGGAAATGCTCCGGTCCTGAGCCCAAACTTGCTGTAGCAAGCCAAACATGAGCAGTAAGCTCATGAGTAAGGTTTTTTTCATGCACCAAAGAATTTAAAGTGAAAGCCTCTAGTGTGAATAGTATTTTGTTTTAAAAATATTTAAATTTTAGTTGATAATTTTGTGCCTTTTGCATAGCCTTATTACCCATCTTCAAGATGGTTTTTGCAATCACTTTTATTAAATTTTTTTTGTAATACATTAGTGTTCAGCTTGTTTGGTAACAAGTTGTTAGGTTTTGAACCTATATGACACGCAGGATTTCTTACCTGTTGCTTGGCGCGAAGAATAATTTTTGGAAAAAGTTTGGCACAATAAAAAAAGCCCCCAGAGCATTCCGGGGGGCTTTTTTTATTGTGCCGCATTACTACAGAGTAGTTATGTGTGTTTTGCTTGTATTTTAAGGTATCATATAGTTGATTATAAGCGGTTTGATGATTTTAATTTCTATGTGTTGGACTACTTAATTACCGCTTGCAGCCAGCTAATTAATACAGATAAGAAACCAATGAAAATAAAAAAGCCCCGGCTATGTCGCCGGGGCTTTTTGTTGAACCTAACCTGATTAGTACCCAGGGTTCTGCACTAGATTGGGGTTCTGTTGAATATCTACCAAGGGAATGGGTAGAATTGCTCTTTCTGCACCATACGCAATACGGCTGGAGTTACGCTTATAGCGCATCAGGTCGTAGTATCGATGGCCTTCAAAAGCTAGCTCCAAGCGGCGCTCCAACAGGATAGCTTCAATCAAAGCAGCCTTATTAGCAAAGTCAGCAACTGTGTAAGAAGGCGCAGTTGCGGGCTTCGAACGGTTGCGTACCAGATTCAGGAGTGTAACAGCCTCAGCACTTACGCCAGTGGCTGTTTGAGCTAGTCCTTCAGCACGGTTGAGCAAGGTCTCTGCATATCTTACTATCGGCACATAGTCAGCCGAGGCTTCGTTGTACTTCTTGGTAAAGATTAGAGGGCTGCTGGTGGAAGCAGGAATAGTGGTAGGCGTGAGCAACAGCAAACGGCGACGGTCATCAGCAGGAAACTGACTAGTCGGAATCAAAGCATAAGGGTTTACGCTTATGTCTGCGCGACGACCATAGTGCTGTCCCAAGGCGTTGTTCGTATTCGGGTTATCCGATACGTTCATGGCCACCGAGAAAATTGACTCAGCGTTTGAGAAAGTAGCAAGAGTAAACGGCACAGCGGGAGTAGCAGCCAAAGAATGACGTGCTCCGGTTACTACTTCACCTGCCAAGCGAGCAGCATCAGCATACTTACCTTCGTAGAGATACACGCGGGAAAGCAACGAGCGGGCGGCATCCTTAGTGGCACGCGCCGTCTTATCGAAGTTGGTGGTGTAAGTTTCTGGCAGCCCTGCAATGGCATCTGTCAAATCTGCCTCAATTTGAGCATAAACTTCCCGTACCGTAGAGCGAGGCTTGGCTTGGGTTGCATCGAAAGCAGATACAGCATCAGGTGCATCAAGCTGTAGAATTACGCCAGGGTGAGAAGCATCAGCCGTAAAATTGTAGGGTTGAGCAAACAGATTCACTAAGTGAAAATACACCAGCGCCCGAATGAACTTGGCTTCACCTATGTATTGCGCCTCTAGCTCTGGTGCCACTTTGCCCGTGTTCTTCGTCATATTTTGTATGAAGAAGTTAGCACCGTACAGGCTCCGATAACCGCCTGTCCAAGCGTTGGTTACAGTACCATCGTTGGCTAGCGCATTCAAAGTGCCAATACCACCGAAGAAGCCAGTGGGATTGGTGTCATCACTGCGTATATCACTATAGATAAGCGCACGACCACCTAAGAACTCGGCGTTCTGCAACTGGTCGTACATGCCAGTTGCAGTTTTTTGAATGCGATCTGGGTTTGCGAAAGCATCTTCCTGAGTTAATGCTTGCGGTGGAGTTTGTTCTACAATATCCTCACAGCTGGTAGCCGTGGCTAGCAGCAAGGTGCAAAGTACAAGCTGCCGTAGAGTGGAGTTATTAAACATGATTCTAAGAGAGAGCAAAATTAAATACCCAAGTTGATGCCGAAGGTGAAGCTCCGCGTAGGAGGAACAGAGCGGCCATCTGTGCCATAGGCAATGTTGGAAGTGATGTTAGAGTTCACCTCAGGGTCAAGCCCACTGTATTTCGTGAACGTATACAGGTTTTGCACAAGGCTATAAATTCGTACGTTGTTCAAACCTAAACGCTGAGCCACAGAAGCAGGCAAGTTGTAGCCTAAGCTAACCTGACGTAAACGCAGGAAATCACCTTTCTCCAACCAGCGAGTAGAAGCCTGAGTTGATACCACGTCACGTAATACAAGCTTTTGGATATCCGTCTCTTGACCAGGAGTAGTCCAACGATCCTTGATCTCTACGATATTATTCTGGAAGCTATTGCTTAGCATAGCAGAGCGGTAACCATTGTAGATATAGTTGCCGGCACTGTATTGCATGAAAATGCCCAACTCAACGCCCTTGAAGGCAAATGTGTTGTCAAAGCCACCAAAGAACTTGGCATAGCCTGTTTTGCCATCCTGATACTTAAAGTCAGCAGCACCAATAGGAGTGGTAGCCTCGCCATTTGCATCCAGCCAACGACCAGTTGTAAATACAGTACCGTTGCGAACAGTATAAGCAGCATCATACTGCTTAATGTTACCATCCTTATCGTAAAACTGAGCATTACCATTCTCAGGGTTTACACCAGCCCACTCAGGCAGATAATAGATACCAAGTGCCTTATCAACGCTGGCGCGCTGAACACCAGAGATGATATCGTTTGGCGTTGCCAACTCGGTTACGCGGTTCTTGATGATCGAGCCATTGAAGGAGGAACTCCAAGAGAAGCCATTATCCAACTTTACGTTTACCGTGTTCAATGTCAATTCGAAACCACGATTATACATCGAGCCGATGTTCCGGTTGATAGAGGCTCCGGGTACGCCCGTGCTACGCAATACGGGGGCTGCTAAGAGCAGGCCGCTGATATCATTGTTGAAGTAGTCAAAAACGACATTCACCCGATCATTGAATAAAGAAGCATCGAGGCCGATGTCAAGCTTCTTAGATGTTTCCCATCCCAAAGCCGGATTGCCTACCTGCGAGATAGTGAAGCCGTTTACGTCAGCATAAAGACCTCCACCCACTAGGGTACGAGAAGCATAGTTGCCTATACCATTAGAGTTACCTACCAAGCCATAGCTGGCGCGAACCTTCAAGTCGCCAATTGCAGAAATATTCTGTAAAAAGCTCTCTTCTGAAATACGCCAGCCTACAGAACCACCTGGGAATACACCACGACGGTTGTCTTCTCCGAATGCAGACGACTCATCTGCACGTAGTGAGAAGTTAGCATAGTACTTATTGCCGAAGCTGTAGTTTGCGCTACCATAGTAGGATTTGAAGCCAAGATTAGATAGCTGTCCTCCACCAGGAGCCTGTGAGGTGAAAACGTTGTCGATGATAGACTGGAACTTGTCGTCAGAGAAGCCGCCAGCAACCGTGTAAATACGACGGAGCTTCGTTTCTTGATATTCAACACCAGCAATCAATCCAACGGTGTGGTTCTCACCAAAAGTGCGGTCGTAGTTGGCGTAGTTCTGCCAGTTATACTGAGTACGGTCTGTATTGTAGTCCTGTACCAAGCCAAGCTGACCAGCGCCCAGAATGTTCCGGCCCAAGCCACCCAAGATACCGCTGCTATACTGCTCCTCAAAGTTGGTAGTATAGTCAATACCGTACTTTGTGGTTAGATAGAAGCCTTTAAAGGGCTCAACCGTCAGATAGCCGTTGCCTAATGTACGCTGCGACGTGTTGTCGTTTTTGTTTAGCGAAAGCGTACCTGGGATATGATAGTAAGCATTAGGAGCAATAGCAGCGTTTGGAATAGCGTTATTGCCATTGCCTAAGTTGCCCAAGTTGTTCAGATAATAGGTGCCGTCAGGATTGAATACGGGTACGTTTGGTGGAGCAGTGTAGCCCGATACCGTAGCACCTGCTAGAGCACCTTCGCCGTTGATGCCTTGGTTGTACGTCTTAGCATAGCTAAGGCTAACACCCGACTTCAACCATTTCTTCGGGGTTAGATCAAGATTCAAACGCCCGGAGCCGCGACGCAGCCGGTTTTTCAGGATGATACCTTTCTGGTCATTCCAGTCGCCCGAACCGTAGTACTTGGCGAATTCATTACCGCCTGATAAAGCTACTTGATAGTTCTGCTGAGTACCAGTTTGGAAGATCTCATCAATCCAGTTAGTCTCATCATCAATACCATCACCATTTACATCAATGGGTTTTGCAATGTCAATAGGGAAGGTAGTGTTGATAACGCCATTTGAGCTGCCGAAGCGGCTGTTATTAGCCTTTTCATTGCTGATGGTGGCGAAGTCAGCTCCATTTAATACTTCAGGCTTGCGGATAGCTTGCTGAAAACCATAAAATGAGTTCAGCGAAATGCGGTTTTGACCTGCTTTACCACGCTTGGTAGTAATTACAATTACGCCGTTTGCCGCGCGCGAACCATAAATAGCTGCTGCTGAGGCGTCTTTCAATACGTTAACTGACTCGATATCATTAGGGTTAATATCGGCCAAGGGATTGTAACGGGTGCTAAGAACGTTACCATTATTGGAAGTATTCAGAGGAATACCATCAACCACATAAAGTGGATCTGAGCTACCCGAAATAGAGTTAGCACCCCGAATACGGACTGCTGCTTGGTCGCCTAGAGTACCGCTGGTTGTGTTAACGTTTACACCGGCCATACGGCCTTGCAATGTCTGGTCAACACTTTGTACAGGCTGAAGAAGCAATTTCTCTTCTTTGACTTGTGCTATCGATCCCGTGATATCCTTCACTTCCTGCGAACCGCCATAGCCCGTTACAACTACTTCGCTCAGTGCTTTAGTATCAGCGGCCAACCCTACGTTGATCTGGTTGTTGGTGCCAATTGACTGCTCTTGTGTAACAAAACCAATCGAGCTGAACGTTAATATTCCACCTGAAGCCGGAACGGATAATGAAAAAGTACCATCCGAGTTGGTTGAAATACCATTGGTGGTACCTTTAAGTAATACAGTTACGCCGGGTAGACCTTCACCTGTCTGCCGATCTGTAACCCGACCGGAAATGCTCCGATCTTGTGCGCTCACCTGCTGCAACAGAGTGAGAATGAGTAAAAAACTCATTAATAGAATTCTTTTCATGCAATAGGTTTGTTAATGAAGGGTGAATACTAAAGACCAAGATATGCATAATTCAAATCTCATAACATTCTCATAACATGCTTTATGCAGAACGTTATATCGTATATGTTATATTTATTAGCTGCCTATGTATGATATAAGTGCTTTGCTAATCTTGTAGTTAATACATATAGTTGTGATTAACAATGATTTAAACTCATGAATTGACTTCCAGACTTTGGCTAGAATCAAGAATCGCTACATAGAGTTGGGTATAAATAAAAAAGCCCTCCATTAACTTATGGGGGGCTTTTTTTACAATGTGATCAAACTCTAATAACCAGGATTCTGAGTTATGTTCGGATTATTAACGGTTTCGCGGAACGGAATGGGGAAAAGCAATCGGTTAGGGTCTACAATACCTAGTAGCGATTGGGCTCTACCTGTACGCACTAAGTCAAACCAGCGGTGTCCTTCCATGGCCAACTCTACTCGGCGTTCCTGCGCAATAGCATCCAATAGTGCTGGTTGAGCTAAACCGACTCTGGGGGCTAGACCTGCACGTACCCGTACTCGATTTAAGAGTGTAAGCGACCCTGGTAGGTCTCCAAGCCGAGCTTTTGCTTCTGCTCCAATCAGCAGGATTTCGGCAAAACGGATAGCACGGAAGTTATCAGTACCTGTACCTGGGTCGGTATATTTAATACCCACGCCTGCTGCAACAGGTCGTGTGCCTAGTATGAAAGTACCGTTAGAAATTGATGCATCCTTGCGCTGGTCACCGGTTTCGTACGCTGTTGGCAGTGTACTGGCTGGGCCAGTGGGGCTCACCTCATTTCGGCCCCCATTAATACCAGGTAGAAAGAAAAAAGCAAGAGAACTCTGCGTATTGGCATCAAACTGAATTTCCCAAATAGACTCCGCCGAATTCTCCGTTGTGAAGACGCTCCTGTAGCTGGGTAAAAGTTGAAAACGGTTACTAGCTATAATCTGATCAGCTGCTGCGGCTGCACCTTGCCAGTTCTCGCGGTACAGTTCTACACGGGCCCGTAGCGCTGTAGCAGCCGATTTTGTGGCTCGGCCTACATTTGCCTCTGGCAAAGATGGTTCCGCTGCCGTTAAATCAGCAAGAACCTGCTCGTACACAGCAGCACGGGGCGAACGGGCTACATTTAATGTAGCGTCAGGCGTAGAGGTAGGGGTGAGTACCAACGCTACATCACCCCAATAACGAGTAGCATCAAAGTGGGCATAAGCTCGCAAAAACAAGGCTTCAGCCAGAAATGCATTGCGCTGCTCTTCGCTGATACTGGCTATAGCCGGAACCTGAGCGATGACGTTATTGGCGCGGTTGATCGTACGGTAGATGGCGAAGTATATATCCTGATTATTAACGTTATCGGTCAGAATATTACGGTTTTTGGTTTGAGCGTACGTCGGAAACGTACCGATGTGAGCCAAATTATCGGCTGCTAGGTCAGCGAAAACCGGATAAAGAAGGCCTAGGTAGTTAGCGCTCGTCAGAGCACCATAGATACCGATTACTGCCCCTCGCGCACCTTCTAAGTCAGTAAATACATCGTTTCGGTCAACGGAAGTTTGGGGAGTAGGTTCAAGAAAATCAGAGCAGCTACCTGCACTCAGGCTCAATAGCCCAAGCATTGCCAGCGTTGCAAATTTGGAACGAACATTCATATGATCAGAGAGTAAAAACAAGTTAGAGACCCAGGTTAATGCCTACCTGAACGGTGCGGGCTTGTGGGAAAGTGAGGAAGTCAGTACCCAAAGAAGTGTTACTGCCACTGAAGGTGTTGATCTCAGGATCTAGGCCAGAGTAGTCTGTAAAAGTTAATAGGTTCTGGCCTGAGACGTAAATACGAGCAGTTTGCAACCGCATCACTTTAGTAATGCCTTCTGGAATGTTGTACCCCAGCGTCAGCGTCTTTAAGCGTAGGTAAGATCCATCTTCTAGAAAGCGGTCAGAGGTACGACGGTTATTGTTGGGGTCACCCTGAGCGGCCCGGGGCATCGTAGTGCTGGGGTTCGTAGGCGTCCAACGGTCATTCACAGTTGCAAGCTGTCCAAACTGTCCATTCATTCCTTCTGCAAACGAGCGGGTATTGCTATATATCTCGTTGCCGTACTGAAACTGGAAGAAGAAGCCTAAGTCGAAGCCCTTAAAGCTTAACTGGTTATTAATGCCACCGAAAAAGTCAGGTTGTGCTGAACCAATTATAGTTTGGTCAGCTGCAGTAATAAGGCCATCAGGTTGTCCATCTGGACCCCCAGCAATATCGCGGAAGCGAATGTCACCAGGCCGAGTTCCTTGAACCTGATAAAAAACCGTTTGACGACCAGCAGCTTCACGGGCAGCAGCATTGTCAGCATCAATTTCCGCTTGGGTTTGATATATCCGGTCAACCTCATAGCCATAGAAGCTGCCTAGCGGGGACCCTACTTGGACGCGGTTAGCAAATCCAGAGAGGAAAGGTGCGTTATTCACCAACCCTGTTACTTCGTTACGAATAAAGGAAAGGTTGAAATTGGTAGTCCAAGAAAAGGCATCGCTTTTTACGTTCTGCGAGGTCAACTCAAGTTCCAGTCCTTTATTCTCAAGACTACCTATATTCTGGGTAACATCAGTAAAACCAGAAGTTAGCGGTAGCTGGCGGTTGAGTAGCAAAGCATTTGCCTGCTTTTTGAAAACGTTAGCTGAAAACATCAGGCGACTATCCAAAAAGCCTACGTCTAATCCAACGTTTGTTTCTTTCGACTTCTCCCAAGTCAAATCACTTACGCCAATTTGCGTGGGTACCAAACCAGCAAGCTGGTTGTAGTTGGCTAGGTTACCAGAGCCTACACCGTAGAGATTGCGCGAAGCAAAATTGCCAATTTCGAAGTTGCCTGTCTCACCATAGCCGCCCCGTAGCTTTAGCTCGCTTACGAATATCTCTGGGAAGAAAGCTTCCTCCGAAATACGCCAGCTACCAGAAACCGCCGGGAATATGCCATACTTATTCTCCGAGCCAAAACGTGATGAGCCATCACGGCGTATGGAACCACTCAGGATATAGCGTCCCTTATAGTCGTAGTTGGCGCGCCCAAAATAGGAGAGCAGGGTCCAGAGAGTACCGTCGGATGAAGCTTCCGTTCTAACCGAGCCAGCCGCTAAGCGGGTGATTTTATTGGTCGCAAATCCCGAGACAGTAGTAGTAATACCTTCCTGAGTTGACTTGATTGCGCTTTGTCCGGCTAGCAACGTAAGGTTGTGGTCACCGAATGATTTATTAAAAGTCAACGTATTTTCCGTCTGCCAGAGCACATCGTAGCGACTGTTTGCGTTACCTAAGCCATTACTACCTGTTGCCTGCAGCAAGGTGCTAGGTAAAAACCGGTCTTCTTTTAGGTTTAGATAGTCAGCCCCTAACGTAGTGCGAAACCGTAGGCTCTTTAGAATATCTGCTTCCGCATATACACTGCCGATTAGACGATTGTTTCGCGCTTCCAGAATAGGAAGAGTAGCGGCTGCTACAGGGTTTTCAACAGAAGAAAAACGGTCACGGCCAAAGCTGCCATCAGCGTTATATATAGGCGTCTGGGCACCCAACAATATAGCTGCACTTAGTACGCCGTATATATTGTTGTCGTTGGCAATGCGGTTATTGAGTGAGCGGCTGCCTGTTACGTTCATGCCGATCCGGACCCGATCCGAAATTTTATTATCAAGGTTGAAGCGTACGCTGCCACGCTTAAAGCCCGAACCAATGATAATGCCTTCTTGATCAAAGTAGCTGCCCGTAACTAGAAAGCGGGTACGCTCATCGCCTCCTGATGCTGTTAGAGTGTAACTGCCTATGCGAGCTGTGCGGAAAATTTCATCCTGCCAATTCGTGTTTGCTCCTGTGAACAGAGATTGATTTGCAGTAGGATTAGCCTCCACATATAGGGGCGCTTGACCAACGTTGGCGCGTTGTTCATTAATCAGATCCTGCGATTGTTGTCCAGTAAGAACATCTAAGCGCTTGATGGTCTGTTGTACCCCCTGATATGCATCAAGTGTGATTTTAGTGCGACCAGCTTGGCCACGCTTGGTTGTAATCAGAACCACTCCATTTGCAGCGCGTGAGCCATAAATGGCGGCGGCGGCGGCGTCCTTTAGAATTTCGATTGAAGCAATGTCATTAGGATTGATATCTGACAGTGCGTTCAACTGCTGGTTGCCTACGCCAATGTTGGAGTAGCTACCAGTATTGATAGGTACACCATCCACTACATATAGCGGGTCGCTACTAGCTGATATTGAGTTATTACCTCTGATACGCACGGCAATGCCACCACCTGGTGTTCCTGAGTTGGCTGTAACCTGTACCCCCGACGCCCGACCTTGCAGCGCTTGGTCAACTCCCGCTATTGGTTGCCCCTGAAATTCTTTCGCGTCAACCGATGTGATAGCGCCGGTAACTAGTGCCTTAGACTGACTACCATAACCGACTACAACTACTTCGCTCAGAGCTTTCGTGTCACTGGCAAGCGCCATATTTACCTGGTTGCTTGTGCCAATAGCTTGCTCCTGGGAAACGAAGCCAATCGAGCTGAATGTCAGCACACCTCCAGAAGCCGGAACTGATAGCGCGAAGGTACCATCAGAGTTAGTTGATACACCATTGCTGGTGCCCTTAAGTAAGACCGTTACGCCAGGTAGTCCCTCTCCCGTCTGCCGGTCAGTGACTCGGCCAGAGATGCTTCGATCTTGGGCTGTCACCTGCTGCAACAGGGTGACAATGAGCAGAAAGCTCATAAGTAAGATTTTTTTCATGCAAAGGGTGAAATGGTTAATGAAGTGAGTATCTGACTAATATATAAATTAAGTATTGGTGTATAACATTAAAAAAATATGTTTTTTATTAATTGCCACAACTTTTTTTATAAGTATAATTATATTTAGTGTAAAATTTAATTATTTTGATAAATCACATTTAACTTAGTGTCAGTACTTTGCTTAACGAGTATATCTATGTTTAATCAATATAAGTCACAGGTAACAGTAAAGCTTAGAAGTAAAAAAGCCCCCAGGATATCCTGGGGGCTTTTTTACTTCTAAGCTTTACTGTTACCTGTGACTTTCTATCAGCCTTACTATTGTACAATTACAGCAGTAAAGTAGCGTGTGGCCACACTAGCATCTGGCATAGTTGCATCAACTTTAAAGGTATAAGTGTTTGCAGCACGAGTCGAGGTAGGATTAGATCCTGCACCCACCACAGTGCCAGTAGTACGCACCGATCTTGCAGGGATACTCAGTGTAGCGCTACCATTAGCTATGGCTAGTGTGCCCAAGTCCTTTGAGCCCCCGGTGTAAGTGCTTAAAATACGCACAGTGCTCGCGCCAGGTGCAGAGATTTTCAAGTCAATATTGCCGGTTACTTTATAGTCAGCTGTGTTTTTGTCGATGAAGTCGTCAAAAATGATTTGAGTAGGAGGGGTAACTCTAAAGTTTTCTTCCTCTTTCTCGCAGCTGGCTAGTGTTATTGCTGTTACAAGCAGCAATAGCAGGTGATAAATGGTTCTTTTCATGAAATTAATCTTATTAAAGAGGAGGGAAAGTGCCTCGTGAATAGGTACATCTATTCACGAGGCGACTAATTATTAGCGGCCTGGATCCCAGAATACAGCTGGCGCCGTCAAGTCGGTGCGCTCAGGAGTGTTCGCTGGATTCGCAACGCGCTCCAAATCTGAGTAGGGCAGAACCCGGGGAATCTGAGGAATGACAGCGTTCGCAGCTGGGTTCAACGCAGGGTACTTAGTGCGGCGCCAATCAGTCCAGGGCTCCACGGCTACACCATAGTTGGCTACATATTTCTCCTCGATAATAGTGCGAAGAAGGCCTTCAGCTCCGCTAGAAGCAGTATTAGCAGCAATTTGAGCTGGTAAGCCCGCTACATACGTGTCGATTGCAGCAGTAGCTACGCCTGCCATTTGCATAGAAATGCGAACACCAGCCGTAAGTGAGGTAGTAGCACTTGCTACGTTACCCGTACGAGAATAGTATTCAGCCAGAATGAAATGATACTCAGGAGCAATCAACATTCGGATGGGAGCAGCTCCTGTATAGGTAGTCGTTGTTCCTGTTGTTGTTGCTTCACCCCGTAAGTAGGTATGCATCCGAGAGAAAGCAGTTGCAGGCGCACCAGTTGCTCCTGTGCCATTGCCAGCACCCGTATACTGACCAGCAACTGGGGAAGCCGTGAAGTAACTAGCACGACGTGGATCCGACTTCGTATTCATCAAGCCAACTAAGGTTGAGCTTGGGTAAAACTGGTTCGGACGACGACCCTCGAACTGATGAATAGGATTTTCGTTGTTAGAAACACCAGCGAAGTCCATTTGAAAGTTGTCAGCAGATGTGCTGATAAAATTCGCTGGTCCTTGAGCAATCAGAGTAGCAATATTGCTGGTAGCAGTAGCTGATACTTTGGGGTAGTAGTGCACATACAACCGTAATTTCAGCGTATTAGCAAGCTTTCTCCATTTAGTTACGTCTCCACCATAGATCAGGTCGTCGGTGAGAGGAGTAAACTCAGAGGCTTTTGCTAAATCCTCAACCCCTGAATCGATAAGAGCCAGAATGCTGGTGTACACAGCTTCTGAGTTATCGTACTTCGGCTGTACGTTACTAGCGAACTTTAGCGCGTCTGTTAATGGGATATCACCCCAGGCGTCTGTTGTTACAGCGAAGGTAAATGCCTGCATGATCTTGCTGATACCAGCATAACGCGGGCTGCTCGTTTGCGTCTGCTCAACGAGCTTCTGCAGATCAGCTAAGGCACCACCATAGATGTTTGAGCGCCAGGCGTTGTTCATGTCTGTTGCAGTTACATTGTAGCGGTCGTACTCAGCATTCTGAATACCTGCGCCACCCTGACCCGCGAATTGCTGGACGAATAGAGAACTGTAGCGGTGAATATCAGAGCCCATCAAGAAGCCAAGGTGCGTCTCAGCAGCTACCAACACGTTAGGTGCCGGAGCGGCCAGTACCGCGTTTGGGCTCTGGTTCACGTCTAGAAAATCGTCGCATGCACCCAGCAGCCCTAATGTGGCTGTGAATGCGACATATTTAGTAAAGCGGAAAAATCGCATGTTATGAGAAGTTAATCAATTAGAAAGTAAGGCGAATCGAAGCGCCATAAGTGCGTGCCTGTGGCAACGCGTTGAACTCCAGACCTTGCGAATTGCTTTGGCCCTGAGCGTTTACCTCTGGATCAATGTGAGGTACATTCGGAGCATACAAGAATACGTTGCGAGCATTGATGCCCAACTCAACATTACCTAGGAAGGTTCTGTCGGTCAAAGCCTTGGGCAGAGAATACGTTAAGGCAACCTCACGCAGGCGAATCCATGAAGCATCAAACACAACTAGCTCTGCTTTGCCGAAACCATAGAGGTCTTCGAAATAGTCTTCAGCCGTGATCTGAACATTGTTTGGAGCAAAGCTGCCGTCTGCCTGCTGAATTACACCCTTAATGACATATACATTGTCGCGGTCAGCAGTTTCTTCTGCTGCACCTTGACGACGCAAGTCACTTACGTTACGAGAAATGATGTCGCCACCATAACGAACGTCCAACAGGGTGTTCAAGGTAAGACCCTTGAACGTGAAAGTATTTGTAAAACCACCGGTCCAGTCTGGGTTTGGATCACCAACAATTTGGTTATCTAAAGCTAGCTGGGTACGACCTTGAGCATTCAGCAACAAGTCGCCTTGGGGCGAACGCTGGAATACGCTGCCGAAAAGAACACCATAAGGCTGGCCAGCAATCAGGCGCGTGCTTGGCGATACGAAACCACCCAGAGTAATTTGGTCTACACCTGGCGCCAATGATACAACTCTGTTACGGATGCGCGACCAGTTGATTGAGTTGCTGTATGTGAAGCTACCTACCTTAACTGGAGTAGAGGTAACAAGAATTTCAACTCCTTTTGCTTCTGACTTACCAATGTTCTGGAAGATGTTGGTGAAGCCTGACGCACCAGCTACTGGTACTTGGAAAATGATGTCCTTACTCTGTTGGTTATAAATAGTTCCTTCGAAGCCTAGGCGGCCACCAAAGAAGCTCAGGTCAAGACCACCTTCATAGGTAGTCGTAAATTCTGGACCCAGATCAGGGTTACCACCTACGTTACCTAGCGATTGACCCAACTGACCACGGAAAGGGAAGTTGATAGCAGGGCCGAAGCCGTCTGATGGGTTATTGGTAGATGCGTAGTATGTATCTGTGGAGTAAACAGGAGCTTCGCGACCTACAGTGGCAGCAGCACCTCTGATCTTACCTGAGGTGAAGATCTTGTTGTCTTTCAAGCCAGGTATGGCATCCGTGAATACAACGCTGGCAGATACACCAGGGTAGAAGTATGACCGGTTCTCTCTGCTGAATGTAGAAGAGTAGTCATTACGACCCGTCAAGCCAATGAAAGCGAAGTCTTTGTAGCCAACGTTCAAGTCACCATAAAAACCAATCAGACGCGTTGCAGTCTTGTTGCCGAAAGGAATGGGGGTTTTCGTATTGGTGATGTTATCAAAGCCGCGTATTTGAATATCGCTACCCGTAACACCTACATCGCTTGTCCGACGCTGGTTGATCTCATTACCTAACAACAAACGTACACTCAGATCTTCCGTGATGTTACGGTTCAGGGAGAGGTTCAAGTATGAGCTAACCTCGCGACGAGTGAAAGTCTCATCCAAGATGTTACCTACAACGGTGGGGTTCGTGTTAGATATGCTGGTACCGCGGCTATCCTTGGCGTTTACATATTTAAACTCCTGCGAATAAGTATCAGTACCCAATTTGTAGTCTAACGACAACCAATCAGTGAAGTCATAGCCAAGGCTAACGTTACCTACAACACGGTTAATTTCATCATCATACGTGTTGTTCTTAATCGTCCACAAGGGGTTGTCATCGGTGCTGTACCATGTGTTGGAAGGAATAAATGTTCCAGTTACAGCTGCAGCTTGCTGGCCACCGTTTGGCAACTCAAAAGGATACTTGTTTACGTCGAAGCTACGTGGCAAGAACCAAGTCCGGAAGAAAGGGTTGGACAACTGGTTGCCTTGGGGAGTACGTTGAGAAACGCTGTTTGAGAAAATGACGTTTACGCCCGTACGCAGCTTTTCAGTGAGTTGTGCGTTACCGTTGAAAGTGACGGTGTTACGCTTCAAGTCGTTTCTGTCGAGTACGCCTACCTCGTGGAGGTTACCGTATGAAGCGAAATAACGCGTCCGCTCAGTAGCTCCAGATAAGGAAACGTTGTTCTGGAAGTTAGAGCCGGTTTTGAAGATGTCTTCAATAACATCAGGGTTGATCGTCAAAGCTTCCTCTTCGCCGCGGAAGTTGGTGATTGTCTGACCCGTTGCACGAGGGCCCCATGAGCCTTGGCTAACTACGTTGAACAGGCCCCGGCTACCTTGACCATAGGTGTTCTGGTAGTCAGGTAGGCGACCCACTTTCACTACATTGTAGTTTGAGGTGAAGTTTACCGACTGCTTCTTAGAGCCTAAAGTTGCGCCTCTTTTGGTTGTTATAAGGATTGCACCTGATGCAGCACGCGAGCCATAAAGAACGGCAGCAGCAGGTCCTTTCAGGATAGAAACAGTCTCGATGTCATCCTGGTTGATGTCAATAGCACGGTTAGAGTTCGAAACACCACCCTGCAGACCATTGGTGCCGCCGCTGTTGTCGATCGGAATACCATCCACTACGAACAAAGGCTGGTTGCTACCATTAAACGTGGTTAGACCGCGAATGAAAATGTTGGAGGAAGAACCCACCATGCCGTTAGACGCCTGAACGCGTACACCAGCCACCTTGCCAGCTAGTGAGTTAACTACGTTGGTTTGACGCGCTTGCGTTAGTTCTTCAGCTTGAACCTGAGATACTGAGTAGCCCAGTGACTTCTTTTGTGTTTCCTGACCTAATGCTGTTACAACTACTTCGCTAAGCTGTTTGGTGTCGCCGGCAAGAGCCACATTTAGCTGGGTATTCGTGCCTATCTCACGCTCTAACTGTATATAACCGATAGAGCTAAATACGAGGATACCTCCAGTGGCAGGTACGGTTAAAGTGAAGGTACCATCAGAGTTAGTCGAAATGCCATTGTTGGTGCCTTTTAACAATACTGTTACACCTGGCAATCCTTCCCCTGATTGACGGTCTGTGACCCGTCCCGATACATTTCGGTCTTGAGCCGTGACTTGCTGTAGCAAGGTGAACATGAGCAATATGCTCATGAGTAAGATTCTTTTCATGCAAAAAAGATTTGGGTAAGAAGAATAGTGAAACTTAACTTTTGCTCGCTAAAAATAGCGATGAATTATGGAAAACAACATTTATAATAATTTTCCGTAGCGGTTAAATAATTGTGGTATTGTATTTAAATGGCATAAAAAATTGTCTTAACTATAATTTATCATAGCGAAAATTGTCAAAGTTATACAAGTAGGTTACAGGCTTAATTAAATTCGTTTTTCTTCATCTCCTTTTTCATAGGGAAGAAAAAGCATTATTAGATTCAGCATTTCGCTACGGCTCTCCATTAAATCCTGTGAAATAATGGTTCTGGGGGCGAAAAGGGATTGTTGGGATTGTTTGTCGTATTATCATAAGTGCCCTCCACTTGAATTACTGATCCTTTAGGAACTAGTGTTAAGCGTTTAAATTGATAAGATTCCTGCCAACGGAAGTCCCATTCCGGAATACTGACTAATGGAATTTGTTTTCCTTCAGGAGTTGTTGCCCACGCTTTGAATTTTTTACCAACCAAATGCATGTGCGGCCAGACGTAGAGCAAGGATAAGTCGGTGCTAGTCTGTAATTGAACCCGAAACTTTTTAACGCTATCAGCTGGGATAACCAGCGGTGGCTCAATGGTGCCTAAGCCGCCTGAACCGATACTGGTAGCTTGAATTTCCCTCTTAATAGGCGCCTTCGTGAAGTAGAGCTTTATTTGAGACCAATCGGTGGTATCTACGCCAGATGGGCCGTAGTGAGCGGTGAGGAGAATGACTCCCCGCTTAGGCATTGTAAAACCTATGCCGGCCGGAAACTCCTGCTTACTCGCTCCGGGTATCCAACCTCCATAATAAGCCACATGCTGCATAAGCGGTTGAAACTCCTGCAGGTTGGTGAGGAACTGATCAGACAACACGTAATCTTGGCCGGCATTGATGTCGATTTCGGGGCCCACCGATTGCACAGCGTAATTGGCGTGATGCACGAGAGCACGATTGCCGGGTACAAATTCTACCGCCTGCACATTTTGGTTGGCAGGTATCTCAAATGGAATTTTGAACATGACAAAGTTCTCGGCTCCATCCCCGCGAATAGCAAAGGCCTTTTTAGGGCGTAATATCAGATCTGGTTTACGCTGGGGGGCTTTTTCGGGGCTCGGGGCAGGCGTGGCACGTGCTACTTCAGGCCCACGCTTGGCACCTGACTCAGTCCAACGGCGAATGAGGGCAATCTGCTGTTCGGTCAGCCGCCGCTCATTGGCAAAGGAAACGTAATGTGGATCTGCCTTCCAGGGGGGCATATACCGGCTTTGCGTCACCGACTGAATGGTACGCGCACGTCGGGCCACATCCTGGAAGGTGAGCAATGAAAAGGGAGCGGCCCCGCCAGGTTTGTGGCAGGGGGTACAGTTGAGCTGGATGATAGGAGCAATGTGCTCAGTATAGGTTACAGCATTCTGCCCCAGAGCGCCTGAGTGACTTATGAAATTGAGCAGAATAAGAAGTCCTAGATAGGTAGCGCGTGTACGACGCTGAGCCGCACGACTAAGAAAGGGAAGATACATAAGGGGGAAGCAATTCTAGCCAGAAACAACAGCACACGGGAAATTTACGGACAAAAATTTAGGCTTCTGATTTCCATTAGGTCATACAGTAATGAGATTGAGGTTGAACAGCACAAAAAAAGCCCCCCAGATAGCTGGGGGGCTTTTTTATAGAGAAGGGAGATTAAAACTTATCCCACCAGAGTTTAGTCGTTAAGTTGTCAGCGCCTTGGTTAGCAACTGCCGCTTTATAGTTTGCCAAGTTCACCGACTGCTCGTTACCAGGATAGATGAAACGAGTTGGGAGCTTAGTTAAAGCAGCTTCTGGGCCGGGCTTCAAATCATTTGGGTAATCCAAACGACGGTACTCCGACCACGCTTCCAAACCTTGCTGAAACAAAGCAATCCATTTCTGATTGCCAATGCTTTGCTTGTAGTTGGCTGCGTTGTAAACAACAGTTGGTTGAGCCAAATAAGCCGTAATAGCTGCATTATCCGTAATACCAAACTGCTCCATAGACGCCCGAATAGCAGCGGTATAAGTAGTAGCAGCATTACCAGCAACGAGGCCACGAGCAATTGCTTCCGCTCTGAAGAACAACACCTCTGCGTAGGTCATCAGGACACCAGGTGCATCGGCACGTGTAAAGTAGTTGCCAAGTCTGGAAGTTTTGCTCAAACCTAAGCCGTTGGCGGTTTCAGCGTCAATTCCATTTGGTACACCTACATAATCACCGCCAGCTTCAGGCTTCTCGGCATAGATTGCCAAACGAGGATCCTTTAGAGCCGTGAGCTTACTCACCAACGTCGTGCTTACCCGGTGATCATCGCGTGTTTTGCGGTTTTCATTGATCGGGTTGTTGTTCGGAGCAGCAGTACCGTATTGAAGCTGTGCATTATCGGCATTGCTTTGAAACAAAGTAGCAGGGCTAGCTAATACTTCTTTGATGATAGGATCAGCTGTTGCTGGATCTGCATCTATAATACGCATTGCTAAGCGCAGGCGTAGCGAATTGGCAAACTTCAACCAATGCGTCATATCACCATCAAAAAGGATATCGCCAGAAATAGCGCTTCCCGATGGGTCAATTAGCGTAGTAGCTTGCTTCAATTCGCCCAAGATGCCTTTGTATACATCCTGTTGCTTGTCATACTTAGGTTGCAATACTCCCTCTTTTGCACGCAAAGCATCAGAGTAAGGAATGTCACCGTAAATGTCGGTTAGCAGAGAGAAGGTATAAGCCCGCATGATCAGACCAACCGCCTGATAATTAGGATTCTTCTGCTCTACACCCAGTTTTGAAATAAGGTTAAAGTCCTCTAGGCCTTGGGCATAGAAACCGTTCCATATATTCTGGTAGGTACCGGTGCGGAAGAAATATGCATCCTCATCTGGATACTGAATCTTCGCCATGTGCTGAACGATGATGTCGCCACCATCCATGCTGGCTTCTACTCCAAACTGACGGTCAATCGTCGACTCAAGTGCATTGGTCAGGACAAATGACGGCGTAGCAACCTCCGCTACGTTAGGGTTCTTATTGAGTTCTTCGAAGTCTTTTTCGCAAGCCCCCAATCCCAACATAAGTGTAAAAGGGACTATCAGAGTTAGCTTCCGATACTTAGAAATGTTCATATAATATTTGATTTAAGAAGTGATAACTAATTGTTGAGCTGGATTAATCGCATACAACAATCAGTCATTTATGATTCCTTACAGCGTGAGGTTTATGTTGAAGCCAAGGCTGCGTGTAGAAGGAATCTGACCGAATTCCAAGCCTTGAGCGTTGCCGCTGCTGAAAGAAGTCTCGGGGTCAATGTTAGGAGCGTTTGACTGCAGGATAGCTAGGTTACGGCCAACTACAGAAACTCCAATAGTGCTGAAAGGAGTTTTGCTGATCAAACCCTTAGGCAACTGGTAGCCAACCTTAATTTCACGGAGCTTAACGAATGAAGCATCGTAAATGCTAGACTCAGCAACGCTATTGCTATAATAGCGCTTCGTGTAGCTTTCAGCAGCTCTGCTAACATCATTCGGACGATAGGTGCCATCAGCGTTTGCAATTACGCCTTCGCCAATAATGCCAGTCTCACGGCCGCGCAAAGAGTTCTCAAACGTGCCAGCATAGTTACCCCAAGTGTTGCTTACTGAGTAAACATCACCACCCTGACGGGTATCGATCAGTACGCCGAGGTTGATGCCTTTAAAGCTGAACGAGTTGCTAATACCACCCGTCCAGTCAGGGTTTACATTGCCCAATACCTTACGGGTTGGGTCAATAATCGGACGGCCAGTGGCATCATTGATAATTTCACCTTTATATGGACCTTCTTCTACGCGGCGGAAGCCGTTGCCAAACAGTACACCATAAGGCTGACCTACGCGAGCTTCTACGTTAGCATTCCACTGCCCACCAAGTACTAGAGTTTGCAGGTCACCGTTTAACTCCTTCACCTCATTGCGGTTCAACGCGAAGTTAGCAGTCACATTCCACTGGAATGGGTTCTCTGGGTTCAAAGGAGCGAAGTTCAAAATAGCCTCAATACCCTTGTTTTGAATAACACCAGCATTAACAAGTGCAGTTGCAAAACCCGTAGAAGAAGACACTAGCTGATTGAAAATCTGGTCAATAGAGTTGGTGTTATAACCAGTCACTTCTAAACCAATACGATTCTCAAGGAAACGCAATTCAATACCAGCTTCCAGCGATTCCGTACGCTCGGGCCGCAGATCTGGATTCAGCAAGTCATTGCTGGTAGTAATAGCTGGGTTGCTGCCGAAAGGAGTGTTGAAAGGGTAGATGTTAACCAATTGGTATGGCTCTTGGCCACCATTACCCACTTCTGCATAGCTAGCACGCAGTTTGGCAAACGACAGGAACGAATTCTCAATACCAAGTGCTTCCGTCACGATCAAGCTACCGTCGATAGAAGGGTAAAACAGGCTGTTGTTCGCGTCTGCAAGCGTTGAATACCAGTCATTACGACCTGTTACGCCAAGGAAAGCAAAGTTCTTGAAGCCCAATTTAGCCGAGCCGTAGACGCTGTTTACACGCAGTCTGTTGTTTACGCCAGAAGGCTGAGTAGCAATACCAGAGTTCGACAAGTTGTAAATTCCGGGTACTGCTAGTTCTGGAGCAACACCACTAATCCGTTCTACCTTGTTGTCGCGACGGTTAGCGCCAAGAGCGAAGTCGATATTGAAGTTTTCATTCAAATCTTTGTTAGCAGTAGCCAGAATTTCCGAGTTACGCTCATTCACGTAATACTCATCTTCAGCGTAGCTACCCTTCAGGTTCTCGATATCACCTACAGCAATACGACGCTGACGCTTTTCAGTGTAAAGGTCGTTGCCAGTCCGTGCTGTAAGATTCAACCAGCTAGTCAGCATGTATGTGGCCGAAAGCTGACCGTTGATGCGGTCACGCCGATCATCGTTGGTGTTCTCGTTGAGCGTGAAGTATGGGTTGTTATGGTAGTTGTAGTTCCAGTTATACTTTTCTCCATCACGTTCGTAGTCTTTCAACTGCGAAATGTCTACTTGGCGACCAAACCAGCTGAACTGCTGCATTACGTTTTGGCCACTATAGCCTAGTCCGGGACGACGACCACGGTTCTGGGTATAAGTAATGTCAGTCGATACTTTGAATTTCTTGGTGATATCTGTGCCACCACTTACTGTAACGGTATTCCGCTTTAGAAAAGTGTTTTCCAAGATACCCGTCTGATCTAGGTTAGTGTAGGAAAGACGGAAATTAGCCTTCTCGGAAGAACCCGACAGGGATACGTTGTTATTGAGGGTACGGCCAGTGCGGAAGAAGTCACGCACATTGTCAGGGTGAGCTACCCAAGGAGTAGGAACCAAGTTACCAGCAGCATCTCTAGGTGAGTTGAATTGTGGGATCAAACGACCGTCGAGGCGTGGGCCCCAGCTTTCGTCCGAGCCGTCATTCGTACCACCACCAGCGCCATCAACGAATTCAAATTCGCCGCCGTTACCTTGGCCGTATTCATTCTGGAAGTCGGGTAATTTTAATACAGAATCAAAGGTAGTCGTGCTGTTTACGCTGATACCTAAGCCCTGCTGCTTACGACCTGATTTAGTCGTGATTAATACTACACCGTTAGCAGCGCGTGAGCCATAAAGAGCAGCCGCGTTGGCACCTTTCAGTACAGTAATAGACTCGATGTCGTCAGGGTTAATATCTGAGGCGGCATTGCCATAGTCTACACCACCGTTACCGTTGGCGGGAGCAAAGTTGGAGTTATCAATTGGCAGACCATTTACCACGAAAAGTGGCTGGTTGTTACCAGTAATCGAACGGTTACCGCGGATAACGATACGCGAAGAACTACCAGGTGAACCACCATTACTGTTGTTGATAGCAACACCAGCTACACGGCCCGCTAATGAGTTAACTACGTTTGACTCACGAGCTTGGGTTAAAACCTCACCCTGAACGTCCTGTACGGAATAGCCCAGAGACCTTTTTTCTTCAGTCCGACCAAGCGCCGTTACAACTACTTCGCCCAGTTGCTTGGTGTCTGTGCCTAAGCTAACATTGATAACTGATTCGGTACCAATAGCGCGCTCCACATTTACATAACCGATAGAGGAGAAAGTTAGAGTAGTAGCTGAAGCAGGTACGCTAATAGAGAAAGCACCATCAGAGTTGGTAGAGCCTCCTACAGACGTACCCTTCACAAGCACCGTAACGCCCGGCAAGCCTTCATTAGTGGTACGGTCCGTAACTCGACCAGTAACGGTTCTATCCTGCGCGACAGCTTGCTGCAACAAGCTGGTCATCAGCAGAATGACCATAAATAAGAGTTTTTTCATTGGGTTGATAATTTAGTGAGAGAAAGGGAAAATTGAATTAGTGAGTGAATAACTATAGCAAGTATAGGTTAAAATGATAACTCAACAAAGGTTAAAAGCTAAGGACTGTATTAACAGAGGCACTTTTCAGATTAAAAAATGCCAAGTTTATACATGGTATATAACTTAATGAATATTGAATATTTTAAATAATTACTAACCAGCTTAATATAACTTTCACTCGTCTCACCAATGACCATATAACTGAAGATTGAGGGGAAGTATTAGAACAGCGGGATTCTCGCAAACTTTTGCTTAGCTTGTCAAAGAAAACCATACTTTTTACTTATTTACTTCCATTCCTCCCACTAAACAGCTTTTTTACAAAATTTAAACAATCTCAACTCACATGAAAAAAACTCTATTAATCATCTTCTTGATGGTCACCGCCTTGTTGCAGCAGGTGGTGGCTCAGGATAGAAGTATTTCCGGAAGGGTAACAGACGCATCAAGCGGCCAGGGCTTACCCGGTGTAACGGTATTAGTGAAGGGCACAACTGTAGGTGTCTCAACTGATGCAGATGGAAGTTTTAGCGTAAATGCGCCAGCTTCAGCTACTACTCTAGCTTTCTCCTCTATCGGTTATCTAACTGTAGAGCGCGCTATTGGAAACGCTAGCACTATTAATGTGCAACTCGCAACTGATACTCGCCAACTAGAAGAAGTAGTTGTAACTGGTCTAGCGACCTCTATTAAGCGGTCTAACTTGGCTAACGCTGTAACTACTATTTCCGCGAAAGAGCTAGTGGGCAGTACGCGTCCTGTAACAGTGGACGCTGCACTGAACGGTAAAGTAGTAGGTGCTAATATTTCTCAGACATCGGGTGCGCCAGGTGGCGGCGTAGCTATTCAGTTACGTGGTATCTCCTCACTTACTGGCGGTACGCAGCCACTCTACATTATAGATGGTGTGTATGCAGTAAATGCTGAAGTTGGTAATGGCGCCGGCGCCGCTGCGTTCTCTGCGGCTGCCTCAACTACTGCAGGTCGTAGCACACAAGATAACCCAGTTAACCGCCTTGCTGATCTAAACCCTAATGACATTGAGAGCATTGAGGTGCTAAAGGGCTCCAGCGCAGCAGCTATCTACGGTACTCGTGCTAATGCTGGAGTAATTATCATCAAAACGAAGCGTGGTGTCGCTGGCCAAACCCGTGTTAGCTTCAACCAAGATCTAGGCTTTGCTAAGGCATGGAATCTTTTAGGTAAGGAAGACTGGAATAACGAGAAAATTGACCGTTTTTATACTAACGCCGCACGCGCTACCCTCGAAAAGCAGCGTTTGGCAGAAGCTCAAGCAAGTGGTCAGGTATACGATTATGAAAAGCAGATTTTCGGTAATACCGGTTTCCTGCGCAATACCTCGTTGAGTGTTTCGGGTGGTTCAGAGAAAACGAAATTTTACGTAGCTGGCACCAGTACTGACGAAGGCGGTATTGTTGATCGTACAGGATTTAAGCGCAACTCAATTCGAGCCAACCTTGACCAGAAAATTGGAGAGCGTATCGATATCGGTATTACGTCCAGTTTCATCCGTTCGCAGAACCGTCGCGGCTTTACCGGTAACGATAATCGCGGTGTAAGCTTAGGCTACACCCTTGCTTCTCTACCCAGCTATGCTCAACTGCAGCCAAATGAAGCAGGTATTTTTCCTGACAACCTGTACGGTGGCGACAATCCTTTGGCTATCGTAGCGCGCGGTGTAAACGAAGAGAACACCAATCGTACGGTGCAAGCTGTAAACGGTACTTTACGCATACTTGAGAGTGAGAAATCCTCACTCCGTCTGGCTGTACAGGGCGGCATTGACTATTCAAATAGTGATGCGCTATTGGCGTTGCCTTCTGATTTGCAATCGCAGCGTAGTCTGCCTAATCCAGGTGCAGTACGTGTGCTGAAAAACCAGTTCTTCAACTATAACCTGCAGGGGTTCTTAGTCTATGACTGGCGCTTGGGAGAAACTATTAATCTTACCTCGCAGGTTGGAACAGTGCGCTTAGGTCTGGATCGTAACTTAAGCTACAGCCAAGGCCAGAATTTGGCTCCTGGCGACCCATTGACTCCCAACCGTAGCTCACTGGTAACCCAAGAAGTGGAACTCGGCTCAGAGCGTGACATTGGTCACGTAGCGCAGCAGGAGGTTAATTTCAATGATCAAATCATTGCTACCGCTGGTGTGCGCTTCGACAAATCGAGCCGCAACGGTGACCCTAACAAGTACTATGCTTTCCCCAAGGCCTCTTTGGCTGTAAATATTGCCAAGTTTGGGTTTTTTGATCTACCATCAGTGAACTTGGTGAAGCTCCGTGCAGCTTATGGTGAAACCGGTGCTCCTGGCTTCTTCGGCTCTACTTTCTCACCCTTAACTAACACAAGTATTGGCGGCCGCGTAGGCTTTTTGCCTTCAACACTTGTAGGTAACCCCGACATCGGCCCGGAGCGCGCCACTGAGTTTGAAACCGGAGTAGACCTTGCCTTTCTCGATAGCCGCATCAGCTTTGAGGCAACCTTCTATAATAAGGTAGCAAAAGACCTTGTCAATTCGTTTGTACTGGCCCCAAGCACTGGCGTAACTTCTATTCGGGCTTTCCCAGTGGGTGACCTGCAGAACCGGGGTCTAGAACTGTCACTCGGTGTTACTCCGATACGCAGCGAAAACTTCAACTGGGTGTCAACTACTCAGTATTGGTTTAACCGTACGGAAGTAACCCGCATCGTGGTACCAGCTTTCAATACCGGTTTAGGTTTCGGTAACGCTTATGGCCGCAACGTATTCACTTTAGGCGAATCGCCCTCACGCTGGTACGGCTCACCAACTAGCGCCGTCGACAACCCTAATAATCCTAGCTTCCTGACGCGCTATGAGGAGGCTCAGCCTAAGTTCCAGATGTCTTTCCTGAACAATTTCACGTTGTTTAAGAATGTAGAAGTATCCTTCCTGCTTCACTGGCGCAAGGATTCGTATACAAGCAATCTCAGCCGTTTGCTACAAGATGAAGGTGGCACTACTGAGGACTGGAGTGAGAACAGTGGTGAAGTTGATGAAGCTGGTAACGTTTTAACTAACGGACAATACCGGGCAGGACTAACAGCTCGCGAATTCATCCAGAATTCGGGCTACGTACGGTTACGCGAGGCCAGCATTTATTATTCGGTACCAGCTAGCATTCGTACTGCACTATTCAAAGACTTCGTACGCAACATTCGGATAGGGGCGTCTGGGAACAATTTGATCACCTGGACTGATTATGTGGGTTACGATCCGGAAGTTTCCAACTTTGGTGCTACCTCCAATGGTGCTCAAGTGGATGTAAGTAGCTTCCCCAATACTCGGCGTGTGTTCTTTCACCTGAGCCTTGATTTTTAATCTTCACTCGCTTCAATCTTCCCATGAATATTATATTAAAATTTCAAGCGCGGCCCTTCCTGATGGCAGGCGCATTAGCTACTTTGCTTAGCGCGAGCAGTTGCAGCACTTTTGAAATTGATGAAGTAACTGATCCTAATAATGCGAGCATTGAGAGCGTGGTTGCTAATGCCAGCCAAGCTCAACTCAACGCATTGGCAGTAGGGGTGGAAGCTTCGCTTCGGCTTGGCCACGCAAATAATAGCTCCTACAACCAAGTAGTAGGTACGATGGGCCGGGAGGTAACTGTACTGAACCAAACGGAAGGACGTTGGTACTTAGAACTTCAAGGCCGGCGCGGAACTACTAATACTGTAGATGTACTCGATGATGCGGCATATTACAACGGGCAGTATACTGATTTTGCACGTGTAGGCCGTGCTGCCCGAGTTTTCCGCGCTTCCGCTGATGCAAGTAATGTCATTAATGCCGAGCAAAAGAGTGGTGTTGCTGGTTTTACCCGTACCTACGAGGCACTAAGCAAATTGCATCTGCTCAATTTACAGGGTGAGAATGGTATTCGAGTCGATTTGGACGATATCAGACGCCCTGGCAAATTTGTGACTCAAGCCGAAGCTTTAACTAATATCCGTCAACAGCTCGATCAAGCCGACCAAGACTTGGCTGCCGCTGGTGCTGCTTTTGCATTCCCGCTGTCAAGTGGTTACACTGGTTTCAACACGCCCGCTACCTTCCGGCGTTTTAATAGGGCACTAGCTGCTCGAGTGTCATTGTACCAGGCTGACTATGCTGCTGCTCTAACAGCTTTAAACGCTTCATTTTATGATCGGGCTGGTAGCCTTACGTTGGGTCCCAAAATGACATTTAGCCCAACTACGGCCAGCGACGTGGGTAACCCATATTTTCAGGTGCCAGATGGTGAGCCAAATAACTTAGTAACAGTACCTAGCAACTTTGTAACAGAGGCAGAAGCAGGCGACTTGCGCTTAGCCAAGGTTGCCCTGCGTACTACTCCTCGCACATTACAAGGTATAACCGGCAGTTATGAGGCTCGGGTATTTGCTTCGCAAAGTGCTACCCTCGATATTATTCGCAACGAAGAGCTTATCCTAATAGCAGCTGAAGCGCGGGCTAATACGGGTGATCTGACCGGGGCTCTGGCTGACATTAATGCTATTCGGACTCGGGCTGGAGGCTTACCTGCTCTCACGGCTGGTTCGCTTGCGGGACTACCTCAGTACATCAATGAAATTCTGAAGCAACGCCGGTATTCCTTATTCTATGAAGGCCACCGCTGGATCGATCTGCGTCGTTTGAATCGGTTGAATCCAACTCCGGCTCCTGGTCAGACATTGGCTTTCACAGCAGCTCCTTACAAATTGTTTACCCGTTTAGAGCGGCCTGCAGCTGAAAAGCAGTGGGACATTGCAAATCCTTAATCTGTAGCTTGTAATAACAAAAAAGCCCCCAGAAATTATCTGGGGGCTTTTTTGTGTCTGCCATTTTACTGTTCCATCAGGAAGCCCTTGATGTACTCGTCGAGGTCACCATCTAATACATTTTGGACGTCGGTGCGCTCTATGCCGGTACGCAAGTCTTTGATGAGCTTATACGGATGCAGCACGTAATTCCGGATTTGTGAGCCGAAGTCGATACGCTTTTTGCCCGCTTCCACCTTGTCACGTTCTGTGTTGCGCTTGTCAATTTCAATCTGGTACAGCCGTGACTTCAGCATACGGAGCGCATGCTCTTTGTTCATGAGCTGGCTGCGCTCAATCTGGCATTCGATGACGATGCCGGAAGGCGCGTGTTTCAGGCGAACAGCCGTCTCCACTTTGTTCACATTTTGCCCCCAGCACCACCGGCCCGGTACGTATCCCAGGTAATATCGGCGGGGTTTATCTGAATGTTGATGGTATCATCAACAACGGGGTAGGCGAATACCGAGGCGAACGACGTATGGCGCCGACCACTGGAGTCGAAAGGAGAGATGCGCACTAGTCGATGCACGCCAATCTCGCTTTTCAGGTAGCCGTAAGCAAAGTCGCCACTGATTTCCAGCGAAGCCGATTTAATGCCGCCACCTTCACCGGGCTGGTAGCTAACCTGCCGTACCTCAAACTTGTGCTTCTCGCCCCACATGATGTACATGCGCATGAGCATCTCAGCCCAGTCCTGGCTTTCGGTGCCGCCAGCGCCGGGGTTGATGTCAATAATGGCAGAAAGCTGATCCTCTTCATCAGAAAGCATGCGCTTGAACTCAAGCTCCTCCACCGCTTTCTGAGCCTTCTCGAACTCCCGCTGCATCTCCTGCTCGGTGGCTTCACCTTCGCGGTAAAAGTCGAACAGGACCTCCGTATCGGCGACGGTGTGGGCTACGGCTTCGTAGTCATCGGTCCAGACTTTAATTGACTTAATGTCTTTCAGAATAGCCTCAGCCTTTTTCGAGTCATCCCAGAAATCGGGTGCCGTTGTTTGCTGTTCGGCTTCTTCTATTTGGGCTTTGCGGTTATCGTAGTCAAAGATACCTCCTCAGGGCCTCAGCGCGGCCCTTCAATTCCTTAACCTGATCTTGGGTCATATGGGAACAGAAAAATGAATACTATTTATGAAAGCGGCAAAGGTCCGCAAAATAAAGCGGTCAGCCTTGTTATAGACTGACCGCTTTATGAATAAGCTGTAACTACCTGACCAGTGTATTATACGCTTACCATCCAGCCGTGGGTATCGGCCGCCTGGCCGTTGCGAATGGCATCCAGCGCCTTGGAAACCCGCTTGGAGATGGACTCGGGGCCGGTGGGGGGCAAATCGTAGTCTTGATTGCGGTAGCCAATGGTTGCAATGGGGGCAATAGTGGCCGCTGTGCCTACACCAAATGCTTCCTGCAACGTGCCTTCGGCCTGGGCTTTCAAAATCTCGTCAATAGAAATCTTACGCTCTTCTACTGGTAGATTCCAGTCGCGGGCTATCTGCAGCACGCTTTTGCGGGTGATACCGTCCAGAATAGAGGTACTGAGGGCCGGCGTAATGATGCGGCCATCAATGACAAACATTACGTTCATCGTACCCGATTCTTCTACGTAACGATGCTCTGAGGCATCGGTCCACAGCAGTTGCTGATAACCTTCTTGGTTAGCCTTTTTGGTGGGCAACATGGAGGCTCCGTAGTTGCCGGCTGCTTTAGCATAGCCCGCACCACCTTCGGCCGAGCGAACGAACTTCTCTTCAAACCGAACCCGCAGCGGCTTATTATAATACAAACCCACAGGGCAGGTAAAAATCATGAAGCGGTAGGAATTAGAGGGCCGAACCCCCACAAACCCATCTGTGGCAAACATAAACGGCCGGATATAGAGCGCACTGCCAGGGCCATCAGGAATCCAGGCAGAGTCGAGGCGCACGAGCTGGGTGAGGCCCTGCATGAATAGCTCCTCGGGAATAGTAGGCATGCACATGCGCTCGGCTGAGGCATTCAGACGGTGAAAGTTGTCGAGGGGACGAAACAATGCTACCTCGCCATCAGCATTTTTGTACGCTTTCATGCCCTCAAAAATTGCCTGCCCATAGTGTAGGGCCGAGTTGGCGGGGCTGACAGCCATGTCGCCGTAGGGCACGATCTGCGGTTCCTGCCACTCGCCGTCGTGGTAGTCGACCGCGAACATGTGGTCGGAGAAAATCTTACCGAACTCGAGCGTACTGGCATCGAGGTTCGACAGGCGAGAAGCTGTGGTACGCTGGGTCCGAATGGTCAAGGTATCAAGCATAGGGTGAGTAATAGAAAGGGTGGGTGGGTAAGGTATCAAACGGCGGACTGGGGTGGGCAGTTGCCGCCGCTCGGGGTGCAAAGATAAACGAAGATCAAGCCACGATCGGGGAGGCGTAGCAGGCAGACAAGAATAGGGTTGGGCGAGTAAGCTAACTACAATTGCCCCCCAGATAATTTCACGCGGTTACAGCCGTGCTTTCCAGGTTACTTCTTCAGAGCCAAGCTCTTGGGCCATCTTCCGACTGAGTACGAATAGATAGTCAGACAGCCGATTCAGGTATATAACGACCAGCTCAGCCACAAACGATTCTTCACTTAGATGAATCACCAAGCGCTCGGCGCGCCGACACACGCAGCGCGCTACGTGGGCATACGACACCGCTACATGGCCGCCGGGCAGAATGAAGGCGCGTAGCTCGGGCAACTCCTCATTCATCCGGTCCATCTCGCTTTCCAACAGCAACACATCTTCCTCGTGCAAATCAGGGATCTTCATCTTCGACTTCTCAGGGTCGGAGGCGAGTGAAGCGCCGATGGTGAACAGGCGGTCCTGGATTTCCTTGAGCAAGTCGCGGCGGGGGGCATTTATTTCCTGATCACGAACCAAGCCGATATAGGAATTGAGCTCATCCACGGTGCCGTAGCTTTCAATGCGTAGGCTAGCCTTGGAAACGCGGGTGCCGCCGATAAGAGAGGTAAGCCCTTTATCGCCGGTTTTGGTATAAATCTTCATGCTTGGTCAATCAACAATAGCGCAACAAGTAATGCCCTTATAAGAGTACCGGGGGGCAAAAAGTTACTTGCTTATCGCTACTTGTTCATTGTTAGCTGGTTAGCGTGGGTGGCAATTTCGGTATTCTCTACATCCGACTCCACCAGTCCATCGCGCAGACGCACGATGCGGTGTGCGTAGTGGGCAATGTCCTCTTCGTGCGTCACCATGATAATGGTGTGCCCTTTGGCGTACAGCGCCTCAAAGAGGTCCATGATTTCGTGGCTGGTTTTGGTGTCGAGGTTACCCGTTGGTTCGTCGGCCAGCAGAATACTAGGGTTATTAACCAAAGCACGAGCAATAGCTACCCGTTGCCGTTGACCACCCGATAGCTCATTAGGCCGGTGCTTAGCCCGGGTATCGAGGCCCACACTGCGCAGTGATTCCATGGCTTTTTCTTCCCGGTCGCGCTTATTGTAGCCAGCATAAATGAGCGGCAGGGCCACATTATCCAGAGAGCTGGCGCGGGGCAGCAGGTTAAACGTCTGAAAAACGAAGCCTATTTCCTTATTGCGTACTTCAGCCAGCTCGTTATCCGACATCCGGCTTACATCTTGGCCATTAAGAATATACGTGCCATCGGTGGGCGTATCAAGACAGCCGACGATGTTCATGAGCGTCGACTTGCCAGAGCCCGAAGGACCCATAAACGCTACGTACTCGCCCCGCTGAATGCTAATCGTAACGGACCGGAGCGCGTGAATACGCTCGGCACCCATTTGATAGATTTTGGAGATGCCAGTAGTTTCAATAACAGGAGGTAGCATGTGCAGCAGGCCAGGTTAGTTCCAAGGAGCAAGAGCAGCGGCCTGAGCGGCCCGCTGCGCCTCGTATTTACTACGAAAGGTAACATATTCCGCTGGTGCGAGCAATGTGCGCAATTTCTCGAGAGGTTCCTTGGCATAGGCCTCCAATCCTGCCTGTACAGCCCCTATCACATAGGCCTGTAGCAACGGCGTTGATTCCGGGTTGTAGTCCAGTCCTTTGAGCAGTACATCGTATGCTGCGGCATAATTCTGCTGGCGGGCATGGAAATCGGCGGCGGCCAACACTCCTTCTGTCAGGAAAGGTGCTTCCTGCGCAAGCTTCGCATAAAGACGTGCAGCATCGGTGGGCTTGTTGGCGAGGGCAGCCTGAAAATAAAGCCGGTGCGGCTGGTGCTGGGGGGCAAAATAAGCTGTGCTTACCAATTGGCGAAGGTCGGCAGGCTGCTTGGCTTGCACGTAAAACTTGCCGCGCAGCACATTCCAGTCAGAGGCTACTTCATTTTTAGTGGTCGGCGAAGGTGCGTGTCGCTGTAAAGCTGCGCGCACTGATTCTGAGTTGCCTGAGGCTAATACGCGTGGCAGTTGAGCTAGCAAAGCTGCCTGCCGCGCCTTAGGATCAGCAATAGCTTCGGCGGCGCCCAGCAAACTCAGATGATCAGCATTTGGAACTGCGCTGCGCAGTATGATATACTGAGCTTTTAAAGAGTCAGAAGCCGACGGGTATTGGGTGGCAAAATCCAGCGCAAGAATGTTTCGTAACCGTTGGCCCTGCCGAGCTAATGTAGGATTTGGGTCGCGGGCGGCCACGGCAGCTTGTGCTTGGGCCGAATCAGGCTGACCGGCTAAAGCGAATGCGTAGGCGCGTGGGAGCGCGGCCTCGGTAAATCCATTTCGGGCAGCCTCCGCAAAATAGGCTGCTGCTGTAGCGTAAAGCCCTTGGTCCAGCAGCCACATAGCCCGCACTTGCTGGTAATAGGCTGCGCTGGGTGAGTTGCCAATAACCAAGGGAAGCAGCGTAGCCTGTGCCGCTACCGGTCGGCCACCATAGTATTGCGTTAAAGCGCGCAGAAATGTGAGTTGCTCAGAATAGGCACTATTACCCGGACGACTATTTGCCTGAGTGAGAGCGGGGAGCAGCGCCATATCGCGGGCGGCGAGTCGGCGAAGGCCCATATGGTAAAGACGACCAAACTCAGCAGCGCTTAGGTCCTGAGCAGTATCGGCAGATGTTGGGGTACTTTCCTTGTCGCCGGTAAGGCGGGCCAAAAGGAGCGTATTGCTTTGCAAAGCCACATCATCGGTCTGGGGGGCATTTTCTCGCAAAAAGTCCTGCGCCGCTTTCAGTTCTTGATTTTGCACCAAAAAGGCCAACTGGTTGGCTCGCACAACGGCATTATCGGGAGACAGCGCCGCAGCTCGCTGCTGATAAAACAAGACGGAGTCGGTGAGGGCGGAGCGGGAGTATAGTTGTGCCAGGTCGTTTGCCAAACGTGCACTCTGGGGGGCATTTTTGATGCCTTCCTGCAACGTTTTCTGACGGTCGAAGAAGTCGGTAGGCTCGTTGAATAAAGCGGCTAACCGCAGGGAGATTTTCTCCGAAGGCGCACGGCTCAAGGCCCGACGAAGAGCATTAATTTCATTCTGACGTTGGCTCCGAAACCGATAGAGCGCCGCCCGGCCCAAGCTAGCGCGATGGTTGAAGCGGTCGTACACATCGCTCTCAGCGTAATAGCGCTCCGATAAAAGGGCCAAACCATCGTTGGTAGGCTGTTCTTCGCTTTGCAGCCGACTCAAGTCGCCAAGGTTATTGTAGAAAGCCGCTCGTACCTGATCAAGCACATAGAAGTTATTGCGCATCGACACAATCCCCAATGCCCCAATACCAATGATATAGACGGTGTAAAAAGGCAGCCGACGCGGCTCGTACACTACGCGGTACACGCGCAGCCGCTGCCGGATAAGAGGGGCAAAATTGAGTAAGATATACAGCAAAAAAGCCCCCCCACAGGTCAGCAGGGTCAAAGCCGTGAAGTCGCGACCAGCAGTGATAAGCGGGTCATTAGCCGTAGCAAGCGCATAGCCTAGGCTGCCGGCCGCCAGCGCCACCAGCACCAGATAAATATGCGCGGCGCCGGGCCAGTAGCCAACCCAAGTGCCGTAGGTAGCCGCCCGACGCCGCAGCCCCAGCCAGCCCACCAGCACTGCTGGCAGTAGTAGCAAGTAGGGCTCCAAACGGACGTTGGGCAGAATCATAAGTTCGCCGTCGTTCAGATAATACAGAAGCAGGGTGCCTAGATAAAGCACGCTAGCCAGCACAAATGGTAACAAGCCAAACCGGCTACCCGGGTTTTCAGCCTGCGTATTCAGCCACAATAGCCCGTGAATATTCTCGAAGGCCACCCACAGTACCAGCAAAGCAAAAGCCACTGCTCCACTAATGGTCGCGTAGCTAGTCAGATGCAAGGCAGTGAAAGCAGGTGAGAAGTTGCTTTGTAGAAGTAGAATGGCGCTCAGCGCGCCTACCAATACCGCAAACGTGAGCAGCCGCTGCCCAAGCGAGGCAGCGGGCCAGAAGGCGTGAAAAGCAAAAGCCGGTAGCCCTAGCATCGCCAATGCCAGTACTAGGAAATACTGTTGCAAGGAGTCGAACACACCGAGTAAATCGGCATTGAGCGACATGAGCAGGAAGATAACCAGCGCCATGCCCACAACGAAGGCCGGGCGGGCCAGGGTACTGACTACCGCCAGAAAATATACGAGACAAACCGCCAGCAGACCCAGCCAGGCCATAGCTGCCTCGGGCTGAATATATGGCCCCGCTACATCATACGTCTGCGTGACCAGGTAGCCGTTAAGCCGTAGGGCTAGCTCGTCGAGGCCAATTTTGAGTGGCGCGAGCGTGGTGGGTACGGCCGTGAGTTGAGGCACCGTAACTACGGGCAGCGTCCGCTCAGAGCCGGTGAAGTAATGAAACAAGGCTAGGCCAACGGCCAGCAATGCCACTAAACCTAGAAGTAGCAGGGCAACACGCCGGCGCGGAGCGGGCGGCAAAGCAAGGGGAGTAGGCACCAACGGTTATTCCAACACTTTTGGAACGCGGAAGTAATCCGAATCTTTGCGCGGGGCGTTGCGCAGCCCATCCTGATGATTGATGGTGTTCTGTGCTTCGTCGGGTCGCAATACGTTGATTTCCTGAGATAAATGCACTAAAGGCTCCACATCGGTGGTGTCGAGTTCGCGCAGTTCAGCTACCCAATCCAGAATTTTATTGAGGTCACCGAGCATTTCCTGCTCCTTAGTAGCGTCAAACTCAAGGCGGGCCAGATGGGCAAGTTTGCGTAGGGTGGCAAGATCAGTACTCACTATAGAAAGAAATTAAGAGGGATACTTATGAATTGGGAAGGCTAAGCTCGGCGTTGCCGTTCGTTAGCGTATTATCAGTATTCGGCCCTGAGGTAGTAGCCTGCTGGGGGGCTTTTTTAGTTGCTTCCGATTTACCGGAGCGCAAAAACGGTCGGGGCGAAGGTTCTGGCAGGCCAGCTGCATCGGGGTGAAACTCGCTAGCAATAATAGCGAATGCGCGCTGCTTGAGCGTTTCTACGTCAGCTAGCGTCATGCCATGCGTTGGAATCGGGTCGTGAAGAACAATGCGCAAGGGCGAATAGCGCACCCGTAGTTCTCCATCCAAGTCAGGCAGAAAACGATGATTAAGGGGCATCGAGACGGGTACAATAGGAACGCCTGCGCTGATAGCGAGCTGAAATGCGCCGTCTTTAAAGGGCAGCATTTCCTCGCCGGGCTTCTTTGAGATTGTGCCCTCCGGAAAAATAACGACCGAGCGGCCCTGTGCCAGCCCGTTGCGAGCGTGCACAATAGCTCGCCCCCGGCTCAACGCACTCTCCCGGTTTACAGTGATATACACGCGCCCAAATAATGGCCCCCAGAACGGCACTTTGGCCAATGAGCTTTTACCCACGATGTTCAGAAAGCCAGGAATAGCTTTGAACAGCATCGGAATGTCGATATAAGAGCTATGGTTGGCCACGTACACACACGGCTGGCTGGGGGGCAATTGGTTTTTGCGCACTACCTCCACAGGCATACCCCACATCCGTATCGAAATGATAGACCAGCTCCGATTAAACGTGTGCAGGTGCCGGTACCAAGCAGGCCGCCGCCCCAGCACCCACTGTGCCGGGTACGTAACCACGAAGGGCATCACAAACCAAAACGTACTCCAGGTAGTGTAAAGCCGATGTCCGAGAAAACGCAGCAGGTCACGCATAGCGCAAATTTAGGAGATAGGAGTTAGAAGCGCGGAGGTAAGCTTCTTTTTAGGAGAACGAGAGCAAGTTTACTCCCCTTTGCCCACGCGGATTACCGAGCTAATCAGGGAAATAGTTCCTAGCCAAGCGTTAACGAGAAAACTACCGTATTCAGCATGTAACCTCAAGTACGGACTTTCGCGACCTACTTTCTACTGGCCAGTACTTTCTCGGCTTTAAGCAAGCCAGCTACGCTGATGGCATCGGTGATGCGGTCGTCCATCACCATCTGGATGGCTTCGGCCAAGGGTAGCTTCCACAGCCGCAGATCTTCGGTTTCCTCCGGCTCTACCTCGCCCTGCTCCAAGTCTTCAGCCAGAAAAATGAAGCCTTCCTCATCCGTAACTGAGTTGGAAGTATGAATACGCGAGATAGTAGTCCAGCGCTTAGCAAGCAGGCCGGTCTCTTCGCGCAACTCCCGCTGCGCCGATTCCAGCACATCCAGCTCAATTGGTCCGCCACCCATTGGTATTTCCCAGGAGTACTCATTCAAGGTGTAGCGGTATTGGCCCACCAGCCAGGTATTGCCTTCCGCATCCACCGGGATAATACCGATGGCTTTGTTTTTCATGCTTACTACCCCATAAATTCCCCGGCCGCCCCCGGGTTAATTACCTGGTCCTCCCGAACCGTAATCCACGGATTCTGGTACTGCAGCGCGGTGCTTATTACTTGCCAGGGATTATGATTTGGATCGAAGTCGGAAGATGCGGAGTGCGACATGGGGTAGAATAAATACAACGTATAGGAGCGCAAAGGTAAGACAAGGCCCTAAGAGGGACCAAGCATGAAGTCTATCGGGGGAAAGAGCCGGTTGGACGAGCAGTAGCCGGAGTTGATCCAAAATATTTGGGTTAAATGGCTGATGGATAATACTTTTGCATCAATATTATAAGTACCTGCGGGGGGAGGTTGTGGAAAGGAAGAATCTTCCCGTGGGGCGCCGATCGGACCTAGGAGTAGGGTGAATAACAATAAACCATCGACGCACAAAAAAGCCCATTGCATAATGCAATGGGCTTTTTTGTATTTAAAAGCCAGCTAGCCGGGTGGCCGTAATCGTGCACTAACCTCGCGTAGGGGATGCGCGTACCAAGTATATAATCGCCCGCTTACATCCCGGGCGGTCCCCTATATTTTTATGGCTAACCAACCCAAAAAGCAAGCAGCTCAGCCCCAGCCCGGCGACCCGCTTTTCAACCTCAAACACGCGCAAGCAGAAGCCGAACTGGCCCAGAAAACCGGTGGCCTCGGCCCACTCACCAACGAGTATATTACCACTGACGAAGATGAAGCCCTCGACGAAGGCCCACGCGATAGCCAAGGTTTCCGGCGTGGCGAAAATGATGCTCCCGTAATCGGTAGCAACGCCGGCGACCATAAATAAACTTATCTGCCCTGCGGCAGAAACATAAATGAGTATCTAAAAAGGCTTTCCCCGCGGCGCTACTGGCCGTAGGGAAAGCCTTTTCTGTGGGCCTGAATGCCACAACCAACGTTGGGTTCTTACTTTCGCGGCTACTATGCTTCTCATTTCTCACACGCACGAGCCGCTCGAAGCGGGCCTCGACGAAGCTGGCCGGGGCTGTCTGGCCGGGCCGGTGTTTGCGGCGGCGGTAATTTTGCCCCCCAGCTTCACCTCCGCATTCCTCAACGACTCTAAACAGATGACGGCCCGTCGCCGCGAACTAGTAAAGGCGGAAATATGCGCGGGGGCGGTGGCGTGGGCGGTAGCTGAAGCTTCACCAGCGGAAATTGCCAGTATTAATATTGCGCAGGCCAGCTATTTAGCCATGCATCGGGCAGTAGCAGCGCTTCCAATGGTACCTACGCATCTGATTGTGGATGGCAACCGGTTTCGGGCCTACCCAAGTATTGAGCATACGTGTTTTGTGGGCGGCGATGGGCGCTATGCCAGCATAGCCGCCGCTTCGGTGCTAGCCAAAACGTTTCGAGATGAGCGAATGCGGACCCTAGCGGCAGAGTTTCCGGAGTATGGTTGGGAGCAAAATGCGGGCTACCCCACCAAAACGCACCGCGACGCCATCCGAAAATACGGGCCCACGGAGCATCATCGAATGGGCTTCCGGCTATTGTAGGGCAATTGATTTAGCAGTCTGAAACAAAAACTGAAGTTCTAGCTCTTCATCTGCAGCAAATCCAGAAAAAGGCTGAATCCATCAACCGTAGTAGCGCCTTCCCCAAATTTGTCAAAGCTCAGGGGCTTTACAATGTAGCCGCTTACGGCCAGCTCGCTGGCTTTGAGCCGGTCGGCTTCGAGGTCGGAGGTGGTCATAATGAACACGTTCAAGCCCACGAATTCGGGATCGGAGCGGAGCGTTTCGAGCAGCTCCAAGCCGTTCATGCGTGGCATATTAATGTCGAGCATCACCACGTTGGGCTTGGTAATTTTGTCCTGGCCATTTTCGCCGCGCAGCAAATTAAGCGCCTCACGGCCGTTACGAGCTAAGTGAAGCGGCACGTCGATATCATGCTTACGCAGTTCACGCTGCACATTCATGACGTCCATCTGGTCGTCTTCAACGAGCAGGATACTGGGGGTAGTAGTGGTTTCGAGCGACATAGAACACAGAAACTAAAGCGGTAAAACAGACTCGTTTCTGGCTCCCTATACGACTGGGGGGCAAATTAGGCTGTCCGAATGCCAGTTTCGATAGCGCGGCCTGTTTCGGGTACGGCCAATTTGGGCCACGTAAACGTAAAAATTGCCCCCTGACCTTCCGCCGATTCTACCTTGATAGTGCCTCCCTGGCGCTCCACTATCTTTTTTACGATAGCCAGCCCTACGCCAGTGCTCTCCAGCGTGTCGCGGTCAGTGAGGGTTTGAAAAATCACAAATATCCGCTCATGGTACTCCGGATCGATGCCCGGCCCATCGTCGGCAATGGAGAAGGTGTATTGTTGGCGGTCTTCGCGGCAGCCAATGCGGACGGTGCCCGTTTCGGGATGATCGTGGTATTTGAAGGCGTTGCTGATGAGGTTGGTAAATACCTGTTGTAACTGTACCCGGTTGGTAATAAGCGTAGGCAGATAACTTGGCAAATCAACTGTAAACCCATCCGGTGGAGCCAAAGAGTCAACAATTTCGGTGAGCAGCTCCCGCACGTTTACACGCTCCTGAGCCTGAGTCGTGCGGCCTACGCGGGCTAGCTCCAGAATTCCGCTGATCAGGTTTTCCATGCGGTGCACGCGAGTCCGCATAAGCTGCAAGAACTCGCGGATATGATCGGGCAGTTCCTGTCCCAGATCTTCCTCAATCCAGCGGGAAGCGCTTTCAATGCCACGCAACGGCGCTTTCAAATCGTGAGATACGACGTAGGCAAATTGGTCCAGCTCGTTGTTGCGCCGCTCCAGCTGCGTGATGGTAGAACCGATGGTGCGCGACATCATATTGAGCGAGGTTACCAGCTCGCTCAGCTCATCTTGGTCGGTGTCCTTCAGCTGGGTCTGATAATCGCCCCCCGCCACGCGCCGCGACAAGTCCAGCATCATGGCAATGCGCTGAGCCAGCAGCCGGGTGATATAGGTAGCCCACACAATGCCCATGGTAATGGCAATGATGGTGAGCGAGATAGACAGCATGCGCGTCTGCTGAATACTATCGGTGAGCTTGTCGCGGCGCTCCAAGCGGGCCGCCAGTTCATCGGCTTCGAACCCATTAAACAAGGCTCGAATCTGGTCCATGAGCAGCTTGCCCGTCAGGCCTTCCGCCAGCAATCTGTGCTCTAGGCCTTCCAAGGCCACCTGATCGGGGTTGCGGCGCAACGCCTCGCGCTTCTCACTGATCATTAAGTGGGAGTAAGACGCCCACTGTTGAAATAAGCGCTGGGCCCGCTCTAGGCGTCCGCGCTGGGGGCTGTCGAGGGGCATTTGTTGGCGCAGATTCACAAATCGGCCTAGCAGGTTGCGCTCGCCCATATGGTAAGGCTCCAGCATGGCCTCATTGCCCACCAGCATATAGCCGCGAAAGCCCGTTTCCATGTCAATAATATTGCGGAGCAGCGTGGTGGCTTCTTCCGTCCGCAGCTGCGACTCTTCTACCCGCAACGAGTTGCGCAGCACTTTGCGCGACAGCTGATAATTGATAATTACCACTGCGGCAAACAAAACGGAGATGGCCAGAAAGCCGGCGAAGAGTTTGGTAGAAAGCTTGAGCTTCATGCGGGGCGGTAACAAGAGGAACTACCGGCCCAGACCTGGGCTTTCGGCGCGCAATTTCTGCTCCATGGTACGTAGCAGGCGCGTAATTTCGTCGACGTAGCCTTGTACGGAGGTCAGGCCGGCAATGGCTTGCTCCACCTTGCCCTGTTGGTGCAAATCAAGTAGGCGGTTGGCTTCCTGATGAATCTGCTGATGCACTTTGTCTAGCTCGCGGCTTTCGGGCAGATGGGCATAGGTTATTAAAGCCCGCTCCCGAATCCAGACACCGAGCGCGCAAACTTGCGCATCGCGTATGGGTGCCTCATCGGTGCCGCTGCCATAGAGGGCGGAGCGGAGCTTTGACTTAAACAGCAGGTGCCGAACCTGCGCCATTTCAAAGTCCTGTTTTAAATCTTCATGCATAGAAACCTTGCCCATGAAATGCCAAAGTCTCACTGGGCTGATGCAGACTTTCCATACAGATGCGCCCCGACCAACGAGAAAAACAGGGTCTTTGTTCACGCGTTGGGCACTCTGGCTATAATAACTCAAAGGTAGTGGACGCACGTACGCAGCCCAGCCGATAGAATTGGCTAGTTTTGCCCCCCAGAACCCACCCTCGTACCTCTACTTATTTACCGATGGCCGAAGACCTCAAAACCGTTACCCTCAACGACGTACACCAGCAGCTGGGGGCCAAAATGGTGCCCTTCGCGGGCTACAACATGCCCGTGCGCTACTCTTCCGACCTCGACGAGCACCACACGGTGCGTCGGGCCGTCGGTATTTTCGATGTGTCGCACATGGGCGAATTCCGGGTGCGCGGCCCTAAAGCACTTGACCTGATTCAGCGCGTGACCAGCAACGACGCCAGCAAGCTCGTGGACGGCAAAGCTCAATATGCGTGCTTGCCGAATAACGAAGGCGGTATTGTGGATGATTTGCTCGTGTATCGCCTGGCGGAGAACGATTACCTGCTGGTAGTAAACGCCTCCAACATTGACAAAGACTGGAACTGGATCAGCCAGCACAACACCGAAGGTGTAGAGATGGAAAACATCTCGGACCAAATCAGCCTGTTTGCCGTGCAAGGCCCCAAAGCGGCGGCTGCGCTGCAAAGTCTGACCGATGTTGATCTGAGCAGCATTCCGTACTACTCTTTCGTGCAGGGCACGTTTGCCGGTGCTTCTAATGTCATTATCTCGGCCACCGGCTACACCGGCGCGGGCGGCTTTGAGCTGTATGTGCCCAATGAAAGCGCCCGCGACGTGTGGGAGAAAATCATGGCTGCCGGCAAAGAATTCGGCATAAAGCCCATCGGCCTCGGTGCCCGCGACACACTCCGCCTCGAAATGGGCTATTGCCTCTACGGCAACGACATCGACGACGCTACTTCGCCCTTGGAAGCGGGTTTAGGTTGGGTAACCAAGTTTACCAAAAACTTCACCAACGCCGAAAACCTCAAAAAACAGAAAGAGCAGGGCGTGAGCCGTAAGCTGGTCGGCTTTCTGATGGATAGCGGCGGCATTCCGCGCAGCCACTATGAGCTGGTAGACGAGGCTGGCAATAAGATCGGGGACGTGACCTCTGGCACGCAGTCGCCTTCATTGGGCAAAGGTGTTGGCTTAGGATATGTAAAAACGGAGTTCAGCACGCCCGGCAGTAAGGTGTTTGTACAAGTACGCGGTAAAAACCTGCCTGCTACCGTGGTGAAGCTACCTTTTGTAAAAGGCACCGAGGAGTAAAAATCTGTGCTGTATATGAACGTCATGCTGCGCTACCGCTCGGCATGACGTTCTAATTTATTGATAAATAGCAATGCCCACTCTCGACGTTTGTTTTTCGCCTGAGCTACTGTCGCTATATAATCTGCGGGGGAAGGTGGCCGTGGTGGTCGATATTTTGCGCGCTACATCCTCTATGGTTACGGCGCTGGCGGCGGGCGTTACGCATATTATACCCGTAGCGGAGTTGGCTGAATGCCGCGAATTTGCCCCCCAAGGCTACCTGACCGCTGCCGAGCGTGATGGCGTACAAGCCGATGGCGTAGATTTAGGCAATTCCCCTTTTGGTTATCTCGATGGCAAGGTGTCAGTAGGTGAGCGGGCCGTAGCGATTACGACGACCAACGGCACCCGTGCCATTCATCTTTCCTTGAGCGCCGATGCGGTGGTACTGGGAGCCTTTTTGAATCTGGAAGCAGTAGCCCAATTTCTACGCCAGCAGAACAAAGACGTAGTAGTGGTATGCGCCGGGTGGAAAGGCATGTTCAACTTAGAAGACACCCTTTACGGTGGCGCTTTGGCCGAACGCTTAGCTGACGACTTCGATACCAGCAGCAGCGACGCGACCCTGGCCGCGCAGCATCTGTGGCAGCTCGCTAAACCGGACCTCGCGGGCTATCTGCTGCAATCGTCCCACGTCCGCCGCCTCAATAGTTTGGAAGTGAATCAGGATATGGAATTCTGCATTCGCCTTGATAAGTACAATATTGTCCCTATCTGGCAAGAAGACCGAATCGTAGCCTTATAACGCGAAACTTCAATTTCGCAGACTATAAAAGCGAGAAGCCATGCACTACAGGTGCATGGCTTCTCGCTTTTATAGTCTGTCACTAACGCAGCTTCTCGTTGTCGTGGTGACGCGTGGCGTCGCGATTTGTTTTCTTCTCCAGATTCTTCGCTAGCGCTTCAGTCAGATTGACGCCGGTTTGATTTGCTAGGCAAATCACCACGAACAGTACATCGGCCAGCTCGTCGGCCAATACTTTGTCTTTGTCGGATTCTTTAAACGATTGCTCGCCGTATTGCCGCGCAATGATGCGGGCCACTTCGCCCACTTCCTCGGTGAGCATGGCCATATTGGTCAGCTCGTTGAAATAGCGCACGCCCGTAGTCTGAATCCAGGTATCGACGGTTTGTTGGGCTTCTTCGATGGTCATAAGGGGAAAGAAAGGTTAAGTTTAATTAGCTCGGGGGCGAATCGAGCACGAGCGTTACGGGTCCATCGTTGAGCAAACTTACCTGCATATCCGCCCCAAACTCGCCGGTGGGCACAGGCTGACCTAACAGGCCTTCCACTTGCCGCACAAACTGCTGATACAGCGCGTCGGCCAGTGGAGGCGGGGCGGCGCCTATGTAGCTGGGGCGGTTGCCTTTGCGGGCATCGGCGAGCAGCGTAAATTGGCTGACCACTAATATTTGCCCCCCAATGTCCTGCACGCTACGATTCATCTTGCCTTCCTCGTCGGAGAAAATGCGCAGTTGCACAAGTTTACGCGCCATCCAATCGAGGGACTTTGTATCATCGTGGGGGGCAAATCCGGCCAGCACCAGCAGCCCTGGCCCTATTTCCCCTACTGTTCGGCCCGCCACTACCACGCGGGCCTCCTGCACCCGCTGCACTACTACACGCATCTGAATTTTTGAATTAAGAAAGAGGCAATACGCCCCGAGTCGCAACTGATAAGCAAGTAAACCCTTAATCTTGCCTTCTCAAATGAAAGGGCCTGATTTGGGCCGCTCATCGCTAACCGTTCGGCGTCCTTGAATCAGCGTTCGTGGCTACTTTTCCTGGCTTTACTGGTGATAGCGGCCGTGCGGCTGTACGGACTGGCCGGTGCCGCCTTGCCCGATTATGACTCGGTATATAATTGGCAAACCGTACAGGAAGTAGCGTCGGGCAACCTTACGCATTTATTTCATCAGGGCGCTCCGCTGTTTTATCTGGTTTTCGCGCCTTTAGTCTGGCTGGGGGGCAATTTTCATATTTTACAATACGCGAATGCCTTATTGGCCGTGGCGGCAGTGGGCAACCTAGCCGCCTTTGTGGGGCGCGAAGCTCGGTTATCGGCTTGGCAAACGGCTGGCTTAGTGCTGTTTATTGGCACATCCGTATTCCTGACTTTCTCTGGCCGCGACTTCACCATGAACTCCGGCAATCTGCTACTGTTTGCCGGCTTGCTACGGGCATATTATCGTCGTTTGCAAACGCCCAACCGCCAAAGCCTGCTGCGCGCAAGTATCTGGCTTATGCTGGGAATCAGCTTTAATTACCGCTTTTTATTTACCGTTCCGATTTTGGTTGCCTTCGAGTTGCTGGCCGCCGATGGCTTGCTGCTTCGGCGCGGGAATGCATGGCGAGTATTGGCAGTTTTGGCTGCGCCCTTTGTGGTGCTGGGCTTGGTGAGCTGGCTGGTGGAGTTGCCCTTGCAGCGCCAATGGCCAGCGGTGTATTACGGCCTCATTATGCGTGGCGAGCCTAATTTGGCCGGCAACGTCGGCATCTTTCGCTTCGATCTGCTCTACTACATTTACTTCCTGCGCGATTTTGAGTCGCCGCTGGTGCTGCTGACGCTGCTGATTACGCCGGTGCTGTGGCGGCGCGAGCTGTTTCAGCAGCTGCGGCAGCCGAATCTGGTGCGCTACCTAGCCGTGTGGGGCTACTGCTTTCTGGCAGGCATGTCGGTGCTTATAAAAGCCCCCGCGGGCTCCTGCTGGCTTACGGCGTGCTCTATGCCCTGGCCTTTCTTAGCCTGCGTCGACTGGTTTCTGGTAGCATGTTGGGCGTATTGGTGGCGCTGGCGATAGGGTTCAATTTGTACCGCATTGAACGGGAGGTGTATGCATATACCCCCACCAATTATCCGCAGGTGGCCGCGTGGCTACAGCACCAACGAGTTGATACGCTGATCAGTACGATAGGGCAGGGCGCGGCACCCTTCGTTGCGCCAGTGCCAGTAGCTGTTATTACCGATGAAAACCAATTGCTGGCGTTGCGCCAACAAGGTCACCAGTATGTGCTGCTAGATGCTTATTGGCGCGTAGCGGGCGTTCATCGGTTTGAAGCATTGCGTCGCCAGCCAGTGGTAGCGGCTTGGCGCGAGTTACAGCTCACCTCACCTTTGCTTTTCCTAGAACATTCCGAATATACTGGCTTAACGTATCACCAAACGCTAGCCAGCCAGCAAGCCGCCGCCCGCGACTCCTTTCAACTGCGGCTGATTAAGCTTGATTGAATAGATAGTGAGAAGCTAATTATTTAAAGGCCGTCATGCAGAGCGGAGCGAAGCATCTCGCGTGTTTAGTGGGATTACTAATCCTGCGTCAGCGCGCGAGATGCTTCGCTCCGCTCTGCATGACCGTTAGGAGTGTGATTCTAGTGATTACGATCTTCAGATAATCTACCGCCGAATCTTTAAGCTGTCGAGCGTGCGTTGGTAGCGGCGGGCGTTGCGGCGGTGTTCGGCGTAGGTGGCGGCGAAATCAGAGTAACCGCTAAAGTCGGGGCGGGCGCAGAAGAAAAGGTAACCGTGCGCGGTGGGCTTGAGCACAGCATTCAAACTCTGTCGATTGGCTGAAGTGATAGGGCCAGGAGGCAAACCTTTGCGCTTGTAGGTGTTGTAGGGCGAATCCACCAATTTGTCCTTATTGAGCACACGGCGCACGCCAAAGTTACCAATGGCCCACAGCAGCGTCGGGTCGGCCTGTAGGCGCATGCCTTGGCGCAGCCGGTTGAGATACACGCCCGCAATAATGGGCTTATCCTCCGGCTTGGCCGTTTCACGCTGCACGATGCTTGCCAGCACGTGCACCTCCACGGGTGAAAGCTTTAAAGAGTCAGCTCGTTTCTGGCGCTCAGGTGTCCAAAAGCGACGATGCACGGCCGCCGCCGAATCTAAGAACTGCTCGGCTGAAGTATTCCACAGGAAGCGGTAGGGGCCAGGCAAAAACATGGTCAATACCGTCGTGGTGTCGAGTTGATAGCGGCGACGTAGAAAGCTGTTGTCCTGTAACAAAGCACGCAGCTTTGCCGAGTCGGCTTCTATCTGGGGGGCAATTTGACCTACTAGCTGCGGCTTGTATTTGAACGCGTTCAGCTCAAAAGCTACCGTATCCTGCTGGCCATTCATCAGCTTATCGAGCAAGGCCGCATTGCCAAGGCCAAACTCCAGCCGGTAGCGGCCTGGTTTTACCTGCCGCGGATACTCCCGATGCTCGGCCAGCCAAGCAAAAGTCTCCGTATCAATGAGTAGCTCTTGCCGCTGAATAGAGTCGAGTACCGCCTGAAACGAGGAGCCCGTTCGGATGTATAAATAAGCGGGCCCGAAAGGTGAAACGGCCATGTTGGGTTTCCACCACACGCGCCAGGCTGCAACTAGCCCTGCGCCACCCAACACTAAAATGATGACCAATAAAAAGCCCCCCAGCCAGCGCCAGCGCCGTAGTGAGGAGTGGGAAGAAGCTACTTTATTCAAACCTAATGGGTATCAACTAATGCGTACAAGCATGGGCAGTTAGCCAAGCTTTTCTGCTTTCGCAACGAGGCGCTGCCACACAAAAGTATAATCATCGGGCGGTGCTACCCGAATCTGAAACGCCTCTACAGCTGCGGCCGGCGCTTCCGCAAAGGCCTTTCGCACAGCAGCGGCTGGCTCGTTCACACAGCCCGCTTTCTCCAGCCAGTCGTTCAGCGACATAGGTATAGTGCTGCTAGCTAAAGTCATTGCCTGCACCGTAAGGCCAGCATTGGTCAACGCCTGCTGCCACTCGCTCGGAGCCAGATTGCGGGCGTGTGATGGGTCGCGGATGGCTTCCACACGGTTCTGCCATTGGCCCGTTGCGGGGTCATTGTCGGGAATAGTCGTGTCAGCCAGCAAAAAACGTCCCCCAGGCATCAACACCCGATTAACTTCAGCTAAAAAAGCCGGTACGGACTGGAAATGGTGGGGCGCAATCCGACACGTAACCACGGAGAATCTGGCGGCCGGAAAAGGCAGCGCTTCCGCCGCACCTTCCTGCCAGCGCACATTCGTAAGGCCGCGGGCAACTTGGTTCTGCTGTGCCTGCGCCAGCATCCCTGATGAGACGTCTACTCCTACCACCGACTGCACGTGGGGGGCAAACGCTAGGGCCGTGAAGCCCGTACCGGTGGCCACATCCAGTACTGTATCGGTGGGCTGGCATGCGGCCTGCGCCAGCAGCCAGTCCAGCGAAGAGGCCGTCCAGGAGTTCCACTGTGCATTGTAGTGGATTGCTTGGCGGTCAAATTGTTCTTTTGCGGAAGTAGTGGGCATCGAATTAAGCTTTAGGCATTATTCTCTTTTACGCGCCGTGCACCAGCGCGGCTACAGCTTCAGCGAGTTGCTGTTGCCGTTGCTGCCGCTCAATTTCCACGGGTGGGGCCGAGCGCACTTCGCAGTCAGGAATGGGGCACCGCTCACAGGTTTCGTTCACGATGCGCAGCGGAATGGCCGGGTCGTCGATAAACCGAACTTTACGCTTCAGATTTTCATCGCAGAGTAGCCCAACTGTTACGCTTACGGCCGGTTCGGTAGCAGTCGACGCCCGAGCCAGCGTCAGGCAGATATACTCGTTCTCGGTACCATAGTAGCGGGAACGCTGAGCGCCAATGGCTATAGTGGGTGCACCTGGCTTCGCCTGCAGACGCAGCTCGGCCAGCAGGCGCAACGAAATCCAGCGCCGGCAGTAGTGCTCATGCAACTCGTTGCCGTGAGGATTGTGCAGGCGGGAGAGGTGCAGTTCCTTAGTCAGCTCGTAAGGCGCAGCAGCATCTGTCTGATCAAAACGGAGGAAAAACAGGCTTTGAAGGCCAAAATGCCGCGGGAGCAGATTGGTGAGGCGCTGCATGAACATCTCCGGCGATACATTGTACTTGGTCAGCAGGCCCAGCCATTGGTTTTCATCCCATTTGGTGGCTTCAAACAGCTTTTGCAGGTCTCGTACCAATGCTTCTTCCTCCATCAAGAGCGCCCCGGCAAAGTAAGAGGCTTTGAAATTATTGAGTACTTCATCAAATGAGCGCACCGGGAAGCTCGCATTCACATACGGCCGCTCCCGCAGGTTGAGGTAGTGAAACGCCACCTCCCGACCCAGCACGAAAGCCTCCTGCGCACTGCTCAGGCCAGGCCGGAGCAATAATCGACGGGTTTTGGGCTGAAACACCGACCGCAGCCGCCCCAGCGAAGCGTATTCACCCAGCAGCGTTCGGTCCAGTGAATAGCCATATTTATCAGTTAACACGCGCTCCAATTGGCTTGTGTCGAAAGGAGCAGCGGCGTTGAGCTTTTGCTCCACGGTAAATGTGCGGACGTCCTGCTCCAACTCCTCGAAATAGTTGTCGTGCATCTCCTGGTAGGAGCGCAGCGCCGCCAGAAAAAAATGCTCTTGCCGCATTTCGTAGTTGCGCCCTATCTCAAATAATGTGCTGATGAAGGCGTTCATTTTGGCCGGTGCATCCGCAATTAGTTCCACAATACGCATGGGGTCCAGCCCAAACATCTCCAGCGGAAACTCCTTGAGCAAGTCTGACTGGAGCAGCTCCGAAATGGGCTCCAGCTTCCGGCTCAGCGTGAGCGATGTAAGCTGATCATAGCTCACACCCAGTGCCTTGCTAAGGCTCAGGATTTTATCAGCTTTCGGATACTTCTTGCCTTTCTCAATCTCATTGAGATACGATACCGACACATCGCAGGCGCGGGCCATCTCGGCAGGAGTCAGGCCGCGCTCTTGGCGCAATTCGCGCAGCTTTAGCCCAAAAATCAATCGTACTATCTGGCCGTGACTCAGCATATTAAAACATATAAGGCAACAGAAATCATTGTTGTCACCTTGAATTTGCGTGTTGGAAGGTTGACAAATCTACGCTTTATGAGCGATTACTAAATATTAGCGAATATTCGCTTGTTTTATAAAATTCGCTTGTGTAAGTTTGGTGAGTACTCTATCAAGTTCACCAAATTACCTTCAGCCATGACCTTTTCTGAGCCACACACAGTCGTATCCGCCCCAAAGTATTTGGCCCCTGAGCGTGTGAAAGTGCTGGGCGATTATAACTCCGAGTTTGCTGAGATTCTGACGCCTTCAGCATTAGCTTTTGTGGCAGAGCTGCACCGCCGCTTCGACCGTACCCGGCGGGAGTTGCTCACTCGTCGGGTGGCGCGCCAACGAGAGTTTGCAGCGGGTGTTTTACCCGATTTTCTGCCAGAAACTCGTCTGATTAGGGAAAAGCCGTGGACGGTAGCGCCCCTGCCCACCGATCTGCTCGACCGTCGGGTAGAAATTACTGGGCCCGTGGAGCGGAAGATGATTATCAACGCTCTGAACTCGGGCGCCAAAGTGTTCATGGCTGATCTGGAAGACTCAAACGCGCCTACCTGGTCCAACGTCATCGGGGGGCAAATTAACCTGCGCGATGCCGTGCGCCGGACTATATCGCTTAGCACGCCCACGAAAGAATACCGCTTGAATGAGGAGGTCGCCACGCTCATTGTGCGGCCACGGGGCTGGCATCTACTCGAAAAACATGTATTGGTGGATGGAGAGCCGATCAGCGCAGCGCTATTTGACTTTGGCCTGTACTTCTTTCATAATGCCCATGAGCTGCTAGCGCGGGGTAGCGGGCCTTATTTCTACCTGCCCAAAATCGAAAGTCACTTGGAGGCTCGGCTATGGAATGATGTGTTTGGCATTGCCCAATGGTCGCTCAAGATTCCGAAAGGCAGCATCAAAGCAACCGTATTGATCGAGACGCTGCCCGCTAGCTTCGAGCTACACGAGATTCTGTATGAACTGCGCGAGCACTCGGCTGGCCTGAATTGCGGCCGCTGGGATTATATCTTCTCCTACATCAAGCGCCTAGGTCTGAATCCGAACTATCGTTTGCCCGACCGTGCTCAAGTAACCATGACGGTGCCTTTTATGGCAGCTTACTCCCAGCTTGTTATTCAAACCTGCCACCGTCGGGGCGTGCATGCCATTGGCGGTATGGCCGCCCAAATTCCCATCAAGAACGACCCGGAGGCCAATGAAGCCGCGCTGGAAAAAGTACGCCAGGATAAAGTACGTGAAGCTAAAAATGGCCACGATGGTACCTGGGTGGCGCATCCTGGCCTAGTGCCCATAGCACTGGCGGTGTTTGATGAGCTGATGCCCGGTGCCAACCAAATAGAGCGCAAGCGGGAAGACGTACGCGTAACGGCTGCCGACTTAGTGCAGGCGCCCGAAGGCACCATTACCGAGGCTGGCTTGCAACTTAACATTGATGTGGCTATTCGCTACCTCGAAGCGTGGCTGGGGGGCAATGGGTGCGTGCCGATTTATAATTTGATGGAAGATGCCGCTACAGCCGAAATCTCGCGGGCGCAGGTGTGGCAGTGGCTACACACGCCCGGCACCACATTGCAGGATGGCCGCCCCGTTACGCTGGAACTGTACCGCTCCCTTATTACCGATCAGATAGCCCAGATGCGTAAGGCAGTAGGGGAGGAGCAATTCACAAAAGGGCACTATGAGCAAGCTGCCCGCCTCTTCGACCGCCTCGTGACCAGCCAGGAATTCACCGAGTTTCTGACTTTGCCCGCCTACGAACAGTTGGCGTAAGCTCGCCCAAACTTCCGCTTTGTATTGCTAAAAAAGCTGCTCTACTGAGTAGCCTGGGCATGCTATGCCCCATCTCATCGCCACTTTCTAACCTATAAACTGCCATGAACAAGCTCGAACGCATCGCCGCCATCAACCACGACTGGACAACCAATCCACGCTGGAAAGGCATTACCCGGCCTTACACTGCCGAGGAGGTAGTGAAGCTGCAAAACTCTATTAAAATTGAGTACTCGTTGGCCCGACAAGGTGCGGAGCGTTTGTGGCGGCTCTTGCACTCTGAGGAATATGTAGCCGGACTAGGGGCGCTCACCGGCAACCAAGCCGTGCAGGAAGTACAGGCTGGGCTAAATGCTATCTATCTCAGCGGCTGGCAGGTAGCCGCCGATGCTAACGGCGCTGGCCAGATGTATCCCGACCAAAGCCTTTACCCCGCCGACAGCGTGCCCAATGTGGTAAAACGCATCAATAATGCGCTGCTCCGCGCTGATCAGATTCAAAACCTAACGGGTGAGGGTAGTGTGCATTGGCTGGTTCCTATCGTGGCAGATGCCGAAGCTGGTTTTGGGGGCAACCTCAATGCGTTTGAGTTGATGAAGATGATGATTGAGGCGGGTGCCGCTGGAGTGCACTTCGAGGATCAGCTGTCATCGGCGAAGAAATGCGGACATCTGGGGGGCAAAGTTCTGGTGCCAACCCAAGAAGCTATTAATAAACTGGTTGCTGCCCGCCTAGCGGCCGATGTGCTGGGTGTGCCAACGCTGGTAGTAGCCCGCACCGACGCCGATGCCGCCGACCTCATCACCAGCGACGTAGATGAGCGCGACCAACCCTTTGTAATTACGGAGGATGGCCGCACCAACGAAGGGTTTTACCGCGTGCGCCCTGGCGTAGAATCGTGCATTGCCCGCGGCTTGGCCTACGCACCCTATGCCGATCTGCTGTGGATGGAAACGTCGCATCCTGATCTGGGACAAGCGCGGCAGTTTGCGGAAGCTATTCATGCGCAGTATCCGGGAAAACTGCTGGCTTACAACTGTTCACCTTCCTTCAATTGGGCCAGCAAGCTGAGCGTGGAGCAAATGGAGAGTTTCCGGGAAGAACTTGCGGCGTTGGGCTACAAGTTTCAATTTATTACGCTGGCTGGCTTCCATGCGCTGAACACCAGCATGTTTGAGCTTGCCCAAGCCTACCGGGAGCGCGGCATGGCTGGCTACTCCGAACTCCAGGAGCGGGAATTTGCCTTACAGAAATCTGGCTTCAAGGCCGTTAAACATCAGGCGTTCGTGGGAACGGGCTACTTCGATGCCGTGCAAAATGTGGTGTCGGGGGGCAAAACCAGCACGGCCGCATTGGTTGGCTCAACGGAGGAAGCGCAGTTTCACGGGTAAGATTAAGCGGCAATTCACTGTTGCGTATTCAAAAGGGCGTCCGGTGTATACCGGACGCCCTTTTTTGAATTAGCGAAAAAATTGTTCAACACTAATTGGAATGATCGAAAGGCTGGGCAATCTGGCTGTAATCCAGCGAGTGACGCTGGGCCGTTTCGCGCAGAATAGTTTGTTGCCAAGGACGTAAAACGTGTTCAGTGCCCAGCTCAATGATATCCGCTACAAGTCGGTTGGATAGCACGAGGTTCGCCACGTAGCTATTCATGTCAGCCGTGATATGATTCTTCAGTTGCATCAGCAATTGTTCGCGTGCATCGGCGCGGGCGGCTTTTTCTCCGCTGAGTCGGCGCCGAAACGGGAAGCGCCGTTGCTCACCAGTAGCGGCGGGCTCTGGCACGGGCACAAACGTATCAGACGAAAGCGCTGCCAATTGATCCAGATAAGGTGCACGCTTCAATTCGGGATGCAAACCGCGGGCTGCTTTCCAGTCGCTGAGGTCGCGGGGCGTATCGCGCACTAGCTCCGACAGGCGGTCGTTGGCAAATACCATGTAAGGCGGCCGATCCAGTTGCTTCGCCACTTGGTCGCGCAACATATACAGGTCACGGAACAAAGGCAGCTCACCCGGCAGAATACGGTATTTGCCAGCAATACGCAGGTACGGACGCTCGTCGCGGGTGTAGCGAACTAGCTCAAGGGCAGCATTTTCTTCGTCAGCCCAATGAGCACGGCCCAATGCTTCCAGCTTGACCTTGAGCCGGTCAGCCAGTTCAAACAGATAAATAACGTCGTTGGCCGCGTACACCTTTTGAGCATCCGTCAGCGGGCGCTTCAGCCAGTTCGACTTCTGCTCGCCTTTATCTACTTCTAAGCCGAGCTCTGCCTGAATGAGGCGGCCCAGAGAGATGTTGTTGTCGGCTTCCGCTAGCAGTGTGTACTGCACGCTGGTATCGGTGATGTGGCGCACGTGCACCCCGTACAGCTCATCCAGCAGCAGAATATCCGATTTGCAACTATGGAATACCTTCTCAATAGCCGGGTCGCGCAACAATTCCCAAATGGGCTCCAGCTCTTCGGCCGGATTGGTAAGCGGTAGCGGGTCGATCAGATAGGCGGTTGAGCCGTCAAATATCTGAATCAGAGCAAGATTGCGGCCGTAGCGGTGGCGCATGTCATCAAACTCCAGATCCACGGCCAAGCGCGATGCTTTCCGCATGGCATCGGCCGCGGCCTGTACGGCGCCATGGGTAGTTAGGTATTGTATATCAGGTTGTAACATGGAAAAGCAAAACGAAAAACGAGCCGCGAAAGTCAGGCAGTAGGCCGGGGGGCATTTACCCAAAGGTAGGCAGGACTGGGGGGCAAAAGCAACGTTGGTGCCCGGCCGCTAAGCGCCACGCTGGGGGCGCTGCAACACGGCATTACGCTGTTGCACTTGCTCTGCTTTTGCCCGAATTTCGGCCAGTCCCAGATTATGCACACTGCCCAAGTGCGTGGTCGTAAAGTCCCGGTGTGGCACGTAGCTACCATCGTTCACCGCCCGGCCCACCTGCTGGTACGCCTCGCGGAAAGGCACTCCGGCCTGGATAAGCTGATTGATATTTTCTACGGAGAAAACACCGTCGTATTTGGCCTGGTTCAGCAAGTCGGGCTTGATTTTCAATTGTGGCAAAGCAAACAGCAGCATATCCAGAATATCCACGAACTGCATCATCGGCTCAAAAAGCAGCTCTTTCAGAAGCTGGAAGTCGCGATGGTAGCCGCTGGGCAGGTTGTTCACGCACAGCGTGATGGTGTTGGGCAACGCCTGTAAAGCATTGCAACGGGCCCGCACCAGCTCAAATACATCTGGGTTTTTCTTGTGGGGCATGATGCTGGAGCCCGTGGTGAAGGCGGGGGGCAATTCTACAAACGCCAGATCCTGACTGTTGTAGAGCACTAAGTCATACGCCATTTTGGAAAGCGTAGCCCCCACACCGGCCAGCGCAAAAGCTACCGTTTTCTCGGTTTTGCCGCGTAGCATCTGCGCGCCCACGGCGCTAACCGCTAAGTGGCCAAAGCCCATTTGCTGAGTTGTCAGCTGCCGATCTATCGGGAAACTGCTGCCAAAACCGGCCCCAGAACCGAGTGGATTCTGATCGGCGACAGTGTGCGCGGCTTCAAACAGCGCAATATCCAGCAACAAATGCTCGGCGTAGGCGGAGAACCACAAGCCGAAGCTGCTGGGCATAGCGGCCTGAAAATGCGTGTATCCGGGCATTAAATCGGCCTGGTGGGCCTCAGCCTTTTGCAGCAGAATATCCACCAGCGCCATGATTTTAGCGGCAGTTTGCTCCGTGTAGTCTTTCAGGAAAAGCTGAATAGCAGTCAGCACCTGGTCGTTGCGGGAGCGGGCGGTATGAATCTTCTTGCCAGCATCACCGAACTTCTCCGTTAGGTAGAATTCGATTTTCGAATGAACGTCTTCAAAGCTATCCTCGATGACGAAGCTTCCGGCCGCAATTTCCGCTTCCAATTCATTGAGGCCCTGAACTAACTGGTCTTTTTCCTCGACGGAAATCAGTCCAACCTGCGCCAGCATTACGGCCTGCGCCTTGGAAGCCAGTACGTCGAAATGAGCCAGGTACATATCCAGCTCCCGATCTTTACCGACGGTGAACCGCTCTATTTTTTCGTCAACAGCTATACCCTTTTCCCAGATTTTCATGTCTTAAAAACTAAAGCCTTCCAGCAATTCGATGTAGCCCTTAATGCCGGCTCTCACCTCGCTAAGGTAAATGTATTCGTCGGGGGTATGGGAGCGGGCCGAATCGCCGGGACCCACTTTGATCGTGTCAAACGGCATAACTGCTTGATCAGAAAGCGTGGCGGACCCAAATAGCTTACGGCCCAAATTTGCCCCCCGCTGCACCAGCGGGTGCGTCGGAGCTATGCGCGAAGAGTTCAGATGCACCGACCGTGGCGTCACGTCGGCTTGTACGTGCTCGCGCACAACAGCCACTATTTCTTCGTTGGAGTACAGCTCGTTGGTGCGCACATCGACCACAAACCGACAGGTATCCGGCACCACGTTATGCTGCGAGCCAGCCTGTATCTGCGTCACCGTCATTTTCACGGGCCCCAGAAATTCCGACTCGTTTGGGAAACGGTAGCTTCGCAACCACTGTATATCGTCCAGCGCTTTGTAGAGAGCGTTTTCGCCTTCGTCGCGGGCAGAGTGGCCGGTACGACCGTGGGCTACGCAATCCAAGACTACCAACCCTTTTTCCGCAATAGCCAGATTCATTTGGGTGGGCTCACCGACGATGCCTAAGTCAATCCTGCCCAGCTGAGGCAAAATGCTGCGAATGCCATTCGCGCCCGAAACTTCCTCCTCCGCGGTAATGGCGCAGATGAGGTTGAAGGCAGGTGGATTCTCCTCGAAATAAAGAAACGTGGCCAGCAAACTCACGGCTGAGGCGCCCGCGTCATTGCTACCCAGCCCAATGAGCTTGTCGCCTTCCAACACAGCACCAAAAGGATCGGCGGTCCAGCTTGCGCCGGGCTTCACAGTGTCGTGGTGTGAGTTGAGCAGGATGGTAGGCTTGTGGGGGGCAAAATGCTTTGATACCGCCCACACATTGTTGCCCAATCGGTTAGGCTGAGCGTCATGTGCGGCCAGAAAATCGAAAATTAGCTCAGCCGTTTTGTCTTCCTCCCGCGAAAAAGACTGGGTTTGAATCAGCTGAATCAGTAAAGCAATGGCATCTTCGGAAAGCTGCTCGATTAGTCCCGGCATAGAATGGTTTTTACCGGTTCGTTAATTTTCAGTGCGTTCCCAATAATAACTTTCGATACGCCCTCATCCAGCGCTGCAAAGGCATTGTCAAGCTTGGGCAGCATACCGGCCGCAATGGCCCCGCTGGCTTTCAAGTCGGCGTAGAGCGAGGGCGTGATTTGCGGAATCACGGAGCTTTCGTCGTTTACATCAGCCAGCACACCGTCTTTCTCGAAGCAGAAATGCAGCTCTACTTGGTAAGAATGGGCTAGCGCGCGGGCCAAGGTGCTGGCAATGGTATCGGCGTTGGTGTTGAGGAGCTGGCCCTGTCCGTCGTGGGTGATAGCGCAGAATACGGGCGTCAAATTGCCCCCAGCAGCAGTTCTATCAACTTTGTATTGATACTTTGCTTCTGCAAGTCGCCCACATAGCCGTAGTCAATTTCTCCCACGGCGCGCATCGTAGCCTGAATAACATTACCATCAGCACCGGACAGGCCCAGCGCATTTACGCCGGCTTGCTGGAGCAGGGCCACAATTTGCTTGTTTGTTTTGCCGGCATAAAACATGGTCACTACGTCCAGCGTGGCGGCGTCGGTGATGCGGCGGCCGTTCACCATGTTGGGCAGCATACCCAGCGTCGTCAACAGCTCATTGGCGCCTTTGCCGCCGCCGTGCACCACAATTTTTTTGCCCCCCACTTGTGCCAGCTCCTTTAAGAACTGAGTAAGCTGAGCCGTATCGTCAATAATTCCACCACCGATCTTAAATATTTTCAGGACTTCGCTCATTCGGTTAAAAAGTAAAAAAGGGGCACTGTGACCCATGGAATCCGAGAATTTGTATATACCTCAACTCTCCGCTCACTCCAAGCTGGCGATACGCAGCAGGTTTTTTAGAGCCGGGCGGGTAAAGTTTCCAAAAAAAAACATCTAGTTTTGCAACGATTTAGCGGTCTATTCAATTTAAACCGCATAAACCCACACCGTGTCCCGGTAGCTGTCATGATTCTTCTCTCTTCTATTGCACTTCTGCTGCGGCCCACATTGGCCCTGCGAACAATGCCAGCTTGATAGCTGGCTTGCAATATTTCGCCTGCGTTTTTCAGAACGATAAAAACCGGCACCGGGGACTTGAAATACCCCAGTAAAGAGAACTTCTACTGAATCATTGATTGACACGAGTGTAAGCCAAAGTGTGCCCTTTCCCGGCTAATTCCCGTAATAACCTCCTATAGTCGGGTTCCCAAGCTGGATCCTTTTCTTCTGGGTCTCTCTTACCGCCGGTTTCGGTTGCTGCGTAGGCTTGTTTGTAAGCTGCGCTTTTCTACTACATCCTTTCCTGCCTGTCTATTAGGCATCTAGTAGTTATCCCATGATAATACGAGTAGCCAATGCCGCCGATGCGCGGTATGTGGAAACACTTTGTCAATGGTACGAGGAATCGGCCAAACAGCGGGGCGTAGGCATTGCCAAGCGCGACCCCGAATACGTGCGCAAGAAAATGCTGAAAGGCGACTCCATCATTGCCTTTATCGACAATGAGCTGGCAGGTTTCTGCTATATCGAAACCTTCGAGGACAACAAGTTTGTGGTCAACTCGGGCCTGATTGTGAATACCGCCTTGCGCAAGGAAGGCCTAGGGCGCGCCATCAAGCACGAGGTGTTCAAGCTCTCGCGCACTAAGTACCCAGCGGCCAAGATTTTCGGTATTACCACCAGCTTGGCAGTTATGAAGATCAATACGGAGCTAGGCTATAAGCCCGTGACCTTCACGGAACTAACGCGAAGCGACGACTTCTGGAAGGGCTGTTCCAGCTGCAAGAACTACCCGATTCTCATGGAGAATGAGCGCAAAATGTGCCTGTGCACCGGCATGGTCTACGATACCCTAAACGACCAATATAGCCAGCAGGCCCAGGAAACCATTGATTTCATCGAACCTCGTAAGCAATAATGAAAAAGGTAGTTTTAGCGTACAGTGGCGGTCTGGATACGTCGTACTGCGTGGTGTATCTGACCAAAGAGCTAGGCTTGGAAGTACACACGGTCATTGTCAACTCGGGGGGCTTTTCTGCCGAGGAATTGCAAAGCATTGAGACGCGGGCCTACGAGTTGGGTTCGTCCAAGCACGAAGTAATCGATGTCACGGAGCGCTTCTATAAAGACTGTCTGCGGTTTTTGCTGTTCGGCAACGTCCTGAAAAACGACACCTATCCGCTCTCTGTTAGCGCCGAGCGCATGTTTCAGTCGCTGGCACTAGCCGAGTATGCTCGAGAGCATAAGGCCGACTACATCGCCCACGGTAGCACCGGCGCCGGCAACGACCAGGTGCGCTTCGATGTGGCTTTCTCCGTGATTGCGCCCAACACCGAAATCATTACGCCCATCCGCGACCAGAAGCTCTCCCGTCAAGCCGAAATCGAGTATCTGCGCAGCCACGGCGTAGAAATGAGTTGGGAAAAGGCCAAATATTCCATTAACAAAGGTATCTGGGGCACGAGCGTGGGCGGCGTCGAAACGCTGACTTCGAATCAAGCGCTGCCCGAAACGGCTTATCCCACCCAGTTGCAGCAAGCAGAACCTACTTCTATCGAAGTTACCTTCGAAAAAGGTGAGCCTGTAGCCTTGAACGGCCAGAAAATGCCCCCCGTGCAGCTTATTCAAGAGTTGAACGAGCTAGCCGGTCAATACGCTATCGGCCGCGACATCCACGTGGGCGACACGATTCTGGGTATCAAGGGCCGCGTAGGCTTCGAAGCTCCGGCTCCGCTGATTCTGATCAAAGCGCACCATTTGTTGGAGAAGCACACCTCATCGCGTTGGCAGCTACTGCATAAGGACTACATCGCCAACTGGTACGGCACGCTGCTGCACGAAGCCCAATACCTTGATCCAGTTATGCGCGACATGGAAGCTTTCTTGGAGTCGTCGCAGGCGCGCGTGTCGGGCACGGTGTTTATCAAGCTGAAGCCATATCAGTTTGAGCTGCAAGGCATTGATTCCAAGTATGATATGATGCGCTCCAAAGTGGCGACCTACGGCGAGGAAAATGACGCCTGGGATGCCCGCGACGCGCAAGGCTTCATCAAAATATTCAGCAACCAGCTTAAAATTCACAGCAGCTTCAATGGCGAAGGTTAAGGTAGGCATCGTGGGCGGGGCCGGCTACACGGCCGGCGAGCTGATCCGCATTCTGCTGCAACATTCGCAGGTGACGATTGGCGCGGTGGTCAGCTCTTCCAACGCGGGTAACCCCGTCTACCAAGTGCACGATGATCTGGTGGGCGAAACCGACCTGCGTTTTCAAAGCGACCTGAACGGCGATGAAGAGGTAGTTTTTCTATGCCTAGGTCACGGCAATTCGCGCAGCTTTCTGGAGAAAAACGCCGTGCCAGCAGGAGCTAAAATCATTGACTTAAGCAATGACTTTCGGCTGAATGCGGATAAAGAAGTAGCCGGACGCAGCTTTGTGTACGGACTGCCTGAACTGAACAAAGCCGCTATTCAGTCGGCGCAGAACATTGCCAATCCTGGGTGCTTTGCTACGGCTATTCAACTGGCATTGCTGCCGCTGGCGCAAGCCGGGCAGCTTACCGATGATGTGCACGTATCGGCTATTACGGGCTCTACGGGCGCTGGGCAGAGCTTATCGGAGACAGTACACTTCTCTTGGCGCACCAGCAATATATCCATCTATAAGCCCTTCACTCACCAGCACCTCGGCGAAATAGGGGAGAGCTTAGCGCAACTCCAGCCGCAGTTGGAAGGTGATATGCATTTCATTCCGTACCGCGGCAATTTCTCGCGCGGCATCTTCGCCAGCGTGTACACGCCGTCCGATTTAAGTCAGGACGAGGCGCGGCAGCTGTTCAAGGATTTCTACGCTGATGCTCCTTTCACAACTGTATCGGACAAGGAAATTCACCTCAAGCAGGTAGTGAACACCAACAAGTGTTTGCTGCACGTGCAGAAATTCGGCAAGCAACTGCTCATCACGTCGGTTATCGACAACTTAGTAAAGGGTGCCTCCGGGCAGGCTGTGCAGAACATGAACCTGCTCCTTGGGTACCCCGAAAACGAAGGACTCCAGCTTAAATCAGTCGCTTTCTAATGGATTTATTCAACGTTTACCCGCTTGTTAACATCACGCCGGTAAAGGCGCTGGGCGCAACGCTTTGGGACGAAAACGGCCAAGAGTACCTGGATTTTTACGGCGGCCACGCCGTTATTTCTATTGGTCACAGCCACCCGCACTACGTCCGCCGCATCAGTGAGCAGCTGAACCAGATCGGGTTTTACTCTAACTCCGTTCAAATCCCAATTCAGGCGGAACTGGCGCAAAAGCTGGGTGAGGTGTCGGGCTATCCTGACTATAGCTTGTTCCTGTGTAACTCTGGTGCCGAAGCCAACGAGAATGCACTGAAGCTGGCTTCGTTTCATACGGGCAAAAAGCACGTCGTTGCCTTCAAAGGCGCCTTCCACGGCCGCACCTCCGGCGCTGTAGCTGCCACTGATAATGCCAAGATTGTCGCGCCCTTCAACGCGGGCCACGGCATCTCCTTCGTCGGCTATGATCTGGCCGAAGTGGAGCGCGTGATACAGACTGAAGAGGTTTGCGCCGTCATCGTGGAGCCAATTCAGGGCGTGGGGGGCATTATTATGCCGTCTGACGAATTTCTCCAAGGCCTCGCGGCGCTCTGCAAAACTCACGGCGTGGTGCTCATTGCTGATGAAGTGCAAAGTGGCTACGGTCGTAGCGGCCGTTTCTTTGCCCATCAGCATGCTGGTATTCAGCCCGATATTATTTCGGTAGCCAAGGGCATGGGCAACGGCTTCCCTATCGGTGGCATCCTGATTTCGCCGGAGTTGAAGGCGTCGTATGGCTTGCTGGGCACTACGTTTGGCGGCAACCATTTGGCCTGCGCCGCAGCGCTGGCAGTATTAGAGGTCATTGAGCAGGAAAATCTGATAGCCCACGCCAACGAACTGGGGGGCTTTTTACGGGCCGAATTGGAAGCCCACGCTGGCGCTCAGGAAATCCGTGGCCGTGGCCTGATGGTCGGCATCAAGTATGACTTCCCCATCAAAGACCTGCGCGACAAACTGCTGATGGAAAAGCACATCTTTGTGGGCAATGCCTCCGACCCAATGGTGCTCCGCCTGCTGCCGCCGCTCAACATCACGAAGGTAGAGGTAGACCAGTTCCTACAGGCATTGTACGACTTGACAGAGAAGTCAGTCGATGTCATTCACCAGGCTTCGGCACTGGATTAGAACAGTGTAGAAACGCGACACTTTGCGTCTCGTATTGGACGGCTCGCACTAAATTGCAGGCTCGACAACGTCAGCAACGCTTGAGACGCGAAGTGTCGCGTCTCTGTATCCTAAGACACGATAAATGAAGCAAGTAAAGCTGGTGCTCGAAGACGGCACCGAAATCGAGGGTACATCCTTCGGCGCATTTACGTCCGCTGCGGGCGAGGTGGTGTTCAGCACAGCCATGACGGGCTACCCGGAAAACCTAACAGATCCATCTTTCGCCGGTCAGATTCTGGTGCTGACTTACCCCATGGTGGGCAACTACGGCGTACCAGGCGAGGAACTATACGAGTCCATTTCCCGGATTTTCGAGTCTGATAAGATTCACATTGCCGGCCTGGTTGTAAATTACTACTCCGAGGAACACAGCCACTGGAACGCCGCCAAGAGCCTCGGCGACTGGCTGAAAGAGTACAACATTCCCGGCATTTTCGGCGTCGATACCCGGATGCTCACCAAGAAGCTGCGCGAGAAAGGGGCCATGCTGGGCAAGATTGTCGCCGAAGTCGATGTGCCACTCCACGACCCTAACCAAGAGAACCTGGTGGCCCAGGTAAGCCCTGCTGGCGTGCAGCATTACGGCAACGGCCAGCACAAAATTGTGCTCGTTGACTGCGGCACCAAGACCAATATCATCCGCTGCTTCTTGGAGCGCGACGTAGAGTTGATCCGTGTGCCGTGGGACTACGACTTCACCACGCTCGACTACGACGGCCTATTCCTCAGCAATGGCCCCGGCGACCCAAAAATGTGCACCGCCACCATCGGACACCTCCAAACTGCTTTGCAGCAGGATAAGCCCATCTTCGGCATTTGCCTGGGCTCCCAGCTCATGGGCCTAGCCGCGGGTGGCGACACATTCAAGCTGAAGTATGGCCACCGCAGCCACAACCAGCCGGTGCTACTCACAGGCACCAAGCGTAGCTACATCACCTCGCAAAACCACGGCTTCGCGGTAGACACTCATACGCTTCCCGCCGAGTGGACCATGCTGTTCGAGAACCTAAACGACGGCACCTGCGAAGGCATCAAGCACAAAACCAAACCCTTCTTCTCCACCCAGTTCCACCCCGAAGCCGCCGGCGGCCCCCAGGATACGGAGTTTTTGTTTGATGATTTTTTGAAGGCTGTGGCGGAGCATAAAGCAGCTAAGTAGATTGGCCTAGAACGGCATGCCCAGCACCATGTAAATCTGATAGCTATGTCTGTAAACTCACATTCACTTAAAGATGAACAAGGTGACCACTACCATATTACTACTTTACCCGATTATGAATTAGTGACACCGCATGATTATTTGCTAGAAGTGATTGTGAATGCAAAGTACCGTTTGATGCAAATAATAGCGCAAGGCCAAAATATTGCAGGACCAAGAGAATTATTGCTGCAAATCATGCTCAAGCGTGCTATTGCGGAATGGAAGTTAGAATACGCGGAAATGCTTGTCAAAGTACTTCCTGTGAATCTCATGTCACTTCTTGATACCAAACGTAAGAATGAACAAATCCATCTTACAAAAGGAATGGAGCTTACGAATGATGAATTAACTGCTTTTATTGCGCAGGTAGGTCATTTTCATGGTTTTCTCTACAGCCAATACAAGTCTGAGCGTATCCCCAATGGTACTGATTTAAACAGTTTACCAGTATTCACGCATCTAAATGATGATGGCTCCATTACAAAGATTGGCAATAGCACCTTGTCAGATGGGCAATTGAAGAATGTCATTAACCAGCGAAAGGTGCTACTTGGCAAGTTCGTTGAAAAAGGTGCCGATTGGCATTGTTTCGTATACACATACGATAGTATCAATGGTAAAGAGAAGGGTGACTGGGGCTCTCACATTCACTACATATCAAGCATGTGGGGTGTTCCCAAAGCCGATGTAGTGGCAGGTATTAAAAACGGGCGTTACGTATCGTCTGGATTGCCGCATATTAAAATTCACTCTGACAATAAAGACATCCCAACGAAGCAGTAGAGATGCTTCGACAAGCTCAGCATGACGTTCAGCTATAACTCCTAACGCACTACTCTTATGCAAGCAAAAGGTAGAAGTTTCCCAAACTGGGGATACATATTGTTAGGAGCGGTGGCGTTTGCGGCGTTTTATTTCATCAAGAACCTCAAGGAGGAAGATTTCTTCAAACTAGCAGGCAAGCATCCCGATATGGTTCTTTCGGCTATGAGTGGAAAGAATATCTCTCCCAGAATACTTAGTCGTACGGGCAAGATTGTTTCTAAAAACTTTCAGGTCGATAAACCTGGCTCTAAGCGAGATTCGCTCACATTTCGAGTCATCCTGAAGGGCGAAAAATCTACCGCAACTATTAAAACCAGGGTGATTATGCAGCCATCTGGTGAGTGGAAGATGGTTAAGAGCGACACTGTTTTCACCGATTAAATCACTAACACCAACCTGCCTACATACTCTTTTGGCAGGCTCCGCACCACTGCCTTTGAACATGACCGCACCAGTGGTCTGTTACCTCAACTCTAAGAATGGAAAAACCCAACAAAGTCCTCATCCTCGGTTCTGGCGCACTTAAAATTGGCGAAGCCGGAGAGTTCGATTATTCTGGCTCGCAAGCCCTGAAGGCGCTGAAAGAGGAAGGCATTCGTACCATCCTTATCAACCCCAACATTGCCACTGTGCAGACGTCGGACAACATTGCCGACGACGTATACTTCCTGCCCGTGACGCCCTACTTCGTGGAGGAAGTTATCAAGAAGGAAAAGCCCGATGGCATTCTGGTAGCCTTTGGGGGGCAAACTGCGCTGAATTGCGCTGTTGCGTTGTTCCGCGATGGCGTATTTGACAAGTACAATGTGAAGGTGCTAGGCACGCCCGTGCAGTCAATTATCGACACTGAGGACCGGGATATTTTCAAGGAGAAGCTCGAGCAGATTGGGGTGCTTTCGGCCCGTAGCGTGGCCGTGACGACCATGGAGGACGCGCTAGCCGCCGCCGAGAAAATCGGTTTCCCGATTATTGTGCGGGCGGCGTTTGCGCTGGGTGGCCTCGGCAGCGGTTTCGCCAATAACATGGACGAGTTGCGGACCCTGGCCCAAAAATCCTTCACAACCTCCGACCAAATTCTGGTGGAAGAGTCGTTGAAGGGCTGGAAGGAAGTGGAGTACGAAGTGGTGCGCGACCAGTATGATAACTGCATCACGGTCTGCAACATGGAGAACTTCGACCCCATCGGTATCCATACCGGGGAGAGCATCGTGGTGGCGCCTTCGCAGACATTGAGCAACCGCGAGTATCACAAGCTGCGCAGCATCGGTATTAAGACTATTCGTCACCTCGGTATTGTGGGCGAGTGCAACATTCAGTATGCCCTCGACCCCGTATCGGAGGACTACCGCGTGATTGAGGTTAATGCCCGCTTGTCGCGCTCCTCGGCGCTGGCTTCTAAGGCCACGGGCTACCCGCTGGCGTTTGTGGCGGCCAAGCTGAGCTTGGGCTACTCGTTGTCGGAGCTGAAAAACAGCGTGACCCAGACCACTTCGGCCTTCTTCGAGCCGGCTCTTGACTACGTGGTGGTGAAGCTGCCGCGCTGGGATTTGGGCAAGTTCGAGGGCGTAAACCGGCAGATTGGCTCCGCTATGAAAAGCGTAGGCGAGGTAATGGCCATCGGCAAATCCTTCGAGGAAGCCATCCAGAAAGGCCTGCGGATGCTGGATACCGGCAAGCGCGGCTTTGTGGCCAACAAGCCCGAGCAGGTGGACAACGCTACCATCGACAAGCTGCTGAGTGAGCCAAACGAGGAGCGCATCTTCGCTATTAATCTGGCGTTTGAGGCCGGCTATTCCATTGGGCAAGTGCACGATCTGACCAAGATTGACCACTGGTTCTTGCAGCGCCTGCTGACCATTTTCGAGCTGGGCAAGAAGCTGGCCGCTAAGCGCGGCAACGGCCTAGATGCCCTGGAAACGGGTCTGCTGCGCGACGTGAAGAAAGCCGGTTTCTCGGACCAGCAGATTGCCGTGAAGTTGCTGGGCGAAGGCGACGTGAAAGCCGACGAACTGTTGGTGCGGGCCCGCCGCAAAGCCCTGGGTGTGCTGCCAGTCATCAAACAGATTGACACGCTAGCAGCTGAATTCCCAGCCAAAACCAACTACCTCTACAGCACCTACCACGGCACCGAAAACGACCTCGCGCCGGAAACCAATAAGTCGGTGGTGGTGCTGGGCTCGGGCGTGTACCGCATTGGTAGCTCCGTGGAGTTCGACTGGTGCGGCGTAAATGCCGTGCAGACGGCCGCCGAAGAGGGCTACAAAACCATCATCATCAACTACAACCCCGAAACCGTTTCTACGGACTACGACGTATCGGACCGGCTATACTTCGAGGAACTTAGCTTCGAGCGGGTGATGGATATTTTGGAGTTCGAGCAGCCCAACGGCGTGATTCTGAGCACTGGGGGGCAAATTCCGAATAACCTCGCCACCCGCTTGGCTGATGCCAACGCCCCCATCCTGGGCACGGCTCCGGCCCGCATTGATGAGGCCGAGAACCGCCACAAGTTCAGCAGTATCATGGATGAGCTGGGCATTGGGCAGCCCCGCTGGAAGGAACTGACATCCTTGGAGGCAATGTTTGAGTTTGTGGGCGAGGTAGGTTACCCCGTGCTGATTCGCCCGAGCTACGTGCTGTCGGGAGCGTCCATGAACGTGGTTTCCAACGCGTTTGAAATGGAGTCGTTCCTGAAAGCAGCTACCGAAGTAAGCGCCGAATACCCGGTGGTAGTGTCGGAGTTTATCCAAGAAGCCAAGGAAATTGAGCTGGACGCAGTGGCCGACAAAGGCGAAATCGTGAGCTACGCCATTTCCGAGCACGTGGAATTTGCCGGCGTGCACTCCGGCGACGCCACCATGTACTACCCGCCCCAGCGCGTGTACGTAGGTACGGTGCGCAAGCTCAAAATCATTGCCGAGAAGATTGCCAGGCGCTATGAAATCAGCGGTCCGTTCAACATCCAGTTTCTGGAGAAAAACCGCGAAATCCGGGTGATTGAGTGCAACATCCGCGCCTCTCGCTCCTTCCCGTTCGTGTCGAAAGTATCGGGCAACAACCTAATTAAGAAAGCCACTCAGGTGCTGCTGGGCAAGAAAGTGGAGCGCGACGCGAGCGAACTGGTCTACGACCTGCCCTTCGTGGGCGTGAAGGCCCCGCAGTTCTCGTTTACCCGTCTGCCCGGCGCCGACCCCGTGCTGCGCGTAGATATGGTGAGCACAGGCGAGGTAGGCTGCCTGGGCGACACGGCCGAGGAAGCGCTGCTGAAATCGATGCTGAGCGTGGGCTACAAAATTCCGCAGAAGTCGGTACTGATTTCCAGCGGCCCCATCATCTCCAAGATAGCGCTGCTGGAATCGGCGCGGCTGCTGGTGCAAAGTGGCTATAGCATCTACGCCACGCAGGGCACGCACCGCTTCTTTGCCGAGCACAACGTGCCCAGCTCCCTCGTCTTCTGGCCCGACGACCACCAGGAGCCCAACGTACTGACCTACCTCAAGGAGAAGAAAATCGACTTGGTGATCAACATCCCCAAGAACCTCTCCAAGGGCGAGCTGGACAACGACTACAAAATCCGCCGCACCGCTGTGGACTTTGGAGTTGGCTTGCTAACTAATGCCCGCCTGGCCAAAGCCTTCATCCAAGCCTTCTGCACGCTGGAAATGAAGGATTTGAAGATCAAGAGCTGGAACGAGTATAAGGCGATGTAACCGGCTGGTAATAGATTCAGAGTGCTCAGCATGACGTTCTAATATCCCTCGACACACCACCCAATTCATGAAAAAATTCACCTCTTTCGCCGATGCGGGCGACTATAAAGCCCTGTTGCAGCAAGCTCTGGAAATCAAGGCGAATCCCTACGGCTACCAGTACATTGGCAAGAATAAAACCGTTGGTCTGATATTCTTTAATCCTAGCCTACGCACCCGCCTCAGCTCTATCAAAGCTGCCTATAACCTCGGCGCGCAAGCGTGGGTGCTCAACGCCGGCGCCGATTCCTGGACGCTGGAAATGGCCGATGGCGCGGTGATGAACGGCGGCACTCAAGAGCACATCAAGGAGGCCATTGCGGTGATGAGTCAGTACTGCGACGTGCTGGGCGTGCGCACCTTTCCCACGCTTAAGGACCGCGAAGCGGACTACAGCGAAGAGGTTTTCAATAAGATTCTGAAGTACGCTACCGTGCCCGTTATCAGCTTGGAAAGCGCTACGTTGCACCCGCTCCAGTCGTTCGCCGATCTAATTACGGTAGCCGAGCACAAGCAGAAGGAGCGCGTGAAAGTGGTCCTGACCTGGGCTCCGCATGTGCGCGCTCTTCCTCAGTGCGTGCCCAACTCCTTTGCCGACTGGTTCTCGGAAATCGATTGGGTTGATTTCGTCATCACTCATCCTGAAGGCTACGAATTAGCCCCCCAGTTTACCAAAGGTGCCCGCATCGAGTATGACCAGAAGAAGGCCCTAGAAGGCGCAGACTTCGTGCAGGCCAAGAACTGGAGCAGCTACCTCGATTACGGCCAGGTCATCAGCAACGACCCGAGCTGGATGCTCACGCCTGAGCACCTGGCCGGCACCCACGATGCGAAGTTTCTACACTGCCTACCCGTGCGTCGCAACGTGGAAGTATCAGACGCTATTCTGGATTCGCCAAATTCGTTGGTAATTCAGGAGGCCGGCAACCGCGTGTTCTCAATGCAAACCGTGCTACACGAGATACTGAAGTAGCCACTCACTGCTGAACTATACTAAAAAAGCCCCTAGAAACATTCTGGGGGGCTTTTTCATGTAGGTGCTTACCAAAAAAGTTGCTCATAATCATCTATATGATTACTTAGTAGACGACGACCTAGACCAAGCACAACAAGTAAGAGTACAGCATATTACTTGCGATTTTCATTAAATAGTTAAAATAATACCAGGATTGAGTAACTTTATACAAAGCCAGTGCAGCCGTTGGATAAGTCGATTGAATGACAAATGGTGCTTTTAAACTCACCTATCTGGAGTTGTTGAGCTTGAGGCTGTTTATTCAGAGGGGTTGAAATAGAAGGGACGAGCCTGATTCAGTGATCGGAGAAGTAGGTGTCAAATGGCCAAAAACAAGAATTGATGCTTTCTAAGGCGACGGCTGTTGCATCTAACAGGAAAGAAAAAGCATTTATTCTTTAATTTAAGCGCCACATACGCTGATGCCTACTTGCCCTGGCAAAAAATGGTAATAACATTTTTTCACTTTTTTACTCTTTCACATGCACACTGCCGGTTTGGCAAATCGGTAATCTTTCACTCTAACTAGGCCTAAAGCCAACCCTTAAATGAAACAAAAATTTTTACTCTCTCTTGTCTGGTGCTTGCTGCTGGTGACAACCGCGTGGGCTCAAACCCGGACGGTGACCGGTCGGGTAACCGACGCTGACGGGTCAGGCCTGCCCGGCGTAACGGTGCTGGAGCGCGGCACCACCAATGGCGTCAGCACGAGCGCTGATGGCGCTTTCTCGCTCACTGTGCAGCCGAATGCTACCCTAATTGTCAGCTCCATTGGCTTCAATACTCAAACCATTCCGGTCGGCGAGCAATCAGTGGTGAACGTGCGCTTGGCTACCAATGAGACGGTGCTCAACGAAGCGGTAGTAGTGGGTTATGGCAGCCAAGCCAAAACAGAAGTGACCGGCTCGGTAACGCAACTCACTAGTAAAGACGTAGAAAACGTGCCGGTTGTAAGCTTTGAGCAGGCTATTCAGGGCCGTACGCCTGGTGTTACCATCAATCAAGGATCAGGTAAACTCGGTTCAGGTGTTCAAATCCGTGTGCGTGGTGCTTCATCGGTAAGCGCCTCTAATCAGCCTTTATATGTGATTGACGGTATTCCCGTAACGTCGCAGGACGTAGGTACGGATGTTGAGCCCTTGAACCCACTGGCTGACCTGAACCCAAACGACATTGAGTCTATCACTATTCTGAAAGATGCTGCTTCTGCTGCCATTTATGGCTCACGAGCTTCGAATGGTGTAGTGCTAGTAACAACCAAAAGTGGCCGTCAGGGCCAGACGAAGGTAAACGTAGGCTACTATGTAGGTACCAGCGAGACTACTAGAAGACAGAAGTTCCTGAACGCCGCCCAGTATAAGGAGTTATTTAGAGAATCAGCTGCCAATATTGGCTTCACAGAGGAAGAGGATGTAGAAGCATTATTTGCTGATTTTGGCATTGATATCAACTCAGACGTTGATCAAAACTGGAGTGAAGAGCCTTTCCGCACCGGCAAAGTGTCGCAGTACGATGCCAATGTTAGCGGTGGCGATGCCAAAACCCGCTTCTATTTGAGCGCGACCTATAACGATCAAACTGGTGTTATCATCGGTAACCGCTTCCGTCGGGGCAGCGCCCGTATCAACTTAGACCACTCTATTACAGAGAAGGTAAAAGTAGGGTTGAACTTATCATTGACGCGCTCGGTAAACGACCGCATTCCCAATGACAACGCCTTTACCAACCCAGTACAGCTGAACGCCTTGCCGCCGCTTCAGCCTAAAATCGATCCTGAAACCGGCGAGTTGAACCAGTTGACGCTTTACACCAATAACTTGGTGGATATTGAGCGCGTGACGAACCGTGCTGGTTCTTACCGGTCATTCAGCAACGCTTACTTGTCGTTCAACCCAATCAAGAACCTGACGCTGCGCACGGAAGCTGGTGCCGACTTCTTGAACCTGAACGAAGACATCTACGCTCCGGCTGGCACATCGAGCGGTGGTAACACTGGCGAGGGCTATAGCAACCAGACGCAGGTGATGAACTACACCACCAACAACACCGCCAACTATCTGCTGACGCTCAACGAAGCGCACAGCATCGAGGCTCTGGCTGGTTTCTCATTTCAGCGCTCAGACCTGAAAGCAACCGCTGCTGAAGGTCGCGGTTTCCCTAACGACCAATTCACTCGAATTGCCAGTGCTGCTATTAAAACGGGTGGTTCTAGCTCCTCGCAGACGGGCTTCTCTTTCGTGTCATTCTTCGGTCGTGTAAACTACGCTTACCAAGGCAAGTATTTGCTCTCGGGTAGTGTTCGTCGCGATGGTTCATCGCGCTTCGGAGCTAACAACCGCTACGGTACTTTTGGCGCTGGTTCGGTGGGTTGGGTAATCTCGGAAGAAGGCTTCCTACAGGATAACTCCATCGTTAACTTTCTGAAAGTCCGTGCCAGCTACGGCTTGACCGGTAACGCCGAAATTGGTAACTTCCTCTCCCGTGGTCTGTACAACGCGCTGCCCTACGCCGACCAAGCTGGTATCAGCCCGAACACGGTGGTTGGTAACCCTAACCTATCTTGGGAGAGCACTGCTCAAACCGACATTGGTTTAGAATTCGGTTTCCTCGACAACCGTATTTCTGGTGAGATTGACGTGTATCAGAAGAACACTGATGATCTGTTGTTGAGCCGTCCTTTGCTCTATGTAAACGGCTACCGCAGCGTAACCGAAAACGTAGGCAAACTAGAAAACCGCGGCTTAGAAATCTCCCTGAACACCCGCAATTTCGACAAGGAGTTTAAGTGGAGCACCAATTTCAATATCTCCTTCAATCGCAATGAAATCACAGAGTTAGCTGCACCGATTCAGAGCGGTCAGCTATCAAGTGTGCGTGAAGGACAGCCTATTGGTGTTTTCTATGGTCGCAAATATGCCGGTGTAGACCCAGCAAATGGCGACGCTTTGTACGAGGCTGCAGATGGCTCTACAACCAATGTATATGCAGATTCACCCCTACAAGTATTAGGCAACCCAAATCCGGATTACACAGGTGGTATCACGAATACCTTCTCCTTTAAAGGTTTCGATTTGAGCGTATTGGGTCAGTTTGTTTATGGTAATGACATTCACAACCAAGCTGGTCAATATCAAGCTGTCAATGGGGATTATTTCGATAATCAAACTATCGATCAATTAGATCGTTGGCAGAATCCTGGCGATATAACGGATGTACCACAGGCTCGTCTGGGAGAATCTAACGGCACTTTACTCTCATCACGTTGGATCTCAAAAGGCTCTTTCCTGCGGGTGAAGAATGTAACGTTGGGTTACACGCTACCTACTTCGGTAGCTAAGCTAGGATTCCTGCAAACAGCTCGGTTGTATGTACAGGCTCAGAACTTAGCCACCATCACAAACTATGATGGCTATGATCCAGAAGTAAATACTGCTGCTTTTGGCCAGGGCAATTATATACTAGGTGTTGACTTTTACACTCCGCCGCTGGCTAAAACCTTCTTGGTAGGTCTCAATCTAGGTTTTTAATCTTTTGACGTAACTTCTGATGAAAACTATATTTTTTCGGTCTACTGCATTGCTGGTTCTGGGCTTAAGCCTGGGTCTGAGCTCATGCGATGACAAGCTCGACATTAATCCAGCCCAATCGGTGGATGCCACTACGGCGCTTAGTAATGAAGCCAATGTAGGTAGCGCCGTAGTTGGCTTGTATGCTCAGTTGGGTGGCCCAACACTTTATGGTACAGATCTAATTTTGGTGCCTGAGTTAATGGCTGCTGACAACTACATTCAGTTTCAAGGCAGCTTTGCAAACTATCTGCAGTACGTTCGTAGAACTACCAATGCGTTGAATTCAACGGCTGAAACTACGTGGCGCGGCGCTTATGAGGCTATCAACCTGGCTAATCTCATTATCGAAGCTTTGCCAGTAGTAACTACGCCCGCTTTAAAAGCTCAGTTTGAAGGTGAAGCTCGCTTTGCGCGGGCGCTAATGCACTTCGAGCTGGTTCGGCTGTATGGCAAGCAGTATGAGCCCGGTGGGGCCAACACCCAACTTGGAGTACCAATTAGCCTGATACCCGTGAAGACGGTGGAACAAGCATCGGCTGCACCCACACGGGCTACGGTAGCTCAGGTATATACTCAGGTTATCTCTGACCTAACCGCAGCAATCGACTTGCTGCCCGAAGAGAACCCTACGCGGGCTACCACTTTCACGGCTAAGGCACTGCTGGCCCGTGTATACTTGCAGCAAAGCAACTTTGCGCAGGCTCGCATTCTGGCCGACGACGTTATTCGCAATAGTGGCAAGACGCTGGCGCCTACACTTTCGTCTGTTTTCACGGGTCGTAACACCTCGGAGACACTGTTGGAGATTCAGCAGAACGACCAGAATAACGCTGGAACGGCAAACGCTGGTTTGGCTACGTTCTTCTCTAGCATAGGCCAGCAAGGTCGGGGTGATGTGCGGGTGCTACCTGCTTTTGCCAGCCTCTACGGAGCAAACGATGCGCGGGGTACGGCTTCTCTACTGTATGAGGGAACGGGCACTAACCGGGCCGCTGGGCAGTTGCGGACTGGCAAATGGATAGCGTATGGGCAGAATATTCCCCTTATCCGCCTCGCAGAAATGTACCTGATCCGGGCTGAGGCCGACTTCAGAGCTGGAAGTATTCCTACAGCTTTGGTTGATATAAACCGTGTTCGCACTCGTTCTGGTGCTACTCCGCTTACGGCTCCTCAACTGTCGCTGGCCACCATCTTGCGTGAGCGGCAGTTGGAGTTGGCTTTTGAAGGCTTCCGTTTGCACGATCTGAAACGCACTAGAACTAATATCTTCGTTCCGGCTGCTGGTAATAACCCCGCTAGGGAGCAAGACATCAACAGTGACATCTTGGTGCTACCAATTCCGCAGCGTGAGATAAACGTAAACGCTGGCTTGGTTCAGAACCCTGGTTACTAACCGGAATACGTATTACATAAAAAGCCCCCAGAACAGTTCTGGGGGCTTTTTTATGTATCAATCAGAATCTACTTATCACTCAGCAACACCTGGGGGGCATTTTGGCTATTGCCCATGATGATGACCTTGCTGTTGGCCGAAGTGGCAATAGCCTGGTTGGCCTTGATAGTTTCGTACCGCAATAGCCGGTCGCTGAGCTCGGCGCTGATAATTTTCTGGTAGTCGGCGATGCCTTGGGCTTCGAGGCGTTTCCGCTCGGCTTCCTGACGCTCTTTCTGCAATACGAACTGCATTTTTTGGGCTTCCTGCTCGGCCGAAATCTTGCTTTCGATGCTGCGCTTGACGGGGGCGGGGAGTTGGATATTGCGAATCAGAAGCTGCTCCAGCTGAAGGCCGCGCTGCTGAAAGTCACGGTTGATGGTGTTGTAGATGCGGTTCTGAAATTCGTCGCGGCGGGTGGAGTAGAGCGCTACGGCATCGTAATACACGGCATTGTCGCGGATGCGGGTGCGCGTAACTGGCCGCACAATGGCATCTTGGTAATTGGGGCCGATGGTAGAGAGAATATGCGGTGTGCGGGCGGGTACCACGCGGTACAGCACCGTCAGGTCGATGACAACTTCCAGCCCGTCGGCCGTGAGCACCTGAATGGCATCGTCGCCGGCGCGCTGGCCTTCCTCGCGCTGCACCGACATGGTGTAGTTCTGGGTGCGCGTGTCAAACTTGGTCACATTTACTAAAGGGTTTACCACATTCAGGCCACTGGTAAGAATGCGCGGTTGCACCTTGCCAAACAGGGTCTGAACGCCCACCTGCCCGGCCTCAATCTGCACTACGGTACTCACCGCCAAGCCCAGCGCCACTAGCGTCAACCCAGCGAACAGCAGCAAACTGCGAAACCGATGAACGGAATACGATATCTTACTCGCATTGTACCCGACAATAAGTAGCACGAGGCCAACGAAAACCAGGGTCATAGCCGAGCGAGTTGGGTGGAACAGGACACGGCAACGTCAGCGCAAATTGCCCCTTCGCCGCTACGAAAAGATAAGCTTTTACCGGCGAGTTTGGAAGCGGAACAACCACGATTTACCTGCCGCCCTTACTTGCTACTCATCTTCGTCGTCGTCATCATGCAGGGCGTCGAAGTCAATTTCTTGGGCTAGCTCTAAGGCTTCTTCAATGACAGCATCCATCATGGCCTTGGTATCGGCATCGAGGGTGCGCTCGAAAAGCTGCAAAATCTGCTCGCCCTCGTCGTTTACGTATAGGTTGGTGTAGAGGCGCTCAAACAGTTTGGCGTCGCGGGTAATGACGCTGTCGATGTCGGCCACGGAGCGGGCGCTTAGCGCGCGGTGCAGCACATCGAGCACTCGGCGACTTTCTTCGTGGTCGCCCAGGTCGGTGAGCAGCTTCAGCAAGGACATGGCCACGCCCAAGCGCACGCGCTCGAACCGAAAAGGCACATCAGCGCGGGTGGCGTGCTCGAAAGTGGCATACGCGGCCGTATCGGGCTCAGTGAGGTAGTAAGCCGCGTCGGCGTCGGTGCGGAAGGCAGCGCGCAACAATTGTTCGTAGCGGAGAGCACTCATGGTGGTAGTAAAATGTGGAAACAAAGGGGAGTTGAGGCAGACTTGAGTTGGACTCGAAAAAGCCCCCCGGCCGTTAAAGACGTAACCTAAAGGGCGAAAGGTACGATTGAAGAAAAGACGCGGACGTTTTTTAGTGGTCACCTCACCCCAGCCTGCCATTCAGAAGGCTAGGGCCGGAGCACGATTTCTTCATTCTAACTCTATTATTTTAACCCTACCACTGATGACACATAAGAAAAAATGGCTGCTATTTGCCCCTTCCGGGCTCATGATTATTGGTTTCGGAACCTGCCTGATTCAATGGGCTACCGCTTTGCAGCGCAAACAGGTGCCGACTGGCGAGTGGGTAGCTGCTGGAACAGTAGCACTAGGCGTGTTTAACGCCGGGCTCTGCGTATTTGGCCGCGGTGTGGCCGAAAGTGTACTCTACGAAATTCGGGAGAAAGGCCCTTCGGCTGTCGTAGCCGCTGAGATTCCGCAGGAGTAACCCGGAGTAAGTGACCAGAAAGCCACAGAGTGAGGGCCATTATAGCTCGTCATTCTGTGGCTTTCTGCTGTTAAGAAGAGTACTATAACCCCTTTCTTGCTAGCCTTAATTACACTAAAACCAGCATGCAAAGGATGTTTTTAGCTGAACATTAGCCAAAGAGAACCGTAGGCAAATTGTTGTGTGGACCCAGCGGGGAGAATAGATATAGTCTATTGTTAATCTGTTGATTACCGATTTTTCAATTTGGTATTGTTCCAAATAACCAGGCTGCTCAGGCCTTGTTACACCTCTTGTGAGTGCTTACGGGCAGCCATACCACGGATTGCCTCTCCCGTCCTATAAAACACTATCCTTTCCATGACAAACGATTCTTTACCCGACCAGTCCGGCGCGGCGCCGGACGATGGCTCGCGGCGCAGCTTTATGAAGCAGGCGGGGGCATTTTGGGCCTGGCCCTAGCGCCGCCCTTTATTAGCCAAGCCGAACGCCTCACGGCTCTTTCCAAGAAAGTGCAGGGCGTATCCGAAATGCAGCTGAAGGTAAACGGTACGGTGCGCACACTGCGCGCCGAGCCCCGCGTGACTCTGCTCGATGCCCTACGCGAATACCTCGACCTGACCGGCTCCAAGAAAGGCTGCGACCTCGGCCAATGTGGGGCTTGCACTGTGCTCGTGGATGGTCGCCGCATCAATTCCTGCCTGACTTTGGCGGTAATGAACCAAGGCAAAGAAATTACGACCATCGAAGGCCTAGCCAAAGGCGACGAGTTGCACCCCATGCAGGCCGCTTTTATCAAGCATGATGGTTTCCAGTGCGGGTACTGTACTTCCGGTCAGATTATGTCGGGGGTAGCCTGCGTTAATGAAGGCCACGCTACTACGGATGCTCAAACCCGCGAGTGGATGAGCGGCAACCTGTGCCGTTGTGGCGCTTACCCGAATATCGTGGCGGCGGTACGCGAAGTACAACAGAAAGGAGGCGGCAAAGCATGAACAATTTCGCCTATCAGCAGGTCGGGAAGGCCAAGGATGCCACCGCCATTCTGCGCGAAGACAAGCAAGCGGCTTTCATCGCCGGTGGCACCACGTTGCTAGACCTGATGAAAACCAACATCGAGCAGCATTCGCAGCTCGTTGATATTAATATGCTGCCTTTTAAAGGCATTGAGCAAACTAGTGACGGTCTGCGCATTGGCGCTTTAGAGCGTATGAGCGACGTGGGGGAGAGCAAATTAGTGGTGGAGCAATATCCGGCTATTTCGGAGTCGCTGCTGCTGGCCGCCTCGCCCCAATTGCGCAACATGGCTAGTATAGGGGGCAATTTGTTGCAGCGCACCCGCTGCGGCTACTTCCGCGACGTGGCTTTTCCGTGCAACAAGCGTGTGCCTGGCTCTGGCTGTCCAGCCCAAAAAGGCGACAACCACAACTTAGCTATTCTGGGGGTCAGTGACAGCTGCATAGCCAATAGCAACCCCGGAGACCTTGCCGTAGCTCTAATAGCGCTCGATGCGGTGCTGACGCTGGAAAATGCCAAGGGCAAGCAGCGCCGGGTACCGCTCACCGACTTCTATCTGCTGCCGGGCGCTACGCCACACAAGGAAACCGTGCTGGAGCCTGGTGAGCTTATCGTAGCCGTAACGGTGCCCACAGCGGCGCATGCCCGCCGCTCTACTTACCTGAAGGTGCGGGAACGGGCTTCCTACGCTTATGCGCTGGCTTCGGCTGCCGTGGGTCTGGATGTGCAAGGGGGGCAAATTCGCTCGGCCCGTGTAGCGTTGGGCGGAGTTGGAGCCCAACCTTGGCGCTCCCCCGAAGCGGAAAAAATACTGACGGGCGCCCCGGCCACGGAAGCTACGTTCCGAGCGGCCGCAGCCGCAGCTTTACAGGGCGCGCAGCCCCGCGAACACAACCAATACAAGGTGGAGCTGGCCAAGAATACGCTCGTGCGTGCCCTGCTTGACCTAACTGCTAAAGCTTAACTCCCGCAGACATGAACGAACCAAATTTCTTTGAATCGCCCGGTGCGGGGGCAGCGTAGGTCAACCCCTTGACCGGGTAGATGGCCGCGACAAAGTGACGGGCAAAGCACGCTACTCAGCTGAATTCCCGCTGCCCGGCCTCACTTACGGCGTGCTCACGACCAGTGACATCGCCAAAGGTAAAATCACGAGCATCGATACCACGGCGGCGGCCAAAGAGCCGGGCGTAATAGCGGTGTTCACCCACCTGAATCTGCCGAAACTAGCTCAGACGCCGAACACGCCAGAGGGCAAAAAGGCCATTGGCGCACCTATGGGCTTCATGCCACTTACCGGCGATGAGATTCACTATGCCGGTCAGCCGGTGGCACTCATCGTGGCCGATACCTTTGAGCGAGCCACACACGCGGCCTCGCTGGTGCGCGTCAGCTACCAAACGGCGCCCACTATTTCCTCTTTCCTCGATCCGAAAGCAGAAATATTTGACCCGTTGAAAGTACAGGATGGCAAGACGCCCGGCCACACCCGTCGGGGCAATCCACAGGCGGCGCTGGCAGCTTCTGCTGTGCAGCTAAAAGCCACTTACAACCACGCTATTAACCACCATAATCCGATGGAGCCGGGCTCGACGACGGCCCATTGGGAAGCTGCTGACCGGCTGACCGTTTATGAATCAACGCAAGGGGTGACGCGCACCCAAACAGCGCTGTCGCAGATGCTGGGCCTACCGCGGGAGCAAGTGCGGGTGGTGACCAAGTACATAGGTGGTGGCTTCGGTTGCAAAGGCTCCTGCTGGCCGCACACGCCGCTCACGGTGCAGGCGGCCAAAGCTGTAGGTCGGCCAGTGAAGCTGGTACTGACGCGTCCGCAGATGTTCACTTCCATGGGGCATCGGGAAGACCAGACCCAGACCCTGACGCTGGGAGCCACGAAGGACGGCAAGCTCACAGCGCTGATTCACGAGAAAACATCTACTACGTCGCCTTGGGATAACTACGCGGAGCCGAACAGTCGCATTATCAATTTGCTGTACGCGTGCCCCAACTTTGAGGCAACGTATCAGTTGGCCCGCGCCAATGTGATGACCTCCACGTTTACCCGCGCACCAGGCGAGGCACCCGGCTCGTTTGCCATTGAGTGTTCTATGGATGATCTGGCTTATCAGCTAGGCATCGACCCTATTCAGATACGGCTGCTTAACTATGCCGAGAAGGACCCGACCAACGGGAAGCCGTGGTCGAGTAAGTCGCTGAAGCAGTGCTACGCCCGTGGCGCCGAGTTGTTTGGCTGGAATAAGCGAAATGCGAAAAACGGTGTTACTCGCGACGGCCGCTACCTCGTAGGTATGGGCATGGCCACGGCTAGCTACCCCGTGCATAACTCGCAAGGCACAGCCCGCGTGCGTCTTTACGCCGATGGTCACGCCGTGGTGCAAAGTGGCGCTACCGACCTCGGCACCGGCACCTACACCGTGATGACGCAGGTCGCCGCCGATTCACTGGGCTTGCCGGTTGATAAGATTCGGTTTGAGCTGGGCGATACGCGTCTGCCGACGGCCCCCAATTCGGGTGGCTCGGTGGCGGCGGGCACGGTATCCTCGTCCATTTATATGGCGGCGCAGGAGGTGTGGCAAAAGCTGACTAAGCTGGCTATTCAGGATAAAAGGTCGCCATTGTTTCGGGCCAAGCCGGAAGACGTGATAAACGAAAAAGGCCGTTTGGTGCTCAAAAAGGATACGACCAAGGGCGAAGATTTCGCTACCCTGATGAAGCGCATTGAGCTAACGGACATCGAAGGCACAGGCAACGGCAAGTACGGCGCCGGCTACGAATCGGGCATGGCGGCTAGCCCTGCCGATTCGGGCCACAAAGATGATGCTGCCGGACACTCCATGCACTCTTTCGGAGCCCATTTTTGCGAGGTGCGCGTTGATCCGGAATTGGGCACGGTGCGCGTGTCGCGGTGGGTGAGTGTGCACGCAGCCGGTCGTATTCTCAACGCCAAAACGGCCCGCAGCCAGATTATCGGCGGTAGCATTTTCGGTATTGGCTCCGCTTTGATGGAAAGTACGCATCGTGATGACCAATCGGCCCGCTATACCAACGCCACGCTCGCCGACTATCACATCCCCGTAAACGCCGATATTCCGGATATGACTGTAGAATTTATTGAAGAACACGACCCTTATATCAACGCGATGGGGGTGAAGGGCATTGGAGAAATCTCGATGGTGGGCGTAGCTGCTGCCGTAGCCAACGCGGTATTCCACGCTACGGGCAAGCGCGTGCGCGACCTGCCCATCACGCCCGATAAGATTTTGGGCGCTGGCGTCAATTCCTAATAAGCGTACATTTTAGTTATACAAAAAAGCCCCCAGAAGCAATTCTGGGGGCTTTTTTATGCCAGCTTAAAAGTCTGAGCTACTCTGTTTCGTCAGGGTTTTGCAGCGGGGAGAGGCCGGCGGCCTCACGACGTCGCTCCTCGTCGTTTTCCATATCATTGAGCTCGATATTCAGGGCATCGCCGGAAATCTGGATTTCGCGTAGCGACATGCCCAATGACACCAGCAACGCCAGCAAACTCGTACCGAATAGGAACTGACCAGCCTGCACAAAGCCCGCAAACAGCAGAAACATACACAGCACGCAGCCAAACATACTGGCAATACCCACCGCCTGCATATTGCGCACAATCACGAGACGCTGGCGCAGGTTCTGAATCTGAAGCATCAGATGAGAGCTATGCGTGGTCTGATACTGCGATTTGAGCGTGCGCACGCGGTTAGCTAGCGCCATAAAGCGGTTGGTGTAAGCCAACAGCAGCAGCGACAAAGCCGGAAAGAGCAGAGCCGGTGTGGTAAGCGTTATTTCCATAGCAAAAAGTCAGAGCGGATATCTGGCAGTGACGCTAGCTGTCTTATAACACCTTCACCACGAGTTGCGAAGCGTGCTCAGGCGAATGATAAAGACGGTGCGTAGCTTTTTGAAAATCCTCTTCCTTGGCTTCGTAAATATTGGGCACGAAGGTCTGCGGATTGCGGTCGACGAGCGGAAACCAGGAGCTTTGCACCTGCACCATCAGGCGATGGCCTTTGCGGAAGGTGTGGCACAAGTCCTGCAGGGCGAAGGGTACTTGGGTGACTTGGTTAGGCGTGAAGGCTTTCGGTTGGGAAAAGCTCTCCCGAAAACGACCACGCATCACCTCAGAGCGCACTAGCTGCTGGTAGCCAGCAAGTTTTACATTGGGTAAGTTGCGTGGGTTGTCGGGCGTGTCGTTGGGGTACACGTCGATGATTTTGATAACCCAATCAGCATCGGTTCCGGTAGTAGCCACTTGCAAAAGCGCCTGAATAGGGCCAGCCAGGGTCAGATCTTCCGTAAGCACGTCGGTTTGGTAAGTGAGCACATCGGGGCGGCGGCTGGCGAAACGCTGGTCGTCAGTCATGTATTCGCGCGTCATACCGGTGGCGGTAGCTTCGGTGAAGGGCACAGGCTTGGCAGGGTCGCTGATATATTCGTCAAACTTAAAGCCTGCGGAGGGGTCCACGCCTAGACTTGGAATCGTGTTGTAGAGTGCAGCCTCTATAGCTTTGTTACTATTTCCGGGCTTTTCAAATGAAAGTCCACCAGAACCATGGAAAAACAAGGTGCGCTCCTGCGCCTGTTTGGGTGGCCAGGCATCGAAGGTGCGCCAGCGGTTGGTGCCACTCTCGAAGATGTAGGCTTCGGGCAATTTCGGGTCAGTTGGCTTCTCGGCCTTTAGATGCGCGCGAAAAAATGGCGCCTCAATGCTATCCTGGTAGAAGAGCGACGGCGACGCGCCATAGGCTACGTTGCCCACCATTTCGCCAGTGCCCGCGCCCAGCCACCGTGTACCCACGGCCCCATCACGATGCGATTGGAAAGCTTGGGGTTTTGGTTTTCGATGGTTTTATAGGTTTGCAGCGCACCAAAGAGGTTTTCAGCATCATTGAAACCGCCTACAGTGAGCACTGCCGTTTTTGGATTCAGATCTTTTAAATGTGGGCGCAGGTTGCGGGCCTGCCAGAACTCATCGTAGTTAGGATGCGCCATCAGGTCGTTCCAGAAGGCAACATTATTCTTGAAATAGCGCTCATTGGCATTTTTGAGCGGACCCAAACGCAGGAAAAAGTCGTAGCCATCGGGGGTGCCGTGCTGGAACGAGGGATTCCGGTTGGGCGTGGGCTGGGGGCGAGGCTGACCGAAGCTAGCCAGGAAGTTAAATGCGTGGGGCAGGAAGAAAGCGCCGTTGTGGTGAAAGTCGTCCCAAAACCAATCCGCAATCGGAGCCTGCGGGGAGGAAGCCTTTAGTGCCGGGTGACGGCTAGTGAGGCCTACCGATGTGTAGAAGCCCGGATACGAAATGCCCCACTGACCTACTCGGCCATTGTTGCGGGGGCCTTTTTTAACCAGCCACTCAATGGTATCAAACGTATCGGTGCCTTCGTCAATATCCTGTTTACCGCGTGGTTTATCCTTGGCCGGCCGCATGTTCACAAACTCACCCTCCGACATATAAGCCCCCCGCACGTCCTGGTACACGAAAATGTAGCCCTCACGCATCATCGTGGGCGATGGGCCAAGGGCTGTTTTATACGTATCGGGGCCGTAAGGGCCGGCCGAGTACGGCGTGCGGTTCATGAGCACCGGGTAGCGCTTGGTGGCCGCATCGGTGGGCGCGTAGATGATAGTGTGCAGCTTGCGGCCATCGCGCATGGGGACTAGCTGCTCGGTTTTGGTGTAATGCTGACGCACGTACACCGAGTCAACATTGATTTTCTGACCGTATGCGGTGGTGCTGGTGAGCAGCACGGCAGTAGTCAGCAGGCGAAAGAATAAGGGTAGCTTCATCGGCGGAGGAAAAAGTGGACAGTCGGCAGAAAGAATACGACGAAAGTAACAGAGATTCGCGCACTGCTACCAGCGGAATAGTACCTTGCCTTGAAAGTAGCGCGCCAGCTTTGGCTCTGCCTAAGAGTTGATCCGTCGGGCCGAGTGGTGCTAGACGTTGCGTTACGTGCCCTTTTTGTTGTTCCAGCGCTGGCTGGTCATTTTTTAATCTATGATGAAACCTGCTACCTGGCGGCCGCATTTCTGCGCCGGCTCCTTCCAAAACCTGCTTTTAATGTTGCTGCTACCGTTTTGGAGCCTGACTTCAACCCAGGCCCAAACGACCCCAACCGCTCCAGCCGCTGGCACTCTGCTTACGCCTTCCCAGTTTCTTGGCTATCCGCTGGGGGGCAATTTTACGCCCCACTCGGAGTTGCTGCGCTACGTCGACTACGTGGTGCAGAACTCCGGCGGTCGGATGCGCTTGCAGCCCTACGGTCGGACCTATGAAAATCGGCCATTGGAAGTTGTGCAAATCGCTTCGCCCGAAAATCTGAGCCGCTTGGACGAAATTCGGCGCAACAACCTGCGGCGAGCTGGCTTGGAAAGCGGTGCGGCGAAGGCCTCTGACCCAGCCATTGTGTGGCTGAGCTATAATATTCACGGTAACGAAGCCGTGTCGTCGGAGGCCATGATGCAGGTGCTTTACGACCTGGCCAACCCCCAAAACCAGCAGACCCAGCAGTGGCTACAGAACACGGTGGTACTCTTAGATCCGTGCGTGAACCCCGACGGACGGGAGCGGTATGCGCAGTGGTATAACCGCGTGCGCAACCGCACGCCCAATGCTTCGCCTTATGCCTGGGAACACCACGAGCCTTGGCCTGGGGGGCGTTTTAACCACTATTACTTCGATTTGAACCGCGACTGGGCTTGGCAAACCCAGCAGGAAAGCCAGCAGCGGGTGGCGCTGTATAGCCAATGGCTGCCCCAAGTGCACGCCGACTTTCACGAGATGGGCGTAGATAACCCGTATTACTTTTCGCCCGCGGCTAAGCCTTTTCACGCGGATATCACGCCTTTTCAGCGGGAGTTTCAGAACACCATTGGTGAGTACAACCGCAAGGTGTTCGACCAAAACAACTGGCTCTACTTCACCCGCGAAACCTACGACCTGTTCTACCCCAGCTACGGCGACACGTATCCGTCGTTCAACGGCGCTATTGGCATGACGTATGAGCAGGGCGGTTCGGGACGGGCGGGAGTCCAGATCCTGAAATCCGATGGCGACACCCTCACGCTCGGTCAGCGGATTTCGCACCATCATGCCGCCAGCTTGGCCACTATCCAAGCCACATCGGAGCGCCACGACCCGTTGGTACGGGAGTTTGAGAAGTACTATACTACTGCTCGCACCAAGCCCGGTGGCGACTATAAAACGTACGTGCTGGCCGCCTCCAACGACCCTGGCCAGCTAGAAACCCTCCGCAAATACCTCGAACGCCAGCAGATTAGCTATGGCTATGCGCCACGTAAAATGCGCACGAAGGGCTTCAACTTTGCCAGCGGCAAAAACGAATCGGTGGAAATTCAACCCCGCGACCTCGTGATAAGCATGTACCAGCCCAAATCAACGCTGGTGAAGGTGCTGTTCGAGCCCAAGCCAGCGCTGGAGGATTCCTTGACTTACGATATTACCGCCTGGGCTTTGCCCTATGCCTACGGTTTGCAGGCCTACGCGCTGAAAGAGCAGCTAAAAGGCAGCGAGCCGTCAACTGCTAAAACTCCAGCAACGCCAGTTCGCAACGCGGCGGCTACTGGAACTCCCTATGCCTACGTGGCGCGCTGGACCAACATTCAGGATCTTCGCTTCCTGAGTCAGCTGTTGCAGAAAAAGGTGAAGGTGCGGGTAGCGGAACTGCCTTTTGAAGCGGAAGGACAAAAGTATCAGGCAGGTACACTGGTGATTACCCGCACCGGCAACGAAAATATGGGGTCGCGCTTCGACCAGATTGTACGCGCCCAAGCCGATTCAATGGGGGTGATGGTGCAAGCCGTACGTTCGGGATTCTCAACGACGGGGGCAGATTTTGGGTCTAGCTCGGTGCGCTACGTGAAGCAGCCCACGGTAGGCCTGGTGGCGGGCGAAGGCATTTCGCCGACCGCGTTTGGCGAAATCTGGCACTTTTTTGAGCAACAAATTGGCTACCCAGTTACTGTAATAGGCACGGATTATCTGAGTAGCATTCCGTTGCAAAAGTTTGATGTGCTCATTTTGCCTGATGGCAATTACGCCGACATCTATCCTGAAAAGAGCCTCGAAAATCTGAAAGCCTGGGTGCGAGCCGGCGGCAAGCTCATTGCGATGGAAGGTGCCGCCGCTTACCTCGCCAACCGCAAAGATTTTCTGCTGAAAACGAAGCCAACCGACACCGCTGCTGCTAAAAAAACGGCTCCTTACGCGCCCCTGCGTCGCTACGCCGATGCAGAGCGCCGGCAAATAGAGGAGCGCGTGCAGGGCAGCGTGTACCGGGTGCAGCTCGATAATACTCACCCGCTGGCCTTCGGCTACGGCTCCACCTACTACGCGTTGGTGCGCGATACGCTGAACTACCGCTTTTTGGGCGATGGTGGCTGGAACGTAGGTATTCTCAAAAAAGATGGCTCCGCAGCGGGCTTCACGGGGCGTCGGGCCCGCCAGAAGCTTACCGATACATTCGTGCTGGGCACTCAGGAAATGGGCCGAGGCCAAGTGATTTACTTAGCCGATAATCCGCTGTTTCGTGGGTTTTGGCAGGGAGGCAAGCTGCTATTTGGCAATGCCTTATTTTTTGTCGGCCAATAGTCTAAAAGCTACTAACTGACACAAAAAAAGCCCCCTAGAAGTTCTGGGGGCTTTTTAATGCACAAAAATTAAATAAGACTAATCAACAACGTCTTCTACTTTGTTGCCGACTTTGTTAGCGCCTTTCTTCACGGCTTTGCCGGTTTTCTTGGCGCCTTTTTCAACGGCTTTACCAGTTTTTTTGCCAGCGCGCTTTACGTCCTGAGTCGTGTTGTAACGCTTCTGACCAACTTCGGTGCGGCCGGTGCGGGTAGTGGTTTCTGACTTTACGGTACCATTGTCACGCACGTCAACTTCCGTTTTGGTGGTGTTGCCAGTAGCTTCGTTGCCAGTAGTAGTGGTAGTAGTCTGCGCGAAGGCAGCGGTAGAGAAAGCTGTTGCGAAGAACAGCAAAAGAGCCTTTTTCATAACGAATTTAATAGTTGAGGGAGAAGACAACTGTGTCTTACGGGGCCTTATACGGCAGGCCCGCAAATAAGGCTGTCCTATTTTCCTCTTTCTTTCGGTTGAGCTACGACTTGGGTTCCGGTGGCAGCAGCAATGAGCTGTCACCATAGCTCAAAAACCGATAGTCGTGCGCTAATGCGTGGTCGTAAACTTGCCGCCAATCGGGGCCGATAAGTGCCGCTACAAGTAGCAAAAGCGTACTTTCTGGTTGATGGAAGTTAGTCACCAAGCCATTTACTACCCGAAACTGGTAGCCTGGCGCAATAAGCAATTGGGTGGTAGCCCGCAGAAAGGAGGTGCCCGTGCTTTCCAGATGCTGAAGCAACTTTTCTAATGCCTCCGTGAAAGACACGGCGGTTGCTTCCTCATAAGGCTGCCACTGCGCAACGTGCAACTCAGTAGCTGACGCGTCGGCCGATTGATTAGCCAGCTTCGCGCCCAGCCAATACATGCTTTCTAGTGTGCGCAAACTGGTAGTACCCACCGCTATAATAGGTTGAGGCGCATGCGCCAGCAACTGCCTGAGCACGGCTGCTTCTACCACAAAATGCTCGCCGTGCATTGCGTGGCCAGCCATTAGCTCTGCCTTCACCGGTTGAAAGGTGCCTGCGCCCACGTGCAGCGTTACGCGCGCCGTTTGAAAGCCGCACGCAGTTAAGTCGGATAGAACAGAGTCGGAGAAGTGCAGACCGGCCGTCGGAGCGGCCACAGCGCCCTCATTCGCCGCATATACCGTCTGGTAACGCACGGCATCCACGTCAGTATCCTCCCGGTTGAGGTAGGGCGGCAGGGGCAGATGTCCGGCGTAGCGCAATACTTCCGCAAAAGGCAACGCGGCCGGCTCCCAACTAAACTGTATAAGCGAATAACCTTCGGCGGCCTCCACGCGCTCAGCCGTAAGCATAGCCGATTGCTCACCGGCCGTAAAAGCCAGCTGTACGGGGCCACTTTTCCAGCGTTTGCCATTGCCGACCAAGCATTTCCAGATGCAACTGCCGGTTTGCTGCATGGCTGGCTCCACCGCCCGGTGGGGCGATACGGGCTCCAGGCAGAATAGCTCCACGATACCGCCCGTAGGTTTATGGCAAAATAGCCGCGCCCGCACCACTTTCGTGTCGTTGAAGACTAAGAGGGCGCCGGGGGGCAATTGTGAGGGTAAGTCGTGGAAGCGTTGATCAGAAATTTGCCCCCCACGATACACCAGCAGCCGCGATTGGTCGCGGTTGGGCAATGGCTCCGGCGCGATGCGGCCAGGGGGCAAATCGTAAGTGAAATCCTGAATAGAAAGCTGACGAGGATCGGGGGAGGCAGACATGGCGGCAAAGGTAAGCAGGCCGTTGGCGGTGGGCGCAAAAGTCAGCCGCCCCAACGGAAGTGCTAATGCGCTACGTCGGGGCGGCTTGCTCTCTAAGTTCACAACAAGCTAATCGGCTCGTTGGAAAAACATCATATGCTGCTGGGGCAGGCTTTCTACACTTTCAATAAACTCAAGCCCCACAGCCGCCATTTCTTTGCGCGCCTGTTCCACACTCATTTTGTGAATACGCTTGATGGGCACATTCACGTCTTCGGCGCGATACTCTACCAGCGCCAGCCGCCCGGTGGGCGTGAGGCTCTTCCGAATAGCCGTCATCATTTCGCGTGGGTGGTCAAACTCGTGGTAAGCATCCACGATGAGCACCAAATCAACACTATTGGGGGGCAAATTGGGGTTTTGCTTCGTGCCTAGCACGGGCTCCACGTTCGACACTTTGTTGCGGGCCTTATTTTCCTTCAGGTAAGCAATCATCTCAGGTTGAATATCGACGGCGAGTACTTTGCCCTGCGGCACCAGCTGGCTCATCTGAAAGGCAAAATAACCCGTGCCCGCACCGATGTCGGCTACTACGTCGGTGGGCTTCAGCTTGAGCTCGCGCAGCAAAATGTCGGTGCCCTCTTCTTGCCGCCGATCATCGCGCTCCAGCCAGCCCGCGCCCTCATGGCCCATTACGTGCGCAATCTGGCGACCCATATAATACTTACCGATGCCGTTAGGATCAGTGGGGGGCTTTATTTGGTAGCCGCTGGTGTCGCGCGAAACACTGAGCCGCTGCTCCGTTTCGAGCGGGAAACGGCTTTCGGTGGGAGGCTGCGTGCAGGAAGTGGTCTGAATTAACAGCGCGGCTGGCAATACAACCCACGAAAAAAACAGCGAAACGATATGCATAGAAAACAAACAGGGATGCTACGGATGAGCTAACAGCCAATAGGCCCGAAGCGTTCGGAAAATGACTTCGACCGCATATTGATGCTCCGCTACACGGGTAACTAAATAGTATAACGTCGGCTAATTCAGAAAAAATATATTCAAAACGACGATTTTATCCACCCCTTTCTACCTTTGGTCCGTACAAAACATCGTTTCCGTTTCTTTTAACCACATTTCACGCTCTATGAAACACTTATCCGGACTCTGGCACAAGCTAACGATGGTTGTAGCCGTAACCGCCGCTTTGAGTAGCTGTAATCGCGCCGAATACGCTATGCTGCCCAAAACAACATCGTATCATGGCACTGCACAGCGCGCCGTAACGGTAGCCCCGGCCACGGAGGCTGTTGCCGTAACCGAAGCTGCTCCCGTTGCCGAAGCCCCCGTAGCAGTTTCAGATGAAGTAGCTATTGCTCGCCCAGTTGAAGCACCTGCCGCCGCTGTAGCCACAACAGAAGCTCCTGCTACTCAGGCAATAGCTGTTGCGCCCGCAAAGGCTGCCGTAGCTCCCAAGCTGAACCTGATGCAGAAAGCCCTTGTGCAAAAAGTTGTTGCTAAAGCTGATAAAATGGCCGGTAAGATGGCTTTCAAGCAACGTTCGGAAGTAGCTTCTGCCGATGATACGACGGCTCTCAATAGTAACATCCGTAATGGTCTCATTCTGTTGCTGGTTGGTCTGCTAGTGTCGTTATTCACTGGTATCAGCGGCATTTTTGGCGTGTTGGGAGGTATTATCTCCATCATTGGTATTGTCTTGATCATCCTTGGCTTGCTCGATTCGTTGTAAGCCAATTGCAGTATTGATCATATAGTCATAAAAAAGCCCCCAGAAAGATTCTGGGGGCTTTTTTATGATTGAATCAATCGAAACTACATAGGGTCCACGTCGGCCACGATGCGGGCCTGCTTAAATTCCTTTTGGTCTTTCACCACGTTAATAGCTGCCAAAACATCCGCCTTAGCTTGCTTTAATACGGTGTGCTCGCGGTCAATCTTAACCGTGATTTCCTGTAAATAGAAGTTGCGAATACGGAAAATATAGGGCGCTTCAGGCCCCAAAACAGCTTCCCGGCCTAACCTTTCAACCAACTCTTGGGTGAGGAGAATGGCCGCTTGCTCCGCCAGCAGTTGATCTACGTGCTTCACCGTGAGCCGAATCACGCGCATGAACGGTGGAAAGCCGTACTCGCGGCGCTGCCCGATTTCGTACTCGTAAAATTCGAGGTAGTCGTTGCGGATTACTTTGTCGAAAATGACCTGCGTGGGGTCAGCAGTCTGGATAATGACTTTGCCCTTTTTTCCCTTGCGCCCAGCCCGGCCGCTCACCTGCACAAACATCTGAAATGCCCGCTCGTGTGCCCGAAAATCGGGGTAGTGAATGATGCTGTCGGCATTGATAATGCCTACCAGACTCACGTTGGCGAAGTCCAGACCCTTAGTTACCATCTGAGTGCCCACCAGCACGTTCGTCACTTGGTTCTCAAAGTCCGCAATGATTTGCTGATAAGAGTTCTTGGCGCGCGTCGTGTCCAGGTCCATGCGCTGCACGTTTGCGGCCGGCAGCATGATTTTGAGGTCGTCCTCTATCTTCTCTGTGCCGAAACCTACAGTTTTAAGAGCGCGGGATCCGCACGCGGGGCATTCTACGGGCATGCGGTCGTTGTAGCCGCAATAATGGCAGCGTAGCTCGTGGCTGTGCTTGTGGTAGCTTAGGCTCACAGCGCAGTTCTTACACTTCGGAATCCAGCCGCAGTCGAGGCAGTTGATGAATGGGGAGTAGCCGCGGCGGTTCTGAAACAGAATTACCTGTTCTTTCAAGCCCAATTTGCGCTCAATTTCACTGAGCAGTTCGGGCGTGAAATGGTTGTGCATCTTCTTCGCCTCGCGCTGCTTGCGCGTATCCACCAGCTCTATTTCAGGTAAACCAGCTTCGCCGAAGCGCTTCGTAAGCTGCACCAAGCCCCAGCGCCCAGCGCGGGTTTGATAGTAGGTTTCAACGGCTGGCGTGGCAGAGCCCAGTAGCGTTTTTGCCCCCTGAAAGTTGGCCATCATCAGAGCCACTTCCCGGGCATTATAACGGGGGGCCGGCTCGTACTGCTTGTAGCTCGACTCGTGCTCCTCGTCCACGATGATGAGCGCCAGGTTATCGAACGGCAGAAATACCGCCGAGCGCACGCCCACCACCACCTGAAACCGCCCCGAAAGCACCCCATTCCACACTTCCACCCGCTCGTTATCCGAGAATTTCGAGTGATACACGCCCAAGCGCGTCCCAAATACACGCATCAGACGGGTCACTATCTGGGCAGTCAGGGCAATTTCAGGTAGTAGATAAAGAACTTGCCCGCCACCATCTAAGGCATTGCGGATAAGGTCGATGTAAATCTCCGTCTTGCCTGCCCCTGTTACGCCGTGTAGGAGCACGATATCACGCTGGCTGAATTGAGTTAATACCTCGTCGCGGGCAGTTGTTTGAGCTTCACTCAGCGTAAAATGCAGTTTAGCTTCAGGCTCATCATCTAGCGGGAAGCGTGACACAATCACGTCGAACTGCTCCAGAACGCCGTTTTTGATAAGCGTATTCACAGCCGAAGGGGAAAGGTGCGGACTGCTGGTCAGGGCATTCTTCTCCAGCCCTCGATGGTTGGCGTGAATATTTTGGTACACCGGTACGCGCTGCAAATAGCGCATGAGCACGTCGAGCTGCTTGGGCCGGCCGGCCAGTTGGCCAAATAGTGCTTCTAAAGCGCTTTCCTCAATGAAGTGATGCGCCAGCCGAACTTTCTTCACCACTTTGGGGGAGTATTTATCGGCTAGGTGCTCAAACAGAAAGATAATATCCTTCTGCATCAGGGACTTAATCACCTTATGGAAGTTGCTATTGCCGAGTAGCTCACCCACTTCGGTGAACGTCATCGACTTGCCGTCTTCGGTGCTCAGCGCTGTTAGAATCTGCTGCTCCTGCTCGGAGATAGGGTAGGGGCTGCCATCGGCGATATACGCCGGGTGTAGTTGAATGCGCGACTCGGAGCTGAGCTTCAGCGCAGAGGGCAAGGCCGCATTAATGACTTCGCCCAGGGTGCACATATAATAGTCAGCCATCCAACGAAATAGCTTTAGCTGTGGCTGCGTCACGACGGGTGCGTCGTCGATGAATTCGAGAATGTATTTGGCTTGGTACTGGGCCGGCGGGGTTTCGTGTACGGCGGCTACAATGCAGCTAAGCGTTTTTTTGGCTCCAAACTGCACAATCACCCGCCCCCAATCACGACTTCGTCGTTCATCTCGTAGGGCACGCGGTAAGTGTACAGCTTGGGCAGGGGCAGGGGCAGAATCACGTCGGCAAACAGCGTGACGCGGTCGGTAGCCGCCGGCTCCGGCGAAACAAAATCAAAGGTGAGGCTCAACGGAAAGAATAGGCAAAGTCGGAAGGTAAAGATAACAGGAGATGCGGCGCGGACCCGCGCTTGCTTCATCCTATTCGTAAGAATGAGGTAGCAAACCTGCTTCTTTTAAAGAACAGCCACCGGAGGAAAATGCCCTAAAGCACTAGCTGCTATCCTTAGCTACAGCTGCGCTAATGCCTCAACCACAGTGTGAACCGGCTGTTGGCAAGCCCGGTTAAAACATACATAAAGAGTAGTTTGACCGTCAAGCGCCGTCCGGTGCTGCAACAATGGAAGCTCATCGGTAGGAGTGGGGCTACCAGCTAACACCGCATTGGGCAAAAAGTGCTGACTTAGCTCTTTTCGGATAGCTTCCGCCTTCGGGCCAACGATTGCAATTTCGGCCGCTGGCCGTAGGAAGGCAGCATACAAGCATGCCCAATTGGTGAGGTGTTGGGGCTCTTTTATTAATAAATCCTGCACTTGCGCGAGCATAGTTGCGGCCAACTCGCTTTGGGGGGCTTTTTCCAAGTGCAGGCCCAGCCGGTGTAGGTTATGCGCCATAATTGAGTTCGACGCAGGAATTACATTATCAAATAGCTCCTTTTTGCGAGCAATCAGGACCTGTCCATTGGCATCTGTGTAGAAAAATAAATGCTCTTTTGGGTCAAAGAAATTCTCCTGTACGTAGCCGGTTAATGCCTCCGCCTCGCGCAGCCATTGCACGTCAAAAGTGGCTTCATACAGATTGATATATGCTTGAATAACCAAGGCGTAATCTTCCAGAAAGCCTGCAATAGTAGCTCGGCCAGCCTTATAATTACGCCATAAGCCCGATCCATTACGCAGGTTGGATTGGATGAAATGGGCATTGCTTAAGGCTAAATCCAGAAAATCGTTGTCGCCAAAAGCGCGGTATGCATCAATGAGTCCGTTAAGCATCAGCGCATTCCAGCCTGTCAGGATTTTGTCGTCTGTACCGGGGCGGACACGTTTTGCGCGCGCTGCCATTATCTTCTTCTTCCAGCCTTTCACTAGCTCCGCGAGCACCTGGGGGGCAATTTCGTGGGCTAACGCAAAATCTTCATTTGATTGGCGGCGGTGCAGAATATTCTGGCCATGCTCCCAATTGCCGGTCGCTGTACAGTTGTAATAGGCAGAAAATAGCAGCTCTTCATCGCCCAGAATATCGCGCAATTCATCTTTGGTGAATACATAGAACTTGCCTTCCACGCCCTCGCTATCAGCATCCAGGGAAGAGTAGAAACCTCCCTCCGGGCTCGTTAGCTCACGCTGTACAAACTCGACTGTATCGTACACCACCCGCCGATATAACTCGTCTTTGGTCACCAGGTATGCCTCGGCATACAGACTTACAAGCTGCCCGTTATCATATAGCATTTTCTCAAAGTGGGGCACTAGCCACTCCTCATCAACGGAATAGCGAGAAAACCCGCCGCCTACCTGATCATAAATACCGCCCCACGCCATCTCACGCAAGGTTCGATTGATTTGATCGAATATACTTTGACCACCTATCAGATGATGGGCCCGTAACAGGAAGCGCCAGATACTAGGCATCGGAAACTTCGGTGCCCGGTTCATACCACCCCATTCACGGTCAAATTTGCCCCCAGGTTGTCTACTAGCAACTCAAACTGCTCGTTCGAAACCGCGGCTGCTGTAGGTCGCAAACTATATTTGGCCAGGTCGCTGGCCTGCAAAATGTTGGCAAACTGCTCGGCTGATTCATCCAATTCTGCCCGATGCTCTCCCTGATACGCCTGACCTATACTGGTAAGCAACTGGGTCCAGTTACGCGGCGGGAAATAGGTACCGCCATAAAATGGCTTTGCATCAGGGTTCAAAAACACATTTAGCGGCCATCCACCTTGCACACCCATCGCATGCACGGCATCCATGTATACCTGGTCCACGTCGGGCCGCTCTTCCCGGTCTACTTTAATACACACGAAATACTCATTCATCAGCTCTGCTACGCGCTCGTTTTCAAACGATTCACGCTCCATTACGTGGCACCAATGGCAGGCTGCATAGCCTATGCTTACTAGTATCGGTTTCTGCTCGGCTTTAGCCTTTTGCAATGCCTCCTCACCCCACGGATACCAGTTTACCGGATTATGCGCGTGCTGCAGCAAATAGGGGCTGGTTTCGCGGCTAAGAAGATTGGTATAAGCGGGCGTTTGGGAACTAGACATATTTGATAAGGCAAAATATGATGCTCTCTAATGAAGAAACCCGGCTATTGTAGCCGGGTTTCATTTTACGTTTCAGAAGTTGATTGGTCAGCCGATGTTGTTGGCTTTTTGCGCGGAGGCCTTGCACGTCGCTTCTGTGGTGCTTTAGCAGGTTTCCTCTCCGTTGTAGTAGGCGTTTCCAATGCTGGTGCTTTTGGAACTTCTAATGCCGACGAGTCAGCTGTGGACGTAATGAGTGTTGGCTGCTCTGCGGTAGGTGGCGCAAGCGTAACAGGCGGCTTGCGTCGGGCCGGACGAGCAGTTCTTGGCTTGCTTTCCGCTTTTGCAGTTACCGTTTTAGTGGGTTTGCGAGAAGTTTTGGCAGCTTTCACCTGAGCCGCTGTTCGCCGCTTAGGGCGCGCTAATACAGGCGTAGGCGTATCAGCAGCGGGTGTTTCCGCCTCACGTACCTCACCGAATGGTAATGCTTCCCCAGTATCGCCCTGAAGGGAAACCTCCACTGTTGTGTCCGTATAATCTGTAGTATTAGTTGGCGAGCTGGGGGCATTTCTGTTGCAGCTTCCGCTATTTCCGGTTGCAGTAAAGAGTTATCAGCACCCAAGATTTCACCATTCGCCGCGCTGGCCAGTGCCGCTGCCAACTGAGCAGCTTTTTTACGGCCGCTGCGCTTAGCGCCACCCCGCGACCGACGTTTTTTCTTGAATGGAGTGGCTTCTGTTGTCTCAAGTAATGGTTCCTCACTGAGTGGTTCCTCCTGAGTTGGAGCTAGGGCAGCAGGGGAGTATGAAGCAGCTGGAGCAGCTACCGTAGCAGGAGCATTTGCCAGCTGGGGGGCATTTTCAGTCTCTCCTATGTCAATGCGCTCTTCGTCATCAGCCTCTGGTACGAGAGCCGGACGAGGCTTAAGTGGTGCTGGAAGTGAGTGGATCTGTTTCTGCACCTCCCGAATCTCGGGCCGTACATCTACTTGGTTGCTAAGCCGCTGTAATCGAGCGAGCGTTGCCTCCAGAAATTGGCGGTGCTCAGGAGCGGCCGGATACAACGGCCGATGAGCCATTGCCTGGCGCACTGCATCCCATTCCTTCTGGAAGCGCCCAAAGTTGCTATCGAAATATTCGCGCGAGAAATGCTCCCAGATATACTCTTCCGCCACCGCTGAAGGGTGAATCATGTCAGCGGCATAGAACCGATAATCTCGCAAATCATCCGTTAGCAGCTCATACGCTGGAAAATAAGTCACATCAGGCAACAGTTCGCTCAGATAGTGACAAGCTACCCGCAATATCGATTTGCTGACTGCATTCAGTGGCAGCGTGTCCTTTATATGCCGTACCGGACTAACCGTTAATACGAAGCGCAGTTTTGGATTGCGGCGGCGCAACAAAGCATGCGTCTCAGCTATGGTATTAATAATCTCGTCGGGAGTAAGAAGCTCTTTCTCAAATTGGTCAGCAGCTACCTTATGGCAATTGCTCACTATTTCTTGTGTTTCACGCAACCGATAAGCGTAAGCCGTTCCCAGAGTTAAAACAACTACATCGGCCGTTTCGAGAAACTGGCCAGTACGCTGTAATAGCTCTTGAATATGCTGTAGTAGCTCCACAGGCGAGTCTGAGCCTAATGTAGCATGCAGGTCGTAGCTCTGCCAGCGGCCTCGTGCAGGTACCAAGTGCTGTTGCCAATCCGTATCTTCCCCAGCCGCGGCCCGTAACAGTTTGCAGGCCGACAGCGGATTAAAGACTGTACCAAATGGGTTGGTAAGCGACTGTACTTTGTAGTTATTCAGGCGGTTACCCAGTACATCTGAAAAGCAAGAACCTATGGTCAGCACGCGAGCCGCGAGCGATAAGGGGGAAGGATTAGGCGTGAGCGGTATTTCAGTACGAAACATCAGAATAATAAATGACCAGAAATAGGTCAATGGGTAAGCAACCTACTCAACTCTCCTCTTTTAGCCAAAACAGCAGCTTGCCACTTAGCTAGTGCCAGTGCTTTAGTTAGGCAATGCATACGGCATTCAAAATAGTATATCCCTTGACTTAAGGGGTGATAAGTAGTAAGAAAAAAGCCCCCAACACAGTGCTGGGGGCTTTTTCTTGGTGCGAAGCAGCTTACTCAGCTACAACATTGAAGCGAATCTGATGCTTTACTTCTTTGTGCAGGTTGACGGTAGCAGTGTACTCACCAACTGCTGTCGGCTCCTGATCAAAAGAAATACGCTTGCGATCCACGTCGATGCCTTTGGCTTTCAACGCTTCAGCCAGCTGAAGCGTAGTCACGCGACCGAAGATTTTACCGCTCTCACCTACTTTGGCGCGAATGTCGAAAGCCACTTCACCAATTTGGTTAGCTATGCTTTGAGCTTCGGTTTTGATCTTTTCAGCCTTGTGCGCCGCTTGACGTACGTTCTCAGCTACAATCTTCTTGTTAGTCTTGTCGGCTAGAATAGCCAATCCCTGCGGGAGCAGGAAGTTGCGACCATATCCAGGCTTTACCGTCACGATGTCGTTCTTGTAGCCCAGATTCTTTACGTCGTCTTTCAGAATTACTTCCATTGTCTGTATAAGAAGTGAGAAAGAAGAAAATAAAGTAAGATTGTCCTGCTGCTGCTAAGCCTCAGCAGACATTCTAGTCTCTAATTTCTGCCCTTCTCAGGTCTACAATCTATTTCAAAGAGTCGGTTACGTAGGGCATAAGAGCTAGGTGACGGGCTTTCGCCACGGCCTGAGCCACTTTGCGCTGGAATTTCAGGCTAGTGCCTGTGATGCGGCGGGGCAGCACGCGGCCCTGCTCGTTTACGAACTTCAATAGGAAGTTCGGGTCTTTGTAGTCCACGTACTTAATACCGTTCTTCTTGAAGCGGCAGTACTTTTTGCGGGTATCCTGCTTGTGGATCTTTTCGTTGGCGAGGCTCATCTTCTTATTATTGGGCAACTGCTTCCGATTGTTTCTGGGCTTTCTGCTGATTCATTTCTCCGTTGCGGCGGCGCTCGTTATATGCTACTGCATGCTTGTCTAGCACCGTAGTCAAAAAACGAATCACACGCTCGTCGCGGCGAAATGCTAGCTCCAGCTGGTCCACTATGTTACCTGAGCCAGAGAATTCTACCAAGTGATAATACCCAGTTGATTTCTTCTGAATTGGGTAAGCAAGCTTTTTGAGGCCCCAGTTTTCAGTGTTGATAATGTCGGCGCCATTTTCCTTAAGCACCTGCGAGAACTTCTCGATCGTCTCTTGCACCTGACCTTCGTTCAGAACGGGCGTCAGGAGAAAGACCGTCTCGTAATTTCTTACTTCCATTAGACGGGATGAAAAAATTTAAGTGAAAAACTAAATTAGGGGGCAAAGGTAGCTAAATCAGAGGATATCTGTATCAAGCGACACGCTTATTTTTCCTCTAAAGTGTAAAATCAACTTCCTGCCAAACAACTATATAGAAGAGGGAAGCATTAATTTTTGCCAAAACATTACTTACCATAAACTAAGTAAAACCTTTCACTGAAAACAGTAGTTGGAGTACTAACTGGCTACGATAATTGCCAAGAGTGCTAGTATATTGGACGTATGTCTGGCTAGTTGAGCTACAACACCTTATTCGGTGTCAAGGTGTTGTGAAGTGGGTTTTTGATGGGTTTTACTGTGTTTTCCTTTCCCAAAAATTAGAAGTGACGCTTTTGTTTCCTGCGTTTCCCGACCTACATTTGTGGCCTTAAGGCACCCCTGCGTTTCTTTTCCCCAGTGAATTTGTGCTATGGATAGCATCCGACTTCGTACCCTTCCCCATTTCTTTCTTGCTCTGTTTCTGACGTTTGTCTCCGTCGGCCGTGCCTCGGCACAGGACGTTGGCGCTGCTCCGGCCGTGAGTAAAGAAGGGGTAGCTCCCGGGGCTGCAGCTCAGGCTGCGCCCGCTGCTGCCGCAGGCGCTACTACCGGCGACGCCGCCGCAATCGCCGCTGGCGATGCCTTATATAAAGGTAACTGCGCCCAATGCCACGCCATCAATGAAGTGGTGGTAGGTCCCGCACTAAAGGATGTGCACAAACGCCGCCCAATCTCTTGGCTGATTCCCTGGATTAAGAATTCCAGTAAGATGGTAGCCAGCGGCGATGAATATGCGGTTAAGATCTTCAATCAGTACCAGAAGCAACAGATGCCCAGCTTCGCGTTGACGGATGCTGAAATTACCTCTATCATATCTTATATCGCCGCTGAGAGCGAGAAGCCTTCTCAAGTTACCGCAGGTGGTGCTACTGCCGGAAATGCTGGTCAAGCTGATGGTCAGGATACTGGAGGAGCAGGTGCTGACGCTAGTACTGGGGCGGGTCAATATGTTGATCTACTTTTAATCGTACTAGTAGTAGTCCTAATAGTATTGGTCGTAACACTGGTTATTATCGCCAATATCATGGGCGATGTACTGAAAGGCCGCAAAGACCTTGATGGACGCGACGTAGAGTTACTTGATCAAAAATTTGACTTCAGCAAAATATACAAGTCCAATCTCGTACGCGGTTTAGCTGTGGGTCTGTTTGTACTTGTAGTTCTATATGAGTCGGTTCAAGGTGTAATGGCCATCGGTCTGGATCAAGGCTATCAGCCAACCCAACCTATTGCCTTCTCGCATAAACTACACGCTGGCGAGAACCAGATCAACTGTGCCTATTGCCACACGAGTGTATATAAAAGCAAGAGCGCGAATATACCTTCGGCCAACATCTGTATGAACTGCCACTCGCAGATTAAAACAGAGTCGCCTGAAATCAAGAAGATTTATCGTGCCATCGAGCGCAAGCAGCCTATCCAGTGGGTGCGAGTGCACAATCTGCCAGATTTGGCATACTTCAATCACTCTCAGCACACACAGGTAGGCGGAATTGAGTGCCAGACTTGCCATGGTCCTATCCAGAATATGGAAGTGGTGTACCAATATTCGCCCCTGACCATGGGCTGGTGCATTAACTGCCACCGTGAGCAACCCCTTAATACTAAAGGCAATGGATACTATGACAACCTCGTGAAATTACACGATGCTGCCAATCAGGGTGCTGCCTTCACTGTTTCGTCGAATGGTGGTACCGAGTGCTCTAAATGCCATTATTGAGTTATCGCATAGCTTAAGCGCTACTACGTTTACTGATAGCATTTAAGTCTTTAAGCTCAGAACCTTAAAATAATACGTCTTACTTATAGGTCGAAGCTGAGCTGCTCTCATGCTTTTGGATCTCTAAGAATATAAGTCAAACAAAATGCAAGAGTCGCCTAAATACTGGAAAGGAATCGAAGAGCTAGAGAACTCACCAGAGTTTGCAAAGAATGCTTTCAGCGAATTCGCCGATTTCCTGCCGGTGAGCGAAAAAAATAGCTCTACTGACGCCACTGTCTCTCCTCGTCGTGACTTTTTGAAGTTAATGGGCTTCAGCTTAGCTGCTGCTACTTTAGCTAGCTGTGAGGCTCCCATTCATAAGGCAATTCCTTACCTAAACAAACCAGAAGAGGTTGATCCAGGTATTGCCAACTTTTATGCTTCAACTTATTTTAATGGTTCGGACTATAACAGCGTCTTAGTAAAGACCCGTGAAGGCCGGCCGATCAAGTTAGAGGGCAATCCAGAGTCGCCAATCACGCGCGGTGGCCTATCAGCGCGTGCTCAGGCTTCTGTTTTGAGTCTGTACGATAGCGCCCGTCTACAGCATTTCGCAATCAAAGGCCAACAAGCTGACAAGGATCGTGTTGACCAAGAGATCCGCAGTAAGCTTGCTGCTACACGGGGCAAAATTGCTATCGTATCACCAACCATCATAAGCCCTTCTACTAAAAGAGCTATTGCTGAATTTGCTTTGCGCTATCCTACCACGGAGCACGTGATGTACGATGCTCAATCGCAGTCGGCGTTAATTCAAGCGAACGGAGGTGTATTGCCTTCTTTCGATTTTAGCAAGGCCAATGTGATTGTGAGCTTAGGGGCTGATTTCCTAGGTACTTGGATATCGCCAGTGGAGCATGCTCATCAGTATATCACCAATCGCAAAGTGTCGAGCGACAAAAAAACAATGTCGCGTCATTTCCAGTTTGAGACCAATCTTTCTCTAACTGGCTCCAACGCTGATGTACGTGTGCCACTCAAGCCTTCAGAAATGGGGCAGGCTACATTAGCATTGTATAATGAGGTAGTTGGTGGCGGTGCTGCTTCTACGTTTAACAATGCACAATTAAAGAAGGCTGCAGCCGAATTAAAAGCCAACAGAGGGCGTAGCTTAGTAGTAGCTGGCTCTAATGATCTAGCTATCCAAACGCTTGTTGCTGCTATCAATCAGTCGTTAGGTAATGTAGGTGCAGCAATAGATACTACTAACCCTTCAATGGTTCGCCAAGGAGATGATGCTCGCATGCTCCGTCTCGTAAACGAGATGAATGCAGGCAGTGTAGGTGCTGTTATATTCTATCATGCTAATCCTGTTTATGATCATCCATTAGCTGCGAAGGTGAAGTCAGGGATTGCCAAAGTGCCTTTGAGCATTTCCTTGAACGACCGCTTAGATGAAACAGGAACCCTTTGCTACTATGCCGCTCCTGATCATCATTATTTAGAGTCATGGAATGACTATGAGCCCAAGCGTGGCTCGTTGAGTTTAGCCCAGCCTACGATTTCGCCATTGTTTGCTACTCGCCAAGCTCAGGATAGTTTACTAACATGGGCTGGTAATCCGCAGAGTTATTACAATTTCTTGCGTGCGAACTGGCGGAGTATTCTGGGGGGCAATTTTCAGCAAGGCTGGGATAAAGCCGTTCATGATGGAGTTGCTAGTGGCACACTTATGCCTGCAGCAGCTGCTCCGAGTGCCGCTGCAATTGATGCTACTCAAGCTATTAGTTCCATAACCCGCGCACCCAAAGGTTCAGGTATTGAATTCTCGCTTTACGAGAAAGTAGGTATTGGAAATGGTTTCGAAGCTAATAACCCTTGGCTACAAGAACTCCCTGACCCAATATCGAAAGCCACTTGGGGTAATTATGTATCTGTGCCACGAGACATGGCTGTAACCAATGAATGGGAGCAGGGTGATATGGTTAAGCTTACCGCTAACGGTATATCGATTGAACTTCCTGTTCTCATTCAACCTGGTCAAGCGAAGGGCACCGTTGGTGTCGCTGTAGGATATGGTCGTGAATTAGCTGGCAAAGTAGGGAGCAAAGTGGGAGCTAACGCTTACCCATTAGCAACCGTCCGCGATAATTCATTACAGTATAGTGGTACTGTTACTTTAGAGAAGACAGGTGCAAAGTCACCGATAGCTCAAACACAGACGCACCATACGGTCATGGACCGTAAGCCAGTAGTTCAAGAAGCTACGCTGGCCGACTATATCAAGAATCCGAAAGAAGTAACTGAATACGATAAAATTGCCACTCCTGATGGTCTGGAGAAACCAAATAAGGTTTCCCTGTGGCAAGATTACGAGTACAAGAATCACCACTGGGGTATGGTCATCGACCTGAACTCTTGTATCGGATGTGGTTCATGCGTGATTGGTTGCCAAGTAGAAAATAATATAGCAGTAGTAGGTAAGCAGGAAGTAATTAATCGTCGTGAGATGCATTGGTTACGTATCGACCGCTATTACAGCTCCGATACTACCAAGGAAGATTTCGCTGAGAAGGGTAAATTAGATACTTACGCGGCTATGGAAGATCCATCGGAAAATCCGAGTGTGATCTTCGAACCAATGCTATGCCAGCACTGCAACCACGCTCCTTGTGAGACTGTTTGCCCAGTACTTGCTACGACTCACAGCAGTGAAGGCTTGAATCAAATGACCTACAATCGTTGTGTGGGTACACGTTATTGCGCTAATAACTGTCCATATAAGGTGCGGCGCTTTAACTGGTTTTCTTACTATACGAATGAAAAGTTTGAGGCTGTGAACGGACATATGTTCACAGACCTCGGCCGCATGGTCTTGAACCCAGACGTAACTGTACGGGCGCGCGGTGTAATGGAGAAATGCAGCTTCTGCGTACAGCGCATCCAACTTGCTAAGCTGGAAGCCAAAAAAGAGCGTCGTCGTCCAGTAGATGGTGAGGTAGTAACGGCCTGCGCCCAATCTTGCCCAACACAGGCTATTATTTTTGGTGACCTACGGGACCCTAATTCTCGGGTTTCACAGGTGACGCGTCGGGAAGATGGCGAGCGTGGCTTCCATGTACTTGATGCTATAAACGTGCAGCCAAACATCACGTATCTAACTAAGATTCGTAATGTGGAGCCAAGCAAAAAGCTAACAGTTTAGAAACAGCGAAGAGACAAGATATTATAACACTGATATAAGAACCTGTCTCGCCACTTTTTACATTCAATATTATGCAGCACGTATCGCCAGTAAGAGAGCCGCTCGTAACGGGGGGCAAAACTTACCACGACATCACGGAAGACGTGTGCCGCCAGGTGGAAGCTAAGCCAAACATCCGGTGGATGGCAGCCCTGAGCGTAGCGCTCTTTTTTCTAGGCATCTTTTTCTATTCTGTATACCGGACCTTATGGTATGGTATAGGAGAATGGGGCCTGAACAAAACAGTTGGCTGGGCTTGGGACATCACCAACTTCGTATGGTGGGTGGGTATTGGTCATGCTGGCACTTTGATCTCAGCGGTACTGCTGTTGTTCCGTCAGAAATGGCGGAGTTCAATTAACCGTGCAGCTGAAGCCATGACTATCTTCGCTGTAATATGTGCTGCCATGTTCCCGGTTTTGCACATGGGCCGTCCTTGGTTGGCCTATTGGGTATTTCCGTTCCAGAATACATTTGGCTCACTGTGGGTGAACTTTAATTCCCCACTTTTGTGGGACGTATTTGCAATCTCCACATACTTCTCGGTTTCCTTAGTATTCTGGTACATCGGACTTATTCCTGATTTTGCCACCATTCGGGATCGTGCAAAAGGACCTATTGCTAAGCGTGCATATGCTTTATTAAGCTTCGGTTGGAAAGGATCGGCTAAAGCTTGGTCACGTTATGAGACGGTTTCTCTGATATTGGCTGGTGTTGCAACTCCTCTGGTGCTTTCAGTTCACACTATTGTATCGATGGACTTTGCTACCTCTGTCGTACCTGGTTGGCACACTACTATCTTCCCGCCTTACTTTGTTGCAGGAGCTATATTCTCGGGCTTTGCAATGGTATTAACTCTAATGCTTATCACGCGGGTTGTATTCAAGCTTGAGGACTATATTACGATAGAACACATTGCTCTCATGAATAAAATCATGATGATCACAGGTTCTATTGTAGGTGTTGCCTATATCACAGAGTTCTTTATTGCTTGGTACTCACAAGTGGAATTTGAGCAATACGCCTTCATTAACCGAGCTACAGGACCGTATTGGTGGGCGTATGCCTCGATGATGACATGCAACGTAATCACACCTCAATTGGTATGGTTTCGTCGCATCCGTTATAGCATTCCGGCCACGTTCATTCTATCCATTATTGTGAACATCGGTATGTGGTTCGAGCGTTTCGTAATTATCGTTACTTCCTTACACCGTGATTACTTGCCTTCTAGCTGGGTAATGTTCTCTCCAACATGGGTTGACATCGGAATCTATGTAGGCACATTAGGCTTATTTTTCACTCTCTTCTTACTGTTTGCTAAATTCTTCCCAGTAGTGAACATGGCTGAGGTGAAAACCATCCTGAAATATGGGGTGGATAATGGTCCAACGTACACTGCTAACCATAATCATGGCCATCAAGTAGCTCCAGTTCATCAACCTGTTGCTCCAGCTCTACCAGCTTCAGCACCCGTAAATTATAATAAGCATGACTAAGCGCTTCGCCCTCGGCATATTCGACGACGAGGACGTGCTATTGCACGCCATCGAGAACATTCGCGCCGCTGGGGTTAAGATCCACGATGTGTTCTCGCCTTACCCCGTTCACGGAATTGATGATGCTCTCGGCATTGAGCGCTCACGACTACCTATTGCAGCCTTTTTCTTTGGTTTGACAGGATTGTCGTTTGCCCTCTGGATGCAGATTTATATGTTGGGTTTCGACTGGCCAATGATTATTGGTGGCAAACCTCATATCGCATTACCTGCATTCATTCCTGTAAGTTTTGAAATGACGGTTCTCTTCTGTGCTCATGGCATGGTGATTACCTTTTTTACTATCAGTAAACTATATCCGCGTTGGAAAGTGCCAGTAATGGATGTACGCGCTACTGATGATAAATTTGTGATGGCCATCGAATTAAAAGATGATGCTTCTGAATTGAGCCGCCTAACTCAACTGCTTCGTGAAAACGGTGCAACAGAAGTCAACGAAAAAGAAATGACCCAGAAATAATGACGCACTGGCTGAAATTAAGTCTTCAGGGTTCGACAATGCTCTTTGCTGCTGTATTAGCTACAAGCTGCAACCGTGCTGATGTTCCGGCTATTCAATACGCCCCCGAAATGTATGAGCCGATTCCTTATGAGGCGCTCAAGCAGACAAATGTTAATGTAATTAACCCGATGGGTACTAACGAACGTGTTCCAGTAGTAGGAACTGTTCCATTAGGTAAACTAGATTATTATACTCATATCCCTAAGGATAGTGTAGGAATTGCAGAACGCACATTGCGCAATCCTTACGCTTATTCAAAAGCTAACTTAGAAGAGGGCAAGGCCCTATATACCAGAGTTTGCTCTCATTGCCACGGGGAAGATGGAAAAGGCCAGGGACCTGTAGGCATAAAGTTTAAAGGCGTTCCGGATTACTCAGCAGGCGCTTACAAAACTATGAATGACGGGCATATCTATCATGTCATTCAATGGGGACGTAATCGCATGATGCCCCATGGATCTATCGTAAACCCAGAAGAGCGCTGGAAAATTGCTATGTATGTCCGAGTACTACAGCGTGGTGAAGGTCCTGACGGTTTAGCTAAGCTAGTAGACGTTAGCAAGGATTCAACGGAAATGACGGATCGTGCTAACCAGAGTCCTATAGAGGAAGCTCAGGCTGATAAAGCATCAGAGACACCAGGGCAAGGTGGTACGGAGGCTAGAAACGGAACGTCGAACTAATAATTATGGCAACTCTGACGCATCAGGACAGTGTTACGACTGAACATTTACAACTTCCGTCTAGCACTCGTAAAAAGTTCATTACAATAATAGCGGTAGGAATTATCCTGTTGATCATAGGGGCTGTATTAGCTGCCTTGGGGATAGGAGAGGAGCATGCCGCTACGGCTGGTCATGAAGCTGGCACTGGAGCAGGAGCTTCTGCAGAACACCATGAAGGCAGCCCTATTTGGGTAAAGCGGATTCTTGTAAGTCTTTGGCATAGCAATGTTTACTTCATTGGTATTGCTGTAATCGGTACGTTCTTCGTGGCCCTACAGTACGTTGCTTACGCTGGCTGGTCAGTCTTAGTCAAGCGTATTTCGGAGGCATTAAGTGCTTGGTTACTGCCAGGTGCTATAATCATGCTTATCGTGTTCTTCGTAGGACGCCATGATCTATTTCACTGGACCCATGACGGCATTATGACTCCCGGTCATGAAAAATATGATGCGATAGTTGCTGGTAAAAGCGGTTTCTTGAATCTGCCATTCTACGTTATTAGAATGGTCATTTACCTTGGGATCTGGTGGTTCTTCTCAGAAAAGTTAAGAAAGCTTTCACTTGAAGAAGATCTCAACGGCGGAACTGAGTATTTTCATAAGAGCATCAATGTAGGAGCCCTTTTTCTAGTTCTTTTTGCTGTTTCATCTTCGATGGCAGCTTGGGATTGGGTTATGTCGATTGACGTACACTGGTTCAGTACGATGTTTGGTTGGTATGTATTCGCAAGCTGGTGGGTGTCCGGCTTAGCAGCTGTAACTCTTACTGCTATTTATCTTAAGCAAGCAGGTTACCTACGATTCCTAAATGCTAACCATCTGCACGATCTTGGTAAGTTCATGTTTGGCTTCAGCATTTTCTGGACATACATCTGGTTCTCACAGTTTATGTTGATCTGGTATGCCAATCTTCCTGAAGAGGCTGTTTATTTTAATCAGCGCTTGGGGGGCTTTAATGGTCACTACACTTGGATCTTCTATTTCAATTTGGTTATCAATTTTGCTTTCCCATTTCTCGTGATGATGACACGGGATGCAAAGCGTCAGATGATCATGCTAAAAATTGTGTGTATAGCTATTCTCATAGGTCATTGGTTTGATTTCTATTTGATGATCATGCCTGCAACTATGAAAGGTGAAAGTGGGTTTGTAATTGAAATTGGTATTGCACTGATCTTTTTGGGCTCTTTCCTGTTGTTGTTTACAAAGCGTCTGTCTCAGGCGTCATTGGTGCCCGTGAATCATCCCTTTCTTGATGAAAGCGTGCATCATACAACTTAAAATTGATTTGAGTATCGGGTGGCATAGCATTCTAATTAATTAGTAGTGCTATCTACATTGCTCATAATCGCTGTACTCACATCTATCCCTAGATAATGATTGCTCTTGGTATCCTGCTGGTATTGGTGCTGCTTCTAGTCGTATTCGGCTTGTTGTTTCGCCTCCAGATCCTTACTTCCATCTTTTCTGGTAGCCTAACTCGTGAAATCGGGATGAGCAACCGAGTCAATGCTATCCTTATGATCATCTTCATGGTGGTTGGTGGAGGCGCATTCGCTTGGTCATTCATCGACAACTACGATAAGATGAATCCTCCTATTGCTTCTATTCATGGATATGCAGTGGAGAATATGTTCTGGACCACAATGATCATCTTGGGTGTAGCGTTTGCTCTCACCCATCTTATGCTGTTCATCTTCTCTTATCGTTATCAACATAAGGATGGACGTAGAGCTTTCTTCTTTTCTCACAACAACAAGATTGAGATAATCTGGACGTTGATCCCAGCAATCGTGATGGCAAGCTTGGTGTTTGCAGGCTGGAAAGAGTGGACCAAGATCACAGGGCCAGCTCCGAAGGACGCTATCGTTCTGGAAGTAATGGGTAAGCAATTCAACTGGCTGGTTCGTTATCCGGGTCGCGACCAAAAATTAGGTGTAGTTAACTACCGCTTAATTGACGCTACTAATGAATTCGGATTTGATCTGAATGACAATAATGCCATGGATGATTTCACTGTTAATGAGATCCATGTGCCAAAAGGACATCCCGTATTGCTCAAGATTCGCTCACGTGATGTACTACATGGCGTTTACATGCCAAACTTCAGGGTTCAGATGTACGCTGTGCCAGGTATGCCAACCAAGTTCTGGTTTACGCCTACTAAAACTACTGACGAAATGCGCGCTCAGTTAGGTAACCCAAAGTTTAATTATGAGTTAGCATGCTCCCAGATTTGCGGACGTGGTCACTTCGCTATGAAGGCAATAATAGTTGTAGATGAACCTGACGATTATGTAGCTTGGTTTGCTCAACAGAAATCGTTTTCAGAACAGAACCCTGATGTTTTGGCTAGTTTCAAACAGAAGTCTGATAAATTGGTTAAAACTAAGAATGCTGATGCGGCCGCTGTCTTAACTCCGGCTAACAAAGCTTCGCTCTAACTTACTTTATAACGCACGCTCAACTGTATGGCTGCTAATATTCCCACCAACGCTCCTGTGCATGGAACGCCCACTGTGCCTCATATTGAGCACGATGAGCACCTGCATCATGATGAGCACCACGAGCAAAGCTTCCTGACCAAGTACGTTTTTAGTCAGGACCACAAAGTAATTGCTAAACAATTTCTTATTACTGGTATTTTTTGGGCCATTTTGGGAGGCGCACTTTCTAGCCTCTTCCGAATCCAGTTAGGTTGGCCTGAGTCAACTATGTCATGGTTGACGCCTGTATTGGGCAAATGGGTTGAAGCGGGTAAACTTAATCCTGAGTTCTATCTTGCTCTTGTCACCATGCACGGCACTATCATGGTGTTCTTTGTGCTAACAGCTGGGTTAAGTGGAACATTTTCCAATTTTCTAATCCCACTACAAGTCGGAGCCCGCGATATGGCTTCAGGATTTATGAACATGCTTTCATACTGGTTTTTCTTTGCTTCCAGTATTATCATGTTCACCTCAATTTTCCTTGAAGCTGGCCCCGCGTCAGCTGGTTGGACAATCTATCCTCCGTTAAGCGCATTACCTCAGGCAATTCCAGGTTCAGGAGCTGGAATGACACTTTGGCTAGTGAGTATGGCTCTGTTCATCATCTCTCAATTGCTGGGTGGAGTTAATTATATCACAACAGTAATTAATCTACGGACACGTGGGATGTCAATGTCCAAATTGCCACTTACAATTTGGTCGTTCTTCTTAACAGCTGTTTTAGGTCTACTTTCTTTTCCAGTATTATTCTCTGCCGCTTTACTGCTAATATTTGATCGTTCGTTTGGCACCAGTTTCTTTTTGTCAGACATATACATAGCTGGTCAGGCATTGAGCAATACAGGTGGTAGCCCTATCCTGTTCCAGCATTTGTTCTGGTTCTTGGGACACCCTGAAGTGTATATTGTTATCATGCCAGCAATGGGTATGGTTTCAGAAATTCTAGCTACCAATTCACGTAAGCCAATCTTCGGCTATCGCGCAATGATTGGTTCACTATTGGGTATTTCATTGCTTTCCTTCGTCGTATGGGCTCACCATATGTTCGTAACAGGTATGAATCCCTTCTTGGGCTCAGTGTTTATGTTTCTTACATTGATCATTGCTGTGCCTTCTGGGGTTAAAGTATTTAACTGGTTGGCTACATTGTGGCGTGGAAATATCCGCTTTACTACGGCCATGCTATTTTCAATTGGCTTTGTATCACTGTTTATTTCAGGCGGCCTGACTGGTATTGTACTAGGCAACGCCGCTCTAGATATTCAGATGCACAATACATATTTCGTAGTAGCTCACTTTCACCTAGTGATGGGTAGTTCAGCGTTCTTTGGATTGTTTGCCGGTGTATATCATTGGTTCCCAAAGATGTTCGGACGTATGCTCGATGAAAAATTGGGTTACGTTCACTTTTGGCTCACCTTCATCGGTGTATACCTGGTATTCATGCCAATGCACTATGTTGGCATTGCTGGTTTTCCTCGTCGCTATTATGCCTTCACTGGATTTGATAGCTTCAGTCAATTTGCTGATTTGAATAAATTCATTTCTGCCGCTGCCATATTTGCATTCCTTGGTCAGTTCATTTTCATCTTCAACTTCTTTTATAGCATCTGGCGTGGTCGTCGTGCTACTGAGAATCCATGGAACTCGAACACATTGGAATGGACCACTCCTATTAATCCTGGTCATGGTAACTGGCCTGGCGCTATTCCAGCCGTACATCGTTGGCCGTACGATTATAGCAAACCCGGTGCTGAGAAGGACTTCATTCCCCAGAACGTACCATACTCACAAACCCAGTCATCTAATTTGCCGAATGAGCGGGAAATGGCGGAGTAGTCATTCCGAATTTTAAAAATGGAGTTGCCGTAACTACGGCAGCTCCATTTTTCATTAAAAGGGAAGTTCAGTATCGGCTGGCCGACCTGAATTTCCCTTTTTTTGGGTAGAAAAGTAATTCTGATTGTTGTATACATAACAATCAGACAATCCTTCAGTACAATGAAACCTGCCTTCGTGCGCCGCTTTCGCTTTATCGGTATCCTTACTGTTGCTGCTGTTTACTTACTTATTCTCGTAGGTGGAGTAGTAAGAAGCACTGGGTCAGGAATGGGGTGCCCTGATTGGCCTAAGTGCTTTGGCTCTTGGGTGCCACCAACTCATATCAGTCAACTCCCTGCTGACTATAAGCAAGTGTATACTGCTCAACGAGTAGCCAAAAACAAACGATTGGCAGCTACGCTACAGGTGTTCGGATTTAAGCAAGTCGCCAGCGACATATTTTCACACCCTACCCAATACATAGAAACTGATTTCAACGCTACTAAAACATGGATTGAATATCTGAACAGGTTATTAGGCGCGCTGATTGGAGTATTTGTTTTTCTGACTTTGATTTTTGCACTCCCTTACAGGCACCATGATAAGACTGTTTTTTGGCTTGCCTTCGGAAGCTTTATTCTGATAGGAGTGCAAGGGTGGTTAGGGTCATTGGTTGTATCTACCAACCTATTGCCAATAATGATAACGATCCATATGGGCTTAGCACTAGTGATAGTAGCTATGCTCATTTACGCTGTTGATCGCTCGCAACAAGACACAGAACACACCGAAATGATACCTTTTTCACCGATGCTAACGGCTGGGCTGTGGACGGTGACCTTGTTGACTTTCATACAAATAGTATTGGGTACACAAGTGCGGGAAGAAGTGGATTTAGTAGCCTCAGCCATGAGTTATGATAACCGTGCTAACTGGATAGATCAACTAGGGAGCATTTTTAAGGTGCATCGCACATTCTCTGTAGTGCTCCTACTATTGAACATATACGTTGCGTATCATGTGTATCAACTACCATCCAAACGGCTGCATGTCTTAATTACTGCGGTGCTTGGTTTCTTAGGATTGGAAATCCTGGCTGGTATGGTACTCGCTTACTTCGCATTGCCCGCTGCTGTACAGCCTGTACACCTTATGGTAGCTACGTTGTTGTTTGGGGGGCAATTTCTGACATTGGTAGCCTATCATCGAATGGCTAAATCAGTAGCGAAGGCCACTTATCCGCATGTTGTTGCGTAACTTTGCGGCCCCGTTTGACAAAGTTCAGACGGGTGTTTTGTACCCATCCTTGATGACGAAACTCAAAGCTTATTTTCAGCTGCTCAAATTCCGGCTTTCAATCACCGTGGCCTTCTCCAGTGCTATCGGCTACCTGCTAGGTGTCCACGAACTGGACTGGAGTCGTGCCTTGCTAGTAATGCTTGGCGGGTTAGCCGTAACAGGGTCAGCCAATACCATAAATCAGATTCATGAGCGAGATTTAGACAAGCTTATGAAGCGCACTGCTAAACGGCCTTTGCCTACAGGAGTACTAAGTATTTCAGAAGCTTGGGTGTTCGCAATAGTCTTAGGACTAGCAGGTTTAGGCTTGTTGGCTACTTATTTCAACTTGCTAACCGCCGCTCTATCTCTATTATCGCTCATCCTGTACGGCTTCATTTACACCCCACTCAAAACTATCTCCCCAATCTGTGTTTTTGTAGGAGCTATTCCAGGTGGTATGCCGCCTCTTATAGGCTGGGTAGCCGCTACAGGTGTATTAGGAGTTGAGGCTTGGGTATTATTCGGGATACAGTTTATGTGGCAGTTTCCGCACTTTTGGGCCATTGCGTGGGTTCTAGATGAGGACTATAAGCGAGCGGGATTCAAGATGTTACCTACTCCGGGGGGCAAAGATTTGCGCACAGCTTTCCAGATAATGACTTACACGCTTTTGCTCATTCCACTAAGCCTATTGCCTCTTCAGTTTGGAATGGCGGGTAAGATATCAGCGATGATTGCGGTGGTGTGCGGAGTATTGTTTCTCATGCAAACCTTTTACCTGATGCGCACTTGTTCCAAAAAGGCGGCGATGAACATCATGTTTGGGTCGTTTTTGTACCTGCCAATTGTTCAGATTGCGCTGGTGTTCGATAAATTATAATGCTTTTGCTGTATGCATCCTTCTGAAACGCTTACCGATAAAGAGACTGGCACCGGCCTGCATCCCTTACGGTTACTGCTCATTCTGCTCATTATTAGTATTCTGATGATGTTTGCGGGCTTAACAAGTGGCTACATTGTCCGCCGTGATGAGGGCAACTGGCTAGAGTTTGATCTGCCTACCGGGCTGCTGTTTAATACAATTATTATTGCCATTAGCTCTGCCACAATGCAATGGGCTTGGTTTGCTGCCCGCAAAGACAATCTGCGACAGGTTAAAATCGGAATGCTGGTAACCCTGGCTTTAGGGTTGCTTTTTCTAATTGGTCAGTGGCAGGTGTGGAGCGAATTAGTGAGCAACAGGGTATACTTTGGTGGGGCTGATTCTAATCCATCAGGCTCCTTTATGTATGTACTCACGGGGCTTCACGGATTTCACTTAATCACCGGACTTATTTTTCTCGTACTGGTAGTAGTTAAGAGTCTGCGCTATCAGGTGCATTCTCGCCAAATGTTGGCTATCACAAATGGAACTATCTACTGGCACTTCCTAGGAGCTCTTTGGTTGTACTTGTATTTGTTCCTACTTTTGAACCACTGATTTCGTCCTTACCCGCTTTATATGGCCACTACCTCCACGACACAGACTCTATCCTCGCCATCTACCCAAGAACAGCCACGCACTGGCACTTGGGATGGGGGCAATGAGCCTTTCAAGGCTAGCTATGGCAAGCTGATGATGTGGTTCTTCCTGTTGTCGGATGCCTTTACGTTTGCTGCCTTTCTGACCACTTATGGCTTGATGCGTCATCGCCATTTAGCTTATACCGGTACCAATGAGGCGTTTGAGTTTTCCACGGCTTATTGGCCTATTCCGGATAAAGTTTTTAACGCTTTTCCTGGACTTCACGGCATAGATTTGCCTCTAGGATTCGTGGCACTCATGACCATGATTCTCATTTTCAGCTCTGTCACAATGGTATTAGCTGTAGAGGCTGGCCATCGTATGGATAAGAATGATGTTCAGAAGTGGTTGCTATGGACAATTTTGTTTGGTGCCACCTTTTTAAGCTGCCAGGCTTGGGAATGGTCTCACTTTATTGCCGGAACAGATGAAGGTACGTTAATGGAAGACGGTACGCGTTTCTTCGGGGCCAACCTGCAAAGAAACCAATACGGTCCAGTACTTTTCGCTGACTTGTTTTTCTTTATTACTGGTTTCCATGGTACCCACGTATTTAGTGGTATCTGCCTGCTGATTTGGTCATTCATTGCTACTACCAATGGCACCTTCGAGAAAAGAGGTCACTATGAGATGGTGGAGAAAATTGGTCTGTACTGGCACTTTGTAGACTTAGTATGGGTGTTCGTCTTTACTTTCTTCTACCTCGTTTAATTTCTTCAAAGCGCTACTCCTCATAAGAACGATCTGCATAATTGCATTTAATCGTTTGAGTTAAGATTTAATTTCAAAAGTTATGGCTCAACATAGCAGCAACCAGCCTCAACAGCTAGGCGAAATCCCGAAGCCCAATACGGGTTGGATTTGGAAGACATTCTGGGTACTTGTAGGTATTACAGCACTTGAGTTCGTATTCGTATTCCTTATGGATCCGGGTACCCTGCGTAATACAATATTTATTATTCTTACGATTTTCAAAGCCTTCTTTATTGTGGCTGAATTCATGCACTTGAAGCATGAAACGAAAGGACTAATCTGGACTATCCTGATTCCTATGGGTCTCCTGATTTGGCTATTGGTAGCCTTAGTTAGTGAAGGATCTTATGTAGGAGAGTCGATTCAAAATGCTCTTAAGTAAGTAATGAGGCCCAAACAAACATTGTTTCTGGGCCTCATTCTTTTGGTACCGGTACTGGCTTTTTTATTTCTTAAGTCATTCGGTACAAACCGTTACGCGTTGCCATTTTATTTACCTGATCGTGTTGATTCAACACTAATTGGTGATAAGTGGCAACGCGATACTGTTTTTCATCAGTTAAAGGATTACAGCTTCTCCTCTCAAACCGGGCGAGTTATTGGCCAGAAAGATTTAAAAGATGGCCTTTATATAACAAGCTTCTTTTACACAGCCTGCCCTCAAGACTGTGCACAACGATACAGCCAACTCACGCGTGTACAAGAGAAGTTTCGCCTAGAGCCAAGGGTTCGGTTAGTTTCTTACACCGTAAATCCAACGCAGGATTCAGTATCTGTGTTGGAGCGTTACGCGGAGCAATACGGGGCTATAGCAGGTAAATGGTTCTTTTTGACTGGTGACAAAAATCAACTTAACCGGTTATTAACGGAAGAGTACCGACTTCCTGCTCTCAAGGGGGAGACACCAGCTATACAACACAGTCAGCAGCTGTTCTTGGTAGATCGTAACCACCGGATACGAGGCATTTATGACGGTACAAAAGCGAGAGAAATTGACCGCCTGATCACCGAAATTACCGTGTTGCTTTACACTTATGACCACAACAACGAACCCCGCTCTTAAGCCGGGTGATTTTACGAAATACAAAATCATTTTGGGGATTCTAGCAACTGTAGTGCCCCTGCTGGTTGCTATTCTGCATTACTTCCCCAATACATTTCGCGTTCCAGGTGCAGAAGTAAAGTTTTTGCCGGCCCTTAATGCCATCCTGAACTCACTAACAGCCATATGCTTGCTACTTGGCTTTTACTTTATTAGGAACAAGCAAGTAGCACGTCACCGAGCTATGATGTCTACTGCATTCGCGCTGGGGGGCATTTTTCTCCTTTCCTATGTGGTATATCACTCTCAGGTCGATTCAACTCGGTTTGGGGTGAGGGCACCATCAGGTATGTATATTTCTTTTTACTGCTCACGCATATTGCCTTGGCTGTAGTAACGGTAGGGTTGGTGTTATTTACGCTCTACTTTGCTTTGACTGAGCAGTTTACCAAACACCGTAAGATAGCCCGTTGGGCATTTCCGGTTTGGCTTTACGTATCTGTAACGGGTGTTATCGTGTACTTTATGATTTCGCCTTACTATACCTAGAAGTAAAGAAACTTTGTCCTTAAGAAAGTGTTGAAATAGTATGAGAAAGGCAGCTATTACCGGTTTGTTTACCTTCCTGTTGGGCTTATTGCTTTGTATAGCCCCCATTTCGACACAAGCTCAATGCTCCATGTGCAAAACTCAGGTTGAGTCGGCGCGAGGCGATAAAGACGAATATGACGCATCTGGCCTGAATAAAGGTATTTTGATGCTTATGACGGTGCCTTATGTATTGATGGGAGTTGTTGGATTTATTTGGTATCGGCACAGCCAGGCGAAAAAACAAGGGTAAGTGTACTGACGTCCTGATAAAAAGCAGGGTTTCTAATAGAATAGGAAATGCCGCCGAATGGCGGCATTTTTGTTGAAAGCCTATTCTCATCTGTAGTGCTTCAGCATCCTAATTGCCTTTGAAGTTAGTCCGTTCGTCTCCACTGGTTTTGCTGTTGGCCGCCACGCTTTGCTTTGTGGCCGCCTACCTGAGCAATCGTTATGGCCAAGTGCCGGCAGTACTATTGCGCGCCGAAACGACGCGTCTGCAAAACCTAGTTATTGAGGCGCAACGCACAGCGGAGCGCGAGGCTGACGAAGTTGCTGAGCGCTTACAGGGACAAACTCTCAATTTCAATTCCCTTGTTGGTTTAACAACGTATCCGTGTTTCGTATTTGAGGGCGAGAAGCTGCTGTATTGGTCTGATCATACAATTCGGCCGGAGGTCGCTAATGTGGTCCAGAACTTTCGTGAGAAGCTGGTGGACATGCGGTTTGGGCAATACTTGGTACTGCGCCGCCCAGTAGGTTCTCACATTATTCTAACCTATATCCCTCTGGAAAAGCGGTACGGAATCAGTAACCGCTACCTGCGCGAGGGCGCTGAACAAGCTTTGTTTCGGGGGCAAATGTTCGGCTGGTGGTCAACAACAACCCCCGATTACCCCGCCTGTTTTCTGAGGAGGGCGACTACCTCTTCTCCATTGAAAGTTCTGCTCCCGATCCGGTTACGGGCAAATATCTGCCTGTAGGGTTTTTGCTGTTGGGTTTCGGGTTGTACTTAGCGGGCTGGCTCCGCTTGGCTATTGGCTTCTTTTCTGCAGGCAAGGTATTAGCCGGAGTAGGCTCCGTCGTATTGTCACTCATGGCAATGCGAGCAGCTTTGCTGTTTTTAGGGCTTCCCTTCTCGCTGGTAGAAGTTCCTCTGTTCGATCCGCGCCTGTACGCTGCTTCGTGGCTTTCGCCTTCACTAGGCGACCTGCTAATCAATGCCTTCCTGTTTGTGGCATTGTCCTATTACGCCCTGCTATTATTCCGACGCTACGGCATCGTGCGCCGGATACGGCAGATCCGTCGTTTTTATTTGCTATTCATTATAGGCACTGCGGCGGTATTGAGCTTTTATGGCTTATTACAGCTTCTATTTAGCTTTTACTCCAATAGCTTCAATAACTCCCAACTCGTACTCGATGTGACGCAGAGTATCGACGTGTCGGTATTCAAAGGGCTGTTATGTCTGGCTATCATACTGCATACGGGGAGCTACCTGGTCGGTTTTTATATGCTGTCCCAGCTATTTATCGCCTCCGTTCGGCCGGCTACGCGCAGTGTAGGTATCATATTATTAGGGCTGACTACGCTTACAGTTTTGCCTTTGGGGCTGGCCTTCAGCCTGACCAGTGGAATACTGCTAGGACTTACGTTGCTCTTCTTCTTCATCGTGCGGCTGACGGGCTTACGTCAAGTAGCGTCGGTGGTACCATATCAAGTGTACCTGTTTATCTTCTTGATGCTGGGCGTAAGCTCCGTAGTGGGAGCTTTGGCCTTGTATGAGCACTTTGATCGGCAGCTAGTCATAAATAAGCAGCGGATTGCTAGCAACTTATTGGTGGATAATGACTTACAAGGTGAGTACCTGCTAGCAGAGCGTTCGCGCCAGATGGCCGCCGACCCATTGATCCAAACGATGCTGGCGCGCCCCTTCGCCAACCAAGATGTAGTGCGGCAGAAGATCGTGAAGTATTATTTGCGTGACTATTTCGATAAATATGAGATTGTAGTCACGCTCTTTGACCCGGCCGGCCGCTCGCTGGACGGTAATGAGGAGACACTGAATTTGCCTCAGCTCCGGCGACGCCTTTTGCGTACGGCCCTTTCTACGGACCATCCCGACTTATACCTCATTCATAACAGCAACTCCTTTAGCTCCCGGCGCTATGTGGCTTTTGTGCCGGTCGTGACTTCCGCAGGAGGCACAAGTACCGTTCTGCTGGAGCTTTCACTTAAAAAGCTGACAGCCTACAGCGTAGTACCTGAGCTGTTGGTCGATCAGAAGTTTTTCCAGCCTGGTCTCGGCTCCGACTTAAGCTATGCCGGTTACGAAAACGGACGTCTTGTGTATAAGGAAGGTGATTTTGATTACGTAAACCAGCTTACTCCGGCTCAGCGACAAGATCCGCGCTTATACAGTGTGGGGTTATCAGTTGATGGCTTCCACCATCTGGCCGTTCGGGGTGCCCAGCATCGCATGGTGGTAGTGACAACGGCCACCTATGCTTTCGACGATTGGTTGGCTAACTTCTCCTTCCTGTTTTTGCTGCACACTTTCTTTAGTCTGCTGGTGCTGGGGGGCTATATGCTGGCGCGGGGACAGTATTTCCAAGTATTTCGTACTACGTTCAGCACCAAAATTCAGCTGTTTCTCAACTTTGGTATCCTCGTTCCGCTTCTTATTGTGAGTATCGCGACGGCTAGCCAGGTGACCTCGTCGTACCAGCGGGATTTGCGGCGCACCTATGAGCGAAGGGGCAAAACGGTGCAGGAAAATCTGCTGAAAAATCGGGCGCTACTGGCTGATTCGTCTGGCCGGGCCGCCCTGATTGATTTGGCTGAAAACGTGTCAGATCTGACTGAAACCGATTTGAATCTGTATGGCGCCGATGGTAGCTTACAAGTGAGCAGCCAGCCCTTGATTTTTGAGTCAGGTCTGCTGAGCACCTTGATGCACCCGCGAGCAGTAGCTGAGTTGTCGGAAAAAGGACAGCCGCAAGTATTGCTTACCGAAACAGCTGGCTCCCTATCTTTTAATACTCTGTATCTGCCGCTGCGAGCGGTGGTGCGGCCCGGCCGCCCCGATGTAGTGGTTGGTTACGTTGGAATTCCCTTCTTTGACTCCGAGAAAGAGCTTGATAATAAGCTTATCGAGTTGATTTCCACCATTCTGAACATCTTCACGGTGATGTTCATCATCTTTTTGGTGCTGGCATTCGTCGCCTCCCGAATCCTAACAGCTCCACTCAAAATCATCACGGAGAAACTCAAACAAACCACGCTTACGGGCCAAAACGAGATGCTGGCCTACGAGTCATCGGATGAAATTGGGCTGCTGGTGCGGGAGTATAATACGATGCTGCTGAAGCTGGAGGAAAGTAAGCAGGAGCTGGCAACTCAGGAAAAAGAAGCAGCGTGGCGCGAAATGGCGCGCCAAGTGGCACATGAAATCAAGAATCCGCTGACGCCCATGAAGCTTTCGCTCCAGTATTTGCAGAAAGCCATTGCCGAGCGCCGCCCTAATACGGAGGAGTTGATTGGTAAAATATCCCAAACACTCATCACGCAAATCGATGTGCTCAGCGACATTGCTACGTCGTTCTCTACCTTCACCAACCTGCCGGCCATGCGGCCCGAGCGGCTGGATGTAGTGCCTATTTTACGACGTTGCGTGAGCTTACACAAAGGTGGAGTGGGAGAGGGCAGCATTCGACTAAAAGTGCCAGCTGACGCGAAGAGTGGCCGGTACGTAGTCTTTGCCGACGAAAACCTGTTGGTTCGTACGTTCAACAACTTGCTTATCAACGCCATGCAATCGGTGCCGGAGGGAAGAAAGCCGCAGATCAATGCCAGCCTGGAGCTTCGCGGAACCGACCGTATTGTAATTTGCATCGCCGATAATGGCGCCGGTATTCCCGAGGATGTGCAGGCGAAGGTGTTCGTGCCTAACTTCACTACCAAAACCTCCGGGTCGGGAATTGGCTTAGCCGTGGCCCGGCGAGGAATTGAAAGCGCTGGGGGGCAAATTTGGTTTGAGACGGAGGAAAATGTGGGCACACGGTTCTGTATTGAGCTGCCATTGGCACCCGAGTAAAAGTTGAGTGTGGTGTCACGTACCTTTTATCTGCTTGCTTAGCTCTATTCCAGCATAGCGGCACGAATCTCGCGGCTTCGCACGTTGTGAAGCTGAAAAAAGCCCCCGCTTGAAACACACGTAGCATGAGTAGCAGCTTTACGCAAAGTCTTCCGCGTTTCAGCCTGCTGCTCACGTTTTTGCTGTTGGCTCAGATGGTGGCAGCGCAGCAAATAGGTCCGCCTACTACACGCCGGTGCCGTTGGGTGCGCCTGCTGGCTAACCGTGATACGACAGACTTTTCCTTGCCCGATACCCTAACGATTGTTCCGGCGTCGGTAACGGCTAATGGGCGCTCCGTTGGCTACAATCCCAATACCGATCAATACCGGATTATCCGGCCGTCGCGGCGTTTTCCGGCCCCTGATCCTGGTCACCCGGATATCATGTTCCAGCCCACCGGGCCCGATTCAGTGCTGGTCTGTTACCGGGTGCTGCCGTTGCGGTTGGCGGCCCCAGTAGCTCGCCGCCCGCGCACGCTCATCGACAGCGTCAATTTTGCCCCCCGCTCATTCGGTTACAATAATTTTGCGGTGAAAGAGCAGATTCTAGCGACGCCGGGCATCAACAAAACGGGTAGCTTGGCGCGGGGGATTTCCTTTGGTAATACGCAGAACGTATTTGTGAACTCGGCCTTGAATCTGCAATTGGAGGGCAAACTCACCGATCAGATTAACCTCACGGCCGCTATTTCCGACCAGAATGTGCCGTTTCAGCCCGAAGGCAACACCCAGCAGTTACAGGAATTCGACCGCCTTTATATCACCCTTACCCACCCGCGCTGGAGCCTGACAGCCGGTGACGTCGTGCTGCGCAACCGCCCCGATTATTTTCTGCGCTTTTACAAAAACGTGCAGGGCGCCGCTGTGGAGGCAAAGCTGACACAGGGCGTCGGCAAACGCAGCGTAACTACTGCCGCCGCCGGTGTTGCCAAAGGAAAGTTCGCCTCCATGGAATTGCCGCCTCTGGAAAACGTACAGGGGCCATACCGATTGCGCGGCACAAATGGTGAGCAGTTTATCGTGGTTCTGGCTAATTCCGAGCGGGTGTACCTCGACGGCAGGCTGATGACGCGAGGCTTCGATTTCGATTATATCATTGATTACAACCAAGCTGAGGTTACGTTTTCGCCCCAGCACCTTATTACCCGTAACTCACGCATCCGGGTCGATTTTGAGTATTCTGACTTCAATTATGCCCGCTCGCTTTTCGATCTGAATCATTATCAGGAGCTAGGCAAGATGAGCTTGCATCTGAATTACTACCGTGAGTCTGACAATCCGGACAACTCACCTAACCTGATTCTAAACGAAACCGACCGTGAGCTGCTGCGCAACATCGGCGATAACGTGAGCTTGGCTACTACTCCTGGCGCCGACTCAGTTGCCTACGACCGCCGCCAAGTACAGTATCGCCGCGAAGTCCTGACGCTGCCCGGCCAAGAGCCCTTGCCCATCTTTGTGTACAGTACTGACTCCACACGGGGCGTGTACAATGTGCGTTTCACGAATGTAACTCAAGGCGAAGGGGATTACATTCTGAGTACCAGCGCAGATAATATTAACGCAAATGGGCGCGTATTTCAGTACGTAGGAGGGGGGCAGGGTAATTACCGGGCAGAGCGTCGCTTGCCCACGCCTTTGCAAAAGCAGCTCGTGACGGCCGGCGCCAGCTACCGCGTCGATTCGACCACTACTGTATTTATGGACTTAGCTTCCTCGGAGCTGGATTTGAATCGATTCTCGCCGCAGTCAGATCAAGGACGGGCTTTTCGGGTGGGCTACGCGGTGCTTGATAAGCCAGTGAATCTGCCATTATTCAAGCAATACAAGCTGCGCTCTACGCTCGACTATGAATACAGCAGTCGGCAGTTTGCGCCCATCGACCGCTACCGCGATATCGAGTTTGACCGCAACTGGAGCACCGCTAGCACGGTGCAAGGCAATGCTGCTTTTCGGCCCGCCCGCGAGGATAATATCTTTAACTTCTCGGCTGGCTTGGTAAAAAACGAGAAGAATGCATTTTCCTACCGCCTCAGTCGGCGCTACCGGGCCGGCGAGGTGAGCGGTCTACAGCACTGGGTGGATGCAGCTCAGCAAATTGGTGACGTAGAGCTGCGTGGGGGGCTTTTTTTACTGAACTCGGAGGCAGGAGCACGCCAGTCGAACTGGGCGCGAGGTGAGGCAACAGCCCGATTTGTTCGGGGGGCAATTGTGCCGGGCTACGCATATCGTTTCGATAAAAACCGGGTGTCGTTGCCCGATGGCACTTCGCTCACATCGGCCAATTACTTCGATGAGCACTCTGTATTTGTGCAAAGCCGCGACAGCGCCACCACGCGCTTTCGCCTCGACTATACTTACCGCCGCGACCAAGCGCCACTCAATGACGAGCTGCGCACGCGCGGCCGAGCCCAAACGTGGCAAGGAATGTTTGCGAGTCGCTTAGGCAAAAACCAAGATTTATCCGTGCTGCTTACCTACCGCGACCTCGCCGCCCGCGATAGTGCTCGCCAACGCACCGTGCTGGGCAAGCTCGACTGGAATGCTTCTTTCTTCGATAATATGCTGCGCTCGGAGCTAAGCTACAGCGTAGCCACGGGCCGCGAATTGCGCCGCGACTACTCTTTTCTGCCCGTGCCGAATGGGCAGGGAACCCACTTTTACGCGGGCGATGCCAACGCTAACAATCGGCAGGACAAGGAAGAGTTTTTTGAGGCCCAAACACCCGACGCGCAGTATCGCACGCATATCAAGGTATTTCTGCCCACCGATGACTACATCATCGCCTTCACCAACCGCTTCAGCTACCGGCTCACTAGCAGCTTGCCCCGGCAATGGCGCGATCAGCCAGGTATTCGTGGTTTCGCAGCGCGGTTCACCAGCATCAGCACGGTTTCGTTGGATCGGCGCACCACCGAACGCGACCTTAGCTCTCGTCTCAATCCATTTGCCTTTCAAACCGAAGATGAGTTTTTGCTCTCGCTAAATAAGTTGCTACGCAATACACTGTATTTCAATCGATCCAATCCCATTTTCGGGGCTGAGTTCACAGTACAGCAAACCCAGCAAAAGGCGCTGCTCACCCAAGGCACGGACATTCGCAATCTGGCCAGCCAGTCAGTACTGTTGCGGCGGACGCTGGCTCATTCGTTTACGGGCCGCCTTATCACCACGCGCAGTATTCGGGAAAACACGTCGAACTATCTAGAAACCCGCAACTTTCGGGTGCTGCTCTACGAAGTAGCGCCCGAATTGAGCTACCAGCCAAGTCCTGCCTTGCGCTTTACCGGCACCTATCTGCATGCCAATAAGCGCAACACCTTCGCTGGACCTGATGAGAATACGCGCGGCGTTTTCGACGAATTGGGAGTAGAAACGCGCCTGAGTCAAGTGAGTAAGCGCACGCTCACAGCGGCTACACGGTATGTGCGCATTGATTTTGAAGGAAATCAAGCGTCGGTAGTAGCCCTGGAAATTCTGAATGCACTGCGGCCCGGCAACAATCTGACTTGGAACCTGAACGTGGAGCAGCGCCTGAGTAACGGTCTTAACGTTACGGTAGCCTACGACGGCCGCAAGCCTAACGGCCTAAGCGCCGTGCATACGGGCCGCATGCAAGTATCCGTGCTGTTTTAGAATAGCTTATTTGCTCTCAATCAACTTTCGGACACTGGCTACTATAGCCAACTCCGCCTGCCCGGCCGGCGCTTTCGCCACGTCGAGTTGCTTGAGGGCGGCGGTTTGCCAGGCGATGGGGGGCTTTTCGCCCTTCTCCATTTGCCGCAGCCGCTCCAGCGCCAGGGCCGAAATGCTGCTGAGTTGGGCCGAAAGTGGCGCATACTCCTGCAGGCTGGGCTGAGCAAGAAGCAACGGGCGCACGAGCGCATCGTTTAGCTGCCATTGGCGTAGCGGCGTCGTGACGGCCACGGCGGCTACTTTAGCTTCGGGAGTGAGAGCAGTGGATGTCTGGGGGGCATTTTGGCGCAGTCGCAGCAGATTTTCAACCGCTACGCCAAACTCACGCGCCGCATCCGATTCGGCGGGCGCGGCATCTACCAACCGATTTAAAGGCGTCAGGGTTGTGTACTTCATACCCTGAAAGTGCCGCTTATATTCCTTCACCGGCTCCAATACGCTGGCCAGGGTGCGCAGCGGAGCTACCTCTTGGCCAGCAGCCAACTGCGTCAGCAGTTTCTCCGGCGCACGCCGATGCTGCAGCCCCAATGTTTCGAGCAGGGCAGAAATGCCCCCCAGTCGGCGGTACATATCCGGCACGTCCTTCACGGTAGCCGGTGACCAAAGCCGTTCGGCAATAGCCGCCGCGCGTGGCCAGATGCGACTATCGACAATAACCGAATCGGCAAACTCCGCCCACATCGTAGCCTCCCCACCCAGGATGCGCTGCTTTTCTACGGCGGTTAGCGGTGCATCGGCAGGCAACGGGTCGTTGAGGTAATGCGAGGCGGCGCTGTAGTTTAAGTCGATGTAATAGCCATTAGAGAGGATAGTGGTGTGACCGGCTTTCGCGGCCTCATATAGGCCTTTACGGCCGCGCCAGCTTTGAATAACGGCGTTGGGGGGCAAACCGGGCCCAAGGATTTCGTCCCACCCCACCATCTTCTTGCCACGTGCTGTTACCATCTGCAGAATACGACGATTGAAATAGGTTTGCAGGGCATGTTTGTCAGGTTGGCCTTTCGCGGTCATGAAACCTTTTTCCTTCATAAACTCTACGATGCGCGGATTGCGCCGCCACTGCCGCCCGTCGTTTTCATCGCCACCAATGTGGAAATATGGGTCAGGAAACAGCGTCGTCATTTCCCCAATTAAGGTGTCGAGAAGCTGATAGGTCGTTTCTCGGGTCGGATCCATAGCGATGTTGAGCACTCCCCAGCGTTGTGCCACACCATATATGGAGTCGTTGCTGGCCAGCACCGGGTAGGCGGCCAGCCAGCTAGTCGCATGACCGGGCATATCAAACTCCGGAATAATCCGAATGCCGCGGGCCGCAGCGTAGCGTAGCACATCGCGCACCTGTGCCTGGGTGTAGTATTGCCCTTCACTTCCTACTTCATGAAGCTGGGGCAATGTCTTGCTCTCTACCCGAAAGCCCTGATCATCCGACAAATGCCAGTGCAAAACGTTGAGCTTCACCGCCGCCATACCATCCAAATTGCGCTTAATAACGGCTACCGGCATAAAGTGGCGGGCCGCGTCAATAAGCAAGCCCCGCCAAACGAATCGGGGCTGATCGGTGATATCTACTTCGGGGAAATAAAAATTCTTCTTCTCTTTGGTCAGCAGTTGGCGCAAGGTTTCTAGCCCCCGCAAAGCCCCTAAGCTGGTGGGCGCATCCAGCGCAATTCCCGCCGGTGTCACCCGCAGACTATACCGTTCCTCATCGCCGGCCTCCACGCGTCCCGCCCGCCCGTAGCGTATGGTAAGATCGGCAGCTCCGGAAGTTGTAAACTCGGAAGTTAGGCGCTTGCCGTCGGTTTGCTGAATCAACCAGTTGCTCAAACGCTGCGCGGCGGCGAGCACGGCAGAGTCGGGAGCGGCCGGGGCATTGAGTTGGGTGCGCCAGGTATTTTTCAGAGCAAAACGACTCGTGCCCCATTTTACTTGGGCTGGCACCGGCAGTAAGTTGCGCGTTTGCGTCGAAGGCTGGGCGAAGCCGCTATAACTGCAAAACAGGAAGAAACAGATGAGAAAAGCGGAAGGCAAATAGAAGGGACGAGGCATACCAAAGCTGGAGCGGATGTGCGCTAAAAATACCAGGTTATTTCGTCCCGCCCCATCAAGCTCCGACTTTAGACCAGCACAGACACATGTATTCGCGCCTGCCTCACTGCTGAATTTGTTGTTGGCGCGCGGCTCCTGTCGTCCAACGGTTAGAAGTAAGGTTGAGCCTTTATCTAAAACACGACAGGAGGTAAAGATTTCTAAATCAGCCCGCGCGCTTTAAATTCTAGGTAGCGGTTTAATGTATTCACCGTTAATTGGTCGGGCGGGGTAAGGAGAGCGTGAATCCCGTAGCGCTGCAACTCGCGTACAATCTGACGTTTTTCTTGGGCGAATTTTTCCGCAATAGTTTGGTTATAGACGTCTTCCGTAGTGGCGGCAGGCGTGTCGAGAAACTGCCGAAGCTCAGTGTTTTCGAAGAAAATGACCAGTAGCAAATGGTCTTTGGCCAAGCGCCGCAGGTAGGGCAACTGCCGCTGCAAGCCGCTGAGTGTTTCAAAATTGGTAAACAGCAGAAGCAAGCTACGCTGCCGGATGCGGGTTTTGATATTAGTATACAGCAGCTCGAAATCTGTTTCTAAATACTTCGTGCGCTGCTTATATAGTACCTCTAGTAACTTCAATAAATGCCCCCCACGGCGGTCGGCGGGCACAATAGCGCCCATGCTATCGGAGAAAGTGACGAGGCCCGCTTTGTCGTGCTTGAGCATAGCAATATTGCTCACCACTAGCGTAGCGTTGATGGCATAATCGAGCAGGCTCAGGCCGTCAAATGGCATGCGCATCACCCGACCTTTATCGATCAGGCAATACACCTGCTGAGCGCGCTCATCCTGAAAGTGGTTGACTACCAGCGTATCGGCACCGCCGCTCGCTCGCCGGGCGGAAGCCTTCCAGTTGATGCTGCGCGGATCGTCGCCGGGCACGTAGGGGCGTATTTGTTCAAACTCCAAGCTGTGGCCCACGCGTCGAATACGCTTGACGCCTACTTCGCTGAGCCGATTGCTCAGGGCCAGCAACTCGTACTGCCGCATCTGCAAAAACGACGGATATACCGGTACCACCTGGTCTTGCCCATACCGAAACCGCCGCCGAACCAACCCCACTGGCGAAGCTGCAAACACATTGACGGCGCCGAAATGATATTCGCCGCGCTTTACTGGCCGCAACTGGTAGCGAATGACCTGCGTTTCGCCCGATTGAAGCTTCAACTGAAACAGCACGTCGCGGCGCTGAAACTGATGCGGAATTTCATCGATCACCTCTGTGCGGATGGTGAAGCGGTAATGATTTTCGAGATAGATGGCTACTTCGTTATCGCTGCCGTTGGCCAGCTTACTACCAATTACCCGCCGCCCAAATACGTGCCCGGCGCCCGAAGTGCCCGGCGCATATAGTAACAAACCATCTAGCAGCATCAGGGCCGTAAGGATGGCCAATACTGCTTGGGTTGGAAGTAGTAGCACTGGCAGGAAAAACGCTACGACAAACCCGGTCACGGTAAGTGCGAGGGCTAGAAAGAAGCGCCGGGTGAGGAAAAGCGTTTTCAACTAAGTAGGGTTGTCCAAAAGTTTGCCTGATAAATCTAAGCCTTCTGCATTTACCGTGGTACTTCAATCTGCTGCATAATCTGTTTCACAACTTCATCCGGGGTGCCGCCTTCCATCTCGCGCTCGGGGGTGAGTTGAATCCGATGGCGCAAAACAGGAGCTGCCAGAAACTGTACATCCTCGGGCGTTACGAAGTCGCGGCCACGCAGGGCGGCTAAGGCTTTAGCGCCGTTGAGCAGGGCCAGCGAAGCGCGAGGCGAAGCACCCAGGTAGAGGGCTTTGTGCGCGCGGGTCTGACCGACAAGGCGAGCAATATAGTCGAGAAGCTTCGGCTCTACATGCTGCTGCCGAACCTGCTGGCGCAGCTGCGCAATATCGGTGGCGGAAAGAACTGGCTGAACCGCTTCCAATGGTGTGCCACCAAACCCGGCATGATGCCCCTGCAGAATGGCTACTTCCTGCTCCAGATTAGGATAGCCAACACTTATCTTAAATAGAAAACGGTCGAGTTGGGCTTCCGGCAGACGATAAGTGCCTTCTTGCTCAATCGGGTTTTGAGTGGCTAACACCAGAAACGGCTCCTGCATGGGGTAGGTCACGCCGTCTTGGGTGATGTGATGCTCTTCCATTACCTCAAATAATGCCGCCTGCGTCTTAGCTGGGGCACGATTGATTTCGTCGATGAGCACAATGCTGGCGAAAATGGGACCAGGACGAAATTCGAATTCAGCCTTATTGGGGCGGAAAACGGAAGTGCCCAGCACATCTGAAGGCATCAGATCGGGCGTAAACTGCAGGCGGCTGAAAGGCACATCGAGGGTGCGGGCCAGTAGCTTGGCGGTGAGCGTTTTGGCTACACCAGGCATGCCTTCCAGCAGAACATGGCCATCGGCCAGTAAGGCAGTGAGCAGCAACTCTACCACCGCCTCTTGCCCCACGATAACCTTACCCAACTCCCGGCGAACAGCCTCAGCGCTGCTGCTCAAATGACTGAAGTCGCTGCGGGGGTAAATACTGGGTTTGGCTCAACCGCTGGGAGGGTAGTGGGGGGCAAATTTTCTGCTGGAGCCGAAGCGGCACTAGAGGTCGGGGAGAACGATTCTGATTCCATGAAAGGATTTGGGAAGAATATGTAGCGGCTAAGCTTTTAACACGATAAGCTCCTGCGCGATTAGATGGTTATATACCTCGATTTGTTGGTAACTCACAACATAACTACCGGCTCATGCGCCGAAACTCGCTAATGGCATGACTCAGTTGAAGTAACTGATGATCTGATACTTGTGGCGCGGTCCGAGTAAAGTTAATCAGGCGCAGTAGCTTGTCGACAGCCTCGCGCGTCACCCCGGACTTATGAGCTAGTCGTTCCCTGAAATGCTCGTCGTTGAGGTCTAGCTCGGGCTCGTGAAAGCGGGTGCGCAGGTATTCCAAAAACAAGTTTATCTTCTTGTCTGCCAGTTGGGTGTGGTCGTTTCCCTGACGGTAAAGCGCCGCTACCGTGTGAGTGAAAAGCAGCGTCGTATTGGGCAAAGGCTTGAGGATGGGAATAATGCGTTGGCGGCGCTTGGCCTCAAAAAAGATAAATAACAAACTACCAATACACGTCAGGTAAAAGGCCGCGCGCAACGCCGGATAGCGGAGCAGCACCCCTAGTAAGGATTTGCCCCCTAAGCGGCCCTGCTTCTGATATTCGTCCCACCAGGCCGGTCGCTCGGCGGGCAGATGGGAGAGGCTAGCAAAGGCGAAATCGCTGGTTTGAGGGCTAAGTACAAAGACGTTGGTAAACGCAATGGGTACCGAACACAGGTAAAAATGCCCCCCACCGTGCGCAACGCGTACCAGGACCGGGCGCCGCCGCTCATCACTAGCCAGCACGGTTGCTCCGGGCGGCAGACTATCGGTTACGAACCGCGTAGCCGCCAAGGTAGCAGGGTAGCGAAACCGACGAAGTGGTGCTAAGCCCGGCGTTTGAAAGCGCAACGTCACGGAGTCGGGCCGAACGGCAATAGAGTCAGATTGGCTGTCTGTCCTGAAGTGTGGGCGAAAGCTGAGAGCTTCGGCCGTGTCGAAGTGCAGGGTGTCGCGTAAGTCGCGGTCAAATTCCTCGGCCGCAATAAAGACATCATTGCCCTGAGCCACAAAGCGCAGCAGCGCGTGCGCATCCAATGAATCGAGGCGAAAAGTAGGTTGAATGAACACGTAGGAAGCTGCTGCCCTTCTGGCATTTGCCTTCCCCGAATTCCTTTTAGATTGTTTTGCTTGCCAAGCAGTTAGCTGGTTAAATATGGGTTCTCGCACCGTCTGCACGGAGTCGCGTAGTAGGTCGGGCAATAAGTCATAGAGGGCGTAGGTGCCGTAAGGAATCTTGTCGCGGTTAATGAACGTCTGGGTACGGTCTGCTGGCTTTGGCCGGTAATAATCGACGGCTATGTATATGCCAAACAGAACTAGAAGTCCCAGCAGATACAGTTGAAATTGACGATTTTTCATCGGGCGACAGTCTGAGGTACTTTCGTAATCAGGCCTACCTGGGCGGCGCGCACCTCGGCGTACTGGGCCGGGCTCAACTCCCATTCCCCATACCATGCGTACTCAAACTGCCTGGCCACTGTAATAAAAGCGGGCCGTAAGGCGTTGGGGGGCATTTCTGCGATGTAATCTGCGTTGGTTTTCTCCGGTCGCCAGTCAAGCAAGCCACGGTCGGTGAGTTGCTTCAATACACTCAGAAAACCCAGGCGCACTGCTAGGCGGTAGTTACCCGATTCTTCAGCGGCCGCCAACCGGGCCATGAAGTCGGGAGCGTAGATATCATCGGCCTCCGCAGTGTAGGAAAGGGTAGCCCGACGGGGTGCCCGACCAAATGCGCCCGTAAGATCGACCTGCAACAGACGTAGCACAATGAACACAAACGCTGCTAAAAAGCCGCCGTAGATGATATAGCGCCAGCCGTTTTTATAAGCAGGTGTTTGGTACCAATTGCTTATCCAACGCAGAAAGCGCCGCCATAGCGATTGGCTGGTATCGACAACGGGTGCTTCTTCCTCATACTGTAGCTCACGCTGCTGTCGTAGTGCTTGCAGGCGCGCCTGAGCCGGCCGCCGTACCTGCACACCATTAACAGCGGAATCTACTGGCTGAAGGGCGCGCGGGGTTGCCAGTAGTGGCCGCAGCACCAACAGACTCAACAGCAAAAAGATAGCCCGAAGCGACAAGGAGCAGAAGTAAAATAATGGCGCTGAAAATCAGTGAAATTTGCCCCCCAGCATTAGTATTCGCCCTCTTCTTCGGCGCGGTAACGTGCGGCGGCCACAGGCTGATCTGCCACGGCCGGTTGCCCAATGCGGCCCACCAGTCTATGTAGCCCTTCGCCCTCTTTGCGCTCTACCAAGTTGAAATACTGAAAAGCAATAGCCAGAAATAGCAACGGGTAAAGCATCATCAGGGCCATTGAACTCACCGTGTTTACGGCCACCACGAGCAGAGCATTGGGGGATGCAGCGTCCGGTGTGATAATAGACGTTATGTTGAGGAACGATTGGGGAATGAAAAATACGATAGCCATCATTCCAATAATCAAGAGCATGACCATAATCAGCCCAAACGTAGACCACCACTTACCCCATACAAGGTAGAAGCACCGGCGCAACGTGGCAAAAAAACCGAGCTCCTCTCGCACCCAAATAATGTGAAACAGGCTTAAGCTAAACATTACATAGAATGTAGCTATGTAGGCTACAGGCAAAAGCAACCCCGCCATCGACCCCAATACGGATAATAATCCGAATACCCCTAGAATCGGCAAAGTCGCGGCTATCATCACTACCGCCAGGCCAAGCGTAGCGAGCAGTGTACCAAAGAATCGGCGGCGCACGAGCGCCCATACATCTGCCACTTCGATGTCAGCAGCTGAATCAGCTTTCGACAAGGTAAGCGTCATGTAGCCGTAAGTAGTCAGAATAAGCAGCATGAAAGTTAAAAGGCTACCTAAAATAGCCAATACATACTCCGGGCTACCTATAAAGTCTACTAGTGGGGCCATAGACGCGTTCCCAGTTTTAGCAGCAGTTTTTACCTGCTGCATATACAGCTGCAAGCGTGATTGCATCAGTCCTGCCCCTATGCCACTTAGCAACGCCGCAGGCAGCACGATATACAGCATGCACTTGCCAAAGGGGCGAAAATGGGCTCGAACGAAGTCAAAAGATGCTTCGATTTTTTGGCCGAAATCGCGCTCTTTCAGGAAGTCGGCTGGTTGAGTAAAGGCAAGACGAGGCATAATAGAAAAAGATAACAGAGTCAGATAACGCGGTCGGTACGCCGGTGTAGCCACCACGGATAGACCACGAAGTAGCCCAGAATAAAGGTTAAGGAACCTCCAATGATGAGCAGGCTTAGCGCCAGTGGCATCTCGGTATGACGGGTCACGAAGCTTTCCAAAAAGCCGGCCACTACAAAAATCGGGACCAGGCCCAGGGCTAGCTTCAGGCCGTCGCGGGCACCCCGCCGGAAGGAATCAGCGCGCGAGTAGGTGCCCGGAAACAACAGGCTGTTGCCCATCACAAAGCCCGCCCCACCAGCCAGCACAATGGCCGAGATTTCCAGGGTGCCGTGAATCCAGATGGTCAGCACCGACTGTGCGCCTACGCCCTGGGCAAAAAAGAAATACTGGAAAGCGCCCAGCATTACACCATTCGTGAACAGCGACCAGGCCGTACCGAAGGAAAGGAGCGCGCCCATGGCAAAAGTGCGTAAGGCCACGAAAATGTTATTGCCTGTAATCATCAAAAACATCTCGGTTTGGCCCATACTCTTGTACACGGCCATCGGGTCGCCCCGGCGGATGTTGTTGAGGGTCTGGTTCACGTACTGGTCACCCAGGATCAGGCGCACAAACGTGTCGTCATAAGCTGCCGACAAAGTCCCGATGGCCGCCGACAGGCAAAAGAAAGCTAGGGCCCATAGTAGCGGCCGATGCGAGCGAGCCACTAGCAAGGGTAACTCAAGTCGCCAAAACCGCCCAAAACGGCCGGTATTCTCCTTTTTGTTTTTGTATAACGCTTGGTGTAGCTTGCCCGTCAGCTCATTCAGGTACTGCGTGGTCGTGGAGTCGGGGTAGAAAGTACGCGCGTACGATAGATCGTCGGTGAGTTCTACAAAGCGCGCCGCCAGCTCATCCGGATCGGTGGTGGGCTGACTGGTATAGCGTTGCCACTTCTGGGTATTTTGCCGCAAAAAAACCGCTTCACGCATACTGGTTAAAGGGCAGCTAAAGAGAAAGTAAGAATAGTTGGAAGCGGCAACACGCGGCGGCGGGCACTCTGGCAAATATATTGATTATCATCAGCGGGCCGTACGGACGGTGCCTGTTGTTTTGCACTTTTTTTAGCATGCGCACCATTCAGGTTCAAACCCCCCAGAACGTCACCGTCGAGTATGAAATCGGGGGCATTGGCGACCGCATCTTGGCGGCCCTCATCGATTACCTTGTCCTCTTCGTTTGGGGAGTAGTGTGCTTTGGGGTCGGAGCAGTGTTGCTGAGGACAGCATCAATCTCAAAAGCTGGAAATAGCTTAACGGTATTCTTAATTGCTTTTCTGGTCGGGATTCCATGGGTGTTTTATCACCTGCTCAGCGAAATATTCCTGAATGGCCAAAGCATCGGTAAGCGTGCCCGCGACCTAAAAGTTATTCGCCTTGATGGCACCCAGCCTGGCCTGGGTGACTATTTCTTGCGCTGGCTCCTGCGCCTGATTGATATCAGCCTGATGTCGGGCGCGGTGGCGGTTATCACCATTCTGATTAATGGTAAAGGCCAACGCCTCGGCGACCTGGCGGCTGGCACTACCGTCGTGCGCGTTAAAGCCAGTACACGGCTGGATGAAACCATCATGCTGCCCGATGCTAACTATCAGGTAGTATTTCCGCAGGCGGCTAGTCTCACTCCCGAAGATATTACGCTTATTCGGCAGCTCTTTCAGCAAGGCATGCAGCGTCAGAACTATCTGCTAATTAATGAAGTAGCCAATAAAGTAAAGAGCATAGCGGGAATCAGAACCGATTTACAGGATGAGCCTTTCCTACGCACCGTGCTCCGCGACTACGCCCACCTGCTAAATCAGGTATAAGCTGGCTGGGGGGCTTTTTAGCAAACCACCTGACGTCATCAAGCACCTGGCGAAAGAGGGAATGATTTAGGTTAATTATCATAACTGTTACCAGCCAGATACACTTGGTATATATCCTAGTAAAAAAGCCCCCAGAGACGTTTCTGGGGGGGCTTTTTTGCTAGGATGTCAGCAGAAGCTAGCCGGCTGCAATAGCTCTGCGCTTGCTCGTACGGGGTGCGCGCTCTTCGCCTTGGCTAAGCAATTCGTCATCGCGCTCGGCTTTTTTCACCACCCAGCTTACTGAATACAAATCCTTGCGACGGTCGCGGAGGTTACGCACGGCGCCGCTGCTGTTCAGGTCTTTGAGCAAGTCGAGGTCGAGGTCAGCAATGAGGGTCATCTCGGTGTTTGGCGTTGCCTCGGCCACAATGGCATCATGAGGGAAGGCAAAGTCGGAGGGACTAAACACGGCCGATTGCGAATACTGAATATCCATGTTCTCAACGCGGGGCAAGTTGCCCACGGAGCCTGTAATGGCTACATAGCACTCATTTTCGATGGCACGCGCCTGCGAACAGAGCCGCACCCGCTGATAAGCATTCTTGGTATCGGTCCAGAAAGGCACAAATAGGATTTTCATGCCCTCATCGGAAAGCATGCGAGCCAGTTCGGGAAATTCTACGTCGTAGCAAACGAGGATGCCAATTTTGCCAAAGTCAGTATCGAAGCACTTTAGCTTATCGCCGCCACGCATACCCCAATAGCTGGCTTCGTCGGGTGTTACGTGGAGCTTATACTGCTCGTCCATGGTGCCATCGCGGCGACAGAGGAAAGCCACGTTGTACAGCTTGCCATCTTCGTACACGGGCATGGATCCAGCCACGATATTGATGTTGTAGCTTACTGCCAGCTCCATCATCTTAGCTTTGATGGGCTCCGTAAATGCTGCCATAGCCCGAATGGCCACTGAAGGAGAATCTTCGTTGGTAAGCGCCATCAGCGGAGCGTTGAAAAACTCCGGAAACATCACGCAGTCCGACTTATAGCCGCTAACTGTATCTACGAAGAACTCAATTTGCTGCAACAGGTCTTCTAGGCTACGAGTAGCGCGCATTTGCCACTGTACAATACCAATGCGGACGTTACTTTTCTGGTTACCAATAAGCTTTTCCTCTTCCTCGTAGTACACATTCAGCCACTCCAACAACGTTGCAAAGGCTTTCGACTCAGAATCGTAGGGCAAGTAGCCACGAATGATTTTGCGCACGTGAAACTCATTGGAGAGCTGGAAAGTCAGGATTGGGTCGGTGATTTCCTTGTTGCGCACCATCTCCACGTATTTAGCCGGGGTCATTTGGTCGGCGTAGGCTGCGTAGCCCGGAATTCGCCCCCCAGCCACCATGGCGCGAAGATTCAGGTTTTCGCACAGTTCCTTGCGAGCATCGTAGAGACGACGCCCCAGGCGTAGAGAGCGATACTCAGGATCAACGAATACATCGACACCATAAAGCGTATCGCCATCAGGATTGTGGGTGTCGAACTTACCGTTGCCCGTTATCTTGGCGTAAGTATGCCGGTCGCCGAAGTCGCTGTATTGCACGATGATAGCCAACGCCGCTGCCACTAAGGTGCCATTGTCTTCAATACCAATCTGCCCCTCCGGAAATTTGCGAATCAGCGCCGCATACTCATCCGACGACCAGGAGCCCTCCATGTTGGAGTACACCTTATCCATTATGCCTTTCACCGCTTTAAAGTCGGAGCGGCGTAAGGTGCGGAGTACTAGCTTGTGCGCTGGGATAGCCGTGGGCGTAAGCAACTCCGGAATTGGCAGTGCTGGTTTGTCTGTTATTTTTTTGGCGTGGCTGCCACCGGTGCCGGTTTTGCCATTTGAACTGGTTGCCATAGGTAGTATGTGATATTGTAAACGAAATCGAAAGAAAAGGCCATTATCCAAGCAGCAGTGAGCTGCTAACAGACGACTTTACGGGTAGGGTACTCCGCATCGGGGCTTAAGGTTTGTACAAGGCTGTATTCAGCACCTGAATGGCCGCCGCCTTGCCCCGTCTCCGCCTGCAAGAAAACTGCTTCTAAGGCTGACTACCCCAGATGGAAAAGCGCATACTCGCCTAATAGGCCCTACACAAGATAAGCACTTGGCCGTGGCAGATAACTACTAGGGTATAAGATTCGTTTCTGGTAGTACAAATTCACCCTTAGCCTTTAGTCCCATGAATGCTGCGCGCCTTTTTCTGCTCCTTGCTGTTGCCTCCGTTGGGGCGTGTACCTCCGATCCGGCTGCTTCAGATGCCCCTACCACTACGGCTGATATGACTCCTCCGGATCCTTCAGCTGCTACTGATACGTCAGCTGTTGCTGAGCGAGTTGACTCAGCTGGCCCCGTGCGCCCCATCCCCAAGAATGTACCGTCTACGGAGTATTCAGCGCCAGCTACCAAAACCACAACAACAGGCAATTAGCATCAGTTGCCGTTCGGTGTACACGAGAGAAGCGGGCCATATAACCCGCTTCTTGCAACACATTCAGAGAGAAAGTAGCTACAACTGCATTTCAGGTACGTCGCCCTCAGGAACTACTAGCTTGCCGGCTGTTGCGGCCTTAATCTGCTCTACAGTTACGCCAGGTGCCCGCTCACGCAGCACAAAGCCATCGGGTGTGATGTCAATGACGGCTAGTTCTGTCACAATCTTTTTCACGCAGCGCAGGCCGGTAATGGGCAGCGTACAATCGGTGAGGAGCTTGCTGCTGCCGTCGCGGGCTACATGCTGCATGGCCACGATGATGTTTTTGGCCGAGGCCACCAGATCCATAGCACCCCCCATTCCTTTCACCATTTTGCCCGGAATCTTCCAGTTGGCAATGTCGCCGCGCTCGGATACTTCCATTGCTCCCAGGATGGTCAGATCGACGTGCTCGCCCCGAATCATACCGAAACTATCGGCTGAGCTGAAAAGGCTGGAGCCGGGTAGCGTGGTTACGGTTTGCTTGCCCGCGTTGATAAGGTCAGGGTCAACTTCGGCCTCTGTGGGGAAGGGCCCCATCCCCAACAGGCCGTTTTCAGATTGTAGTTCGACGTTGATTCCGGCCGGAATATAATTGGCGACCAGCGTCGGAATACCAATGCCTAAGTTGACGTAGGAACCATCGCGCACTTCCTGGGCGATACGTTTGGCGATACCGTGTTTGTCTAACATAATGGATGTGGGAGGAGAGGGCGGATTAGTTAGCGGAACCAGAAGCGGCTGGCGGCCCAGCAACTGCCTGCCGGACTTGCAGCTTGTATTTGCCGGCCAAGTCGCGGGCAGTAGTGTTTGGGTATTTTTGGGTATAAAGCAAGGCCACAATCTTTAGCTTGGGGTCAACCCAGTACGTAGTCCCAAAAATGCCCCCCCATTCATAAGAACCCTCAGACAGGCCGGATACTTCCGTGGTTTTGGGGGTAGTAATGCTGAAGCCCAGCCCAAATTTGTTCTGACCCTGCTCAATGGCTCCTATTTGATTACTGGTCATGAGGCGCACGGTGGCTGGTTTTAGGTAGCGTCGGCCGTTATATTCACCCTCGTTGAGAAGCATTTGTAAGAAAGCGGCGTAATCATCGATGGTTGAGGACAGACCTGCCCCGCCCGAGAAATACTTGCCGGCTTCTTTGGGGTAGTCGGGATTCATGCCGTACAGGCCGGTTTGCTTTACCGTGGCTTTCGCGGCATCCTCGGTGTAAAGCGCCGCCAGGCGGCTCTGCTTGTCGGCGGGTAGGTAAAAATAAGTATCGCGCATACCCAGCGGCTCAAATAGCCGCGTGCGCAGGTACTGATCAAGGGTTTGCTTACTGAGCACCTCAATGAGGTAGCCTAATACATCTACGCTCAAGCCATACGTGAATCGCTCGCCTGGCTGGTGCATCAGCGGAAGGGCACCTAGAGCGTTCATAGAGGTAGCTAGCGTACCATTTGGCGTACCAATACCGCTCGGAATGCGGGCTTTCGCGTAAATAGCCTTCGCTTCCTTCGAGCCGATAACGGGATAACTGATGCCCGAAGTGTGCGTCAGGAGCTGGCGGATGGTAACCTCTGATTTGGCTGGTACAGTGGTGTAGCTGGAGTCTTTTTCGTTAAAACTAGCCAGCACCTTAGGGTTTCGAAACGCTGGTAGGTATTTAGAAATAGGGTCGTCGAGCTGGAATTTGCCTTCATCGTAGAGTAGCATCAGCCCGACGCTGGTGATGGCCTTGGTTTGGGAAGCAATCCGGAAAATGGCGTCGGGCTTGAGGGGCGTTTTGGCCCCCGTATCATCAAAGCCAAAAGCTTTACGGTAGATGATTTTCCCATCGCGGGCAATCAGGGCAATAGCACCGGGCACGCGGTTATCGGCCGTGTATTCCTCCAGCAAGCGGTCGATGCCCGGTAGGGGGGCTAAGCTGGTAGTAAGAGTTCGCGGCTTGGTAGACTTCTGTTTCGGCGACGTGGCCGTTTGGGCGTAGGTGTGGCTGCCAAAAGCCAGCGTAAGGAAAAGAAGAACCGTGTTTTTCATAGCTAGCGTAGAGGCTTCTGCAGTTTGCGGAGGTGAGGCGGCTTCATACTGGACTCAGGCGTCGGCGTAGAGCAAGCCCAGACTTTAGCTGACGGTCCGTACAGTCCGTTGCTCAATACGCTTCTCGTAGTTTTTGCCCTCAAATATGCGCTGCACGAAGATGCCGGGCGTATGAATCTGGTTTGGGTCCAGCTCGCCGGCCGGCACGAGTTCCTCTACTTCGGCCACGGTAATTTTGCCGGCCGTTGCCATCATCGGATTGAAATTGCGGGCCGTGCCTTTATAGATAAGGTTGCCGGCCGTGTCGCCGCGCCAAGCTTTTACAAATGCATAGTCGGCGGTGAGGCCAGTCTCGAGCAGATACATCTTGCTTTTAAATTCCCGACTTTCCTTTCCTTCGCCTACCTCGGTGCCATAGCCTGCGGGCGTGTAAAACGCCGGAATGCCTGCCCCACCGGCCCGAATGCGCTCAGCCAGCGTGCCCTGCGGAATGAGCTCTACTTCTAACTCACCGGATAATAATTGCCGCTCAAACTCCGCATTCTCCCCCACATAGCTCGATATCATCTTGCGCACCTGCTTGGTTTGCAGTAGAAGCCCAATACCAAAATCGTCGACGCCGGCATTGTTACTGATACAGGTCAGTTCTTTTACTCCGAGGCGCAGCAGCTCCTGAATAGCATTCTCGGGAATGCCGCATAGGCCGAAGCCGCCGAGCATGAGCGTCATGCCGTCGGTGATGCCGTGCAGGGCCGCCTGGGCGTCGGCTACAACTTTGTTTATCATATCAGGTGGGTGGGGTAGTTGGGAGCGGGAAGTTAAAAGGATAATAGGTTTCGCGGAAGCAGACTACAAATTAGCCCCCCACTAAGTGCTGTCGAGCCGCATCGGCGTCCTTGGCCAATTGCGCCTTCAGCTCATCCAAACCCGTAAATTTCTGCTCATCACGCAGGCGGGCTATCAGCTGTATGGTCAGCGGCTGGGCGTATAAGTCGCCCGAGAAATCCAGCAGATGTACTTCAATGGTCTGCGCTAAATTGCCCCCCACGGTAGGGCGCACCCCGATATTGAGCATGCCCTGCTCTACATCGCCGGCGGCAGTGGTAGCCATTACGGCGTACACACCCTGAGCCGGCACCAGCTTAGAGTCCTCTGCCAGCTCCAGATTGGCGGTAGGAAAACCGATAGTGCGGCCGAGCTGCTTACCGCGTACAACAGTGCCAGTCAGGGAGTAAGAGTAACCGAGGTGGCGGTTGGCGGTGGCAATGTCGCCGCTAAGCAGGGCGCGGCGGATACGAGTGCTGCTTACCCCAACCGCGTCCACGTCTTCGCGCGGAATCTCTTCTACTTCCAGCCCGTAGCGGGCGGCGTTTTTGCTGAGGTATTCAAAGCCTCCTTCGCGGTTTTTGCCAAACCGGTGGTCATAACCAATCACCAGCTTTTTAGCGCCTACGGTGCGCAAGAGGAGTTGCTGAATGTATTCCTCGGAGGTCAATTGTGCGAATTCGCGGGTAAAGGGCACAATGAGCAGGTAATCAACGCCAAAGTGTTCGAGGCGCTCAATTCGCTCATCCAGAGTGGAAAGCAATTGCAAGTCGAGCGGCTCGGGGTGCGTGGGCGGCGGGTCCAGCACTAGGCGCGGGTGAGGCCAGTAGGTAATGACCACGGCGGGGCCGCCACTTTGCCGAGCCACTTCCAGCAGCCGGTGCAGAATTTTCTGGTGCCCTACGTGTACGCCATCGAAGGTACCGCTCGTTACGACGGCTTGACCTAGAAACGGGAAGTGCGCCGGGTCACGAAAAACTTGCATCTGCTGGATGGCTAAATGGCGGTAGAACTATTCCTGGGGGCTTTTTCGGCGTCGGTGGCAGAAGCTGCCGCAACGGTAGAAGCGTCGTAGTACGCTAAACCCTGACGCACTGGCCGACGTCGTTCGCCGGCCGGGCGCGTTGGCTTGGCTGGGTCAGCTTCGGGCCGCGGGGGCCGCAGTGCCTCAAGATCGGCTATGGTGAGAGCGTCCGATAAGGCGTACTCTCCAATGCGAGTGCGGGCGAGCTGAGTAAGATGCGCGCCACAACCAAGTGCTGCCCCAAAATCGCGGGCGAGGCTGCGGATGTAAGTGCCTTTGGAGCACACCACCCGAAACTGCACGTTGGGCAAGTCTATGCTCGTGAGCTCAAACGCGGTAATGGTAATCTGTTTGCTCTTGATTTCGGCAGTATCGCCGCGGCGAGCTACTTCGTAGGCCCGCTCACCGTTGATTTTTACGGCCGAGAATAGCGGTGGCGTCTGCTCAATAAGACCGATGAAAGGCGCAGTAGCAGCTTGCAGATCATCTTCAGTGAGGTGAGCGTAGGGAAGCTCCGCATCGACGGGCGTTTCGAGATCGAAGCTGGGTGTGGTCTGGCCAAGGCGAAAGGTACCAGTATATTCTTTCTCCTGCGCCTGAATGGTATCGATATCCTTGGTTTTCTTGCCGGTGCACAAAATAAGCAAGCCCGTCGCCAACGGATCGAGCGTGCCCGCATGCCCGATTTTCTTGATGCGCAGCATGTTTTTCACCTTGCGCACCACGTCAAACGACGTCCAAGTAAGCGGCTTATCCAGCAACAGAACCTCGCCGGCTTCAAAGTCAAACTCTTTCTGCTTCATATCAATTGCAGATCAATACCCAACCCTATCATTATCAGAATAATAACGCCGATGCCAATGCGATAGATGCCGAAAGACCGGAAACCAAAGCGCGAAACGAAGTTTACAAACGAATTGACCGCCAATAGCGCTACCACAAACGCCACCACGTTGCCAAAGGCCAGTACTTGCAAATCGCCGGGCTGGAGCGGGGTGATTTTGTAAGCTTTATAGAGTTGATACGCAGTAATAACAAACATGGTAGGCACCGCCAGCAGAAACGAAAAGTCGGCAGCGGACCGGCGGTCGAAGCCCTGGCTAAGACCACCCACAATGGTGGCCGCCGAGCGCGACACGCCCGGAATAAGGGCGATGCACTGAAACAACCCTATTTTAAACGCCTGCTTGAGGTTTGGCGTCGTCACTTGCTTACGCTCTCCACTGAACCACTGATCAACAAACAGTAGAATAATGCCCCCCAGAACCAGGGAAATGGCTACTACCGTCACGCTTTTCAATAATTCGGTGATTACGTCTTTCAGCACGAAGCCCAGAATGCCAAATGGAATGAAGGCAACGGCCAGCTTGAGATAAAAATCGAAGCTCTGCAAAAAGCGGCGCCAGTACAGCGCAACCACCGACAGAATAGCCCCAAACTGAATGGAGGTAATGTATACTTCCGTAAATGGAGCCTGCCCGATACCGAGCAGATTGGCCACAATAATCATGTGGCCGGTGCTTGATACCGGTAAAAACTCCGTCAGACCCTCCACAATAGCGAGGATCAGCGCATGCCAATAATTCATCTATTAACGCTTATAAGTAGGGCGCGCCGCCGGGGTAGGAACCGCTACTGGTGGCGCGACGCTGGCCGTTGAGGCCGCCTCCACTGAAATTGTCTCGGTGGGAGTCGAAATTTGCCCCCCAGGCTTGGCCATGATGGCAAAAAACTCAATTACAAACCCGACAACCAATAAAATGGGACCGAGTGTGATGCCCATAAACCCAAGGCCGTAGTCCGCAGTATCGAGGGTCATGGTGATAAAGCCCGCTACCAATACGGCCAAGCCTATAAACATGAGCCGATAATTACGGGGCCCAAATGCGAAATGGGAAGTGGGGCGTTGTTCCATGGAATCCAAATGGGGTTTCAAGCGGTGGTTCAGGCCAGCTTGATAAAAGTGAATTGATGTTAATATAAATCGTCGAGCGACATGCCCAGATACTTGCGTACGGCGCGGTAGGAGCTAAAAAAGCCAATAACACAGCCCAACACGACCATTAGCACCAGCAAAGCGCCGATTAAGCGTTCGTCGAGCAAAAGGCGAAGCTCATCTACCTGCAAGTACGCGTATTGCTGCAGCGCCAGCAGAATCAGAGCCGCCAATGCGCCGCTAACGAAGCCTTGCCAGGTAGCGCGCCGCAAAAATGGACGTTGAATAAAGAAGGAAGTGGCGCCTACTAGCTGCATGCTCCGAATAAGGAAACGCTGGGAGAATAGCGCCAACTTAATGGTATTGTTAATCAGAATGGTTACAACGAGCGTGAGTACTACGGCAAAGCCCAGTAGCACTAGGCTAAGCTTGCGGACATTCTGATTAATGCTCGTAATCAGGCTCTGTACGTATTGTACCTCGTGCACGCCGCTTTCGGCTCGCAGCTCCTGCTCTATTTTGCGTAGGTTGAGCGAGTCGGTGTACTCGGAATTGATGCGTAGGATATAGGCATCACGCAACGGATTATCGCCCAGAAATTGCTGAAAATCTTCGCCGGTTTGTTCAATGAACTGACGGGCACCTTCTTCCTTAGACAGGAAACGCACTTGAGGCTGCCGGTCGCGGAAGGCGATAAAGGGCTTGCTCGAAAAGGCTTGCTGCAAGCGCAGAAGCTGTGCTTCGGGGAGGTCGCGGTCTAGGTACACCTGCATTTCCAGGTTCTCTTTTACTAGGTTGGAAAGCTTGTGGGCATGAACCAGCAGCAGCCCAAAAAGCCCAATTACCAGCAACGCCAGCGTGATACTAAACACGACCATCGTGTGCGGGTAATTACCCAGCTTTTTCTTACGAGTGGACGAACGGGGAGGGGAAGCCATGCCGCAAAGGTAGGATTAGCAATTAGCAATGAACGCAATTACCCAATTTGAATTCGAAAAAAGCCCCCCAGGACCATCACAACGCAATCGTAGCCTTTCTCGATACAGCATAAATGCCGCTTACATAATGGTGCGAGGATCATCGTCGACGATGATGGCTTCGCGGGCTTTGCGGGCGGCTTCGTCGCGGCGACGGACGCGCTTACGGGCAAAAAGCTCCTGTAGCGAGTCAAATTGCTCCGTATGCAGCAAGCTGACGGCCGCGCGGGGTTGGTTGATGGTTTCTAAGTCGCGGGGCGTAGTCTGGTAGCGGAGGCGAGCCCGAAAACGGCCGTCAGCCTGGAGATAGTATTCTAGGCTTAGGTCGCCGAGCAGGGATGTTTGGGCCGTCTGATCGATGTCGCCGGAACCTGGTACGGTGCCCAAGTTGGTGGAATTGGTAAAGCCCCCTTCGCGGGTCACGCGCAGCCGGCCATTCATAAAGCTGTAACTCAGGCGCACTTGCAACGCCTGAAGCTGCTCTTGGGAAAGCCCGTTGAGGTTGAAGTCAATCTCCAGGTTCTGGTCAATTTGAGAGGTGAGCAGACCCAGTTGCGTCGAAAGAACTTGGCCCAAGCTGTTGCCCACCGTATTGTTGCTGCCGCTCAAGGAAAGCTGCGCGAAAGAGCCGGGGGGCGAAAGCTGCTTGAAGACCAGTAAGCTGAATACTTGGCGGTTCAGCTCCTGCTCATCATTGCGCAAAGAGTTCGTAAACGAAGCCAAATCGCCCTCCAAAGCGGAAGGAGCATCATTAAACTCAAGCCCTAGCTGAATGGCCGGTAGCAGCAACGGGCCCGTCAGGTTCATAACGGCCGTAACGGGAACCACCGCGCCCGCGCTGGGAGTAGCCGTGCCGAGCACTGGGGCCAATGACGTGCGCTGGGTGTAAGCAGCCGTTACGTTCATCTGGCCGTCCAATGGGTTGCCGTTCCAGGAAATGGTGCCGCCCGGCCGGACCACAAATTCCTTATTAATCAGGCCTTGCAAGGTGAAATTATAAGCCCCCCGCACGATTTCAATCTGCCCGTACATATTGAATTCGCCGCGGGTATCCACGTTTAGGCGCAACTGACCCACAGCCGTGCCCCGAATTACGTCGCCAGTGCTTTCGTCGAGAATAATCTCCACGTAAGCATCCTCGGTTACTGTCAGGTTGAAGTTGAGCTGCAGGCCCGAAAGATCCACGCGGCCAGCCGCTGCCGCTACGATGGGCACGGTGGAGGTGGTATCAGTAGGCAGATTACGATTCACAAACTTGATATAGCTGGCCTGCTCGGCTTTGGCTGCATTATCGAGGGGGAGCGAAACCCGGGTGCCGGCCTCGCTGCGTGCCGTAACGTTCACGGTTAAGTTATCGACGGGGCCGAATACGCGCGCCTCGCCCGTGCCGTAAGCGCGGCCGAAGTAGAGCTCGTTTTCCTTGCGGGTAGTATTGAGTAGCTGGAGCTTTCGGAAATCGGCACTCAGATTAAGCACCATGTTCTGAAAGCCTTGGTGTCGAATCTCCCCGTCGAGCGTGCCGGTATTGCCAAACACATCCCGCAGATTCACGTCCCGGAAGACAATACGGTCTTCGCGGAATGAGATGCGGTCGGTGAACCGGTAGGTAGTGCCCAGGTAGATGAACTTGAAGCGGCCATTACTTACATCCACATCGCCCACAAGATTGGGCGCGGCAAGCGGACCAGTCAGCCGCAGCCGACCAACGGCCGTGCCACGCATATTGTCGAAGAGCGTGCTTAGGAGCGGCTCCGCTATTTTCACCGGTGCACTATCCAGTACCGCGGTAAGGTCGAGCTGGCGGATTGGCTCGCGCGGCGCGACGGTGCCTGTCACTGTAAGTACCCGCTGTTGGCTGTTCATCACATCTAGGTTCACCCCCAGCTTACTGGTGGTATTATCCCAGTCGCTGCTGCCGGTGACGTTGCCGATCAGGATATCATCAAACCGAAGCGAATCGACGGCCAGCGAGCTATTAACAACCAAGGCTCCAAAAACGCCACTTACGGTTCCTTGCGCGTTAGCTACTCCCGTAACATTCTGCTTAGTGAGGGAGCTAAGCGTGGCCAACTCCAGATTCTGAACAGCCAGCTGTAAGGTTTTGGCCGGATCGGTGGAAATGAAACCCTGGGCACTCACTTGTTGAGCGCCATTCGAAAGAGTCAGGCTGCGAATGTCAATCTCTTTGCCTCCATTAGAAATCAAGACTACGTTTTCAGGCGCCAGCGTCCAGTCTTTGCCCAACAGGTTGACGCCCGACTGCCGGAATATCACCTGCACGGCTTGTGGTAAAAAAGCCACTGAGCCATTAATTGCCCCCCGGTTGGTGGTGCCGGTCTGGGCGAGCGAAGTCGAAAAATTAATCTTGTCCTGATCCCAGACGCCTTCCACGTAGAAGTTCTCCGTCTCCTTCAAGAGCGGAAGTTTTTGCTTTGCGGAAGTGATGTTAGCCTGCGCGAGTATTTCGGGTTGATAGGGCAGCTTGGAGGTGAGCAGTTCCATCGACGTATTTATGGCCCGAATGCTATCGTAGCGCAGGCTGTCAAATTGCCCGGCGAGCGTAAAAATAGAAGTGGGACCATTGCGAAAAGAACCGTCAACTCGTGAGTAGTCGGATATCTCCAGCTTTGGCACAAATAGCTGAATAACCGGATTCGCACGCTTCAGATAAAGATCTAAGTCGATAGCATACTCAGGAATTGCCCCCTGACGCTTCCGGCGGTAGTAGTTAGCGGTTTCAGTGTCGTTGCTCTCGAAGTTGAGCTGATACTCCTTGATGAGCGTTTGTACGTCGCGGGCTACGGTCGTGAAATTGAAGTCGCCGTTGGCCGTAAGATTCAATACTTCGGAGCGCACGGCCACGTTGCGCTGCCCATTCTGGCGTTGGCTTACAATATCGAGCGTATCGATGGCCACGTTGCGGCCGGCGTAGCCTACTTTAGTTTCGCGCAGGATAATGCGGCCAATCAGGTCATCGAGCTTCAAGCCTTGGAAACGCAGATCCGCTTTGGTGGCAACAGTAACGGCCTGATCGGTGAGGCCGAGGGCGCGCAGATCGGCGCGGCGTACCTGCGCGCGCACGTCGAAGGCTTGGCGGGCTTTGTTCAGGTCTACGCGGCCGTCGGCGGATATTTGCAGGGCAGGGTCATTCACAGCCAATTTACCCTCAAAGGTTTCGCGGCTGAACTGGCCATTGGTGGTGATGTTGCGGAGGCGGTAACCTTTCAGCCAAATGCTTTGCACCGTGGCATTGGCGCGCAGGCGGGCCCCTTCCGGCGTAAACCCAACGCCCTCTACCCGGCCGCTGAAGGCAATGTCGCGCACGGTGCTCTGGTCGCCCAGAAACTTGCCCAGCTGGAAGCCCGTTGTTTTTACTTGGCCTTCATAAGTAGAATAGCGAGGATCGGTTTTGAACTTGATGTTCACGTCCGACACCACGTTGCCAAGAGCAGTATTGAAAGAGCCGTTAGCGACGAAGTCGTTATAGAAGCCCAGAAATTGCCCTTTGAGCTGCACGGTACCTAAGCGCTGCACATAAGCCCAACCCTTCGCAGGTACGAATTTGCGGATGTCGCGCCCATCAATTACGGAGGGCTGCAAGCGCATTTCCACGAAGCTTTCCTTCAGGTTGGGCAGCCCTTCCACGTTGATGTTGCCCACCACGTGCGTGTTTTGCCCGTAGCGCACATCAAGGTTGCGGGTAGTAAAATTGGTGACGTAGCCTTTGGCCTCGCCGGAGAACAGCACCGTTTCGTTTAGGTCGCGGAGCTGGGGGGCAAAATGGGCGATGTCATCGGAGAAAAGTCGGGTGGGTCCCAGCCGCGCCGTTACGCGCACCGAATCGTTGAAGTGCGTGAAGTTGAGAAAGCGCTTATAATCGAAACGTACGTAGTCTTTGAGGTAGCTGCGGCCCACGCGCAGATCGGTGTTGGCAAACTCCCAGTAGGTGGGCGCAAACGTCATGTCAGTGTCCCAGTGCTGCACGCGGGTTTTCGAAGGCGTTTCCACGGCACGCATATCCCGAATTCGGGTGATGATGGTGTCGCCGTTCATTTTGATGCCCGAGAAGTCAGCATAGATGCTGTCGACCTGCATGTGCGCGTAATCGATGCCATATTTGACGCGCGGCTGGTTCTGTCTCTCCAGCACAAAGCGGCCGTTGCGGAGCCCAACGCTTTGAATCTGAAAATCGAAGGGCTTCTTGACTTTGGTGGTGTCGGTGGGGCCGAGAAGACGGCGCACAGCGGATACAAACTGACTTAGGTTGGTAGAGTCGGGTGCGTCGGCGTAGGTGACTAGGGCAAAACGCGGCTCATTTAGCACGAGTTGGCCCACGTGCAGATGGCGCGGATTTAACAGCGAAAACAGCTGGATGTCCGCTTCTGCCTGCCCAATGTGAAACAGCTCGCCTCCGCGCCGGTCCAGCACCTGCACATTCTGGAGCAGCACCCGCGAAAACGGCCGCACATCTACCCGCCCGATGCTAACGCGCTGACCCAGCTTATCCGACAAAAATGTGGCTGCTCGTTGTGCTACCCGCGTCTGCACGCTTGGTATCCGCAATGCCACCAACACCGTGCCCACAGCCAGCACCACAAGCAGGAGCAGCCCCAGCAGGATTTTGAGCAGTACGGAGATAAAACGGGGCACGGGAAGTAAATGAGCGAGAAGGAATGTAACGACGAAGATGCTGCTTTTCAGCTAATCGTTGTCCGGCCTTGGCTGTAGGCTGGGAGAAGGGATAAAAAAGCCCCCCGCTTCGCCACAAGCGCCACTGGTAGTAAAAGCTGAACTTGAGTACGCGTCAGACCATTTAACAAGTCAGAGGTTTAATGATTTAAACGACCTTTGTCTTAAAATATGCGGCCACAGACAAAAGTAATCCGTGCCCGTTTGATTTTTTATGTTGTGTTTCCGGCCCAATGCACCACGAGGGCTTTGATTTTCTGCACGCTATGTCATATCCTATAATTCTGGCCATCGAATCATCCTGCGACGATACCTCGGCTGCCGTGCTGGCTGGGGGGCAAATTCGCTCTAACGTAGTTGCCACCCAGCGCGTGCACGAACAATACGGCGGCGTGGTGCCGGAGTTGGCTTCGCGGGCCCACCAGCAGCACCTGATTCCGGTGGTGCAAGAGGCGCTGCGCCAGGCTGGCGTGACTAAAGCGGACCTCGACGCGGTGGCTTTCACCCAAGGGCCGGGGCTGCTGGGCTCGTTGCTGGTTGGTAGCATGTTTGCCAAAACCTTCGCGCTGGCATTAGGTAAGCCGTTGCTGGCCGTGAATCATATGCGTGCCCACATTCTGGCGCACTTTATTAATGAGCCACGGCCCACGTTTCCCTTTTTGTGCCTCACCGTGAGCGGCGGCCACACCCAACTGGTGGTGGTAAAAGGCCCCCCAGACATGCAGGTAATCGGCCAAACCATCGACGACGCGGCCGGCGAAGCCTTCGACAAAACCGGTAAGCTACTTGGCCTGCCGTATCCGGCTGGTCCGCACCTCGATAAGCTGGCCAGTACCGGCAGCCCCACGCGTTTCCCATTTCCGGTGGGCGCGATGCCTGGCTACGATTTCTCGTTTAGCGGCCTCAAAACGGCTGTGATGTACTTTCTGCGCCAGCAAACGGCCAAGAACCCGGAGTTCATCCAGGAAAACTTACCCGACCTCTGCGCCAGCATTCAATACACCATTATCCAAACTTTGCTGCGTCAACTCCAGCGCGCCGCCGCCGATTTGGGCTTGACACAGATTGCGCTGGCTGGCGGCGTGGCCGCGAATTCTGGTCTGCGTGCGGCTTTGCAGGCGTTGGCTGTGGAGAAAGGGTGGGCGGTATTTATTCCCGAGTTTCAGTACTGCACTGATAATGCCGCAATGGTTGCTATGACGGCTCACTTCCAGTTTGAAGCCGGTGATTTTGCCCCCCAGCTCGTTAGCCCTGACCCACGGTTGAAGCTGGGGTAGAAATGGTGCGAGTAAATAGGTAGGCGGTCATGCAGAGCGGTAGCGAAGCATCTCGCGTGCTGATGTTAGGTTAGTGATCCAGCTAAACACGCGAGATGCTTCGCTACCGCTCTGCATGACGGTCTGATTTCACGAGTCTTCACGTTACATGACATGAAAAACCCCTTTCAACCGGGCGACGTCAAAACTTATTCTTTCATCGTCACGGCGGCTGACTTTGCTACGATGGAAGGCCACACAGTGCACGACGTGCTAAGCACGTTTGCGCTGGGGCGAGGCATGGAGTGGGCGGGGCGGCTGTTTGTGCTGGAAATGCTGGAAGCAGGGGAGGAGGGGATTGGGACGATGCTGCACGTGGAGCACCACGCGCCGGCCTTCGCAGGCGAAACCGTTGAATTTCGCGCTACTTTTGCCGCCCTGGAAAATCGGGAACTGACTTGCGCCGTAGAAGTCCGAGTGGGTGCACGGCTGGTCGCAACTGGTCGTACCGGACAGCGCATCGTACAAAGCGAAAAACTGGCGGCTCGTTTTGCTGCCTTGCGCGCCGGTTCCCCAACATCTGCTTAATCAGCGCCTCACCGCGCTTTCTATTAGTATGGCCAAAGAAAAAGACGCTCCGCGCAAAGTCAATATTGTGAATCGCCGGGCCAGCCACGAGTATTCTTTCCTGACGAAGTACGACGCGGGCATGATGCTGCAAGGCACCGAAATAAAGAGTATCCGCGACGGCAACGTGAACATGCAGGATGGCTTCTGCATTTTCCACCCCGATGGCAGCCTGTGGGTGCACAACCTGTCTATCTCCAAGTACACCGAAGGCACTTACAACAACCACGAGCCTACCCGCGAGCGGAAATTGCTGCTCACCAAGCGTGAGTTGCGCCAGCTTTCTGATAAGAGCCAGGAGCAGGGTCTTACCATTATTCCCATCCGTTTGTTTGTAAGCGACCGGGGTTTTGCGAAGCTCGAAATTGCGTTGGCCAAAGGCAAAAAGCTCTACGACAAGCGCGAAGACATCAAAGCCAAAGACCAGAAGCGCGAAATGGACCGGGCGCGCGACTACTAAAGTTTAGGGCTAAATAGGGTGCATTTCCCTTATTAGGAATATAGCTTTGCCTGTGGTTGTTAGAAAACCGTTGCTACCAGACCGAATGGCCGGTAGTAGCAAGCTTTCTGGCTTCAAAACTTAAACTTTCGAACTTCCTTGGAATACGGAATTTGCCCCCTGAGCGTGGTGCCGGTGCGGGCCGAGCCTAATGATCGGGCCGAAATTGTCACCCAACTCATTTTTGGCGAGTGCTATACTATCGTGCTCGTTCAGGGCAATTGGTGCCAAGTGCGCATTGCCGCCGACCAATACGTGGGCTGGATGGACGTGAAGCAACACCTGCCCGTGACCAGCACCTACTTTGCCGAATGGGGCGCACATGCCCACCCGCGCAGCCTCGATGTGGTGCAAATGGTAAGCGATTCCGACACGCGTCAGCCTATTTCCTTGGGCGCCCGCCTGCCTTTTTTTGATGGTATGACCCTGCGTTTGGGTGAGCGGCAACTCTTTTATAATGGAGCCGCTACCAATCCGACGTCTAATGGCGACCCGGGGCGCAAAGCCGCGCTGCTTCAGAAAATGGGCCAGGCCTTTTTGAAGGCGCCATACTTATGGGGGGGCAAAACGCTTTTCGGCGTCGACTGCTCGGGCCTCATGCAGCAGTTGTATGGCTTAGTGGATATCCAACTGCCCCGCGACGCCCGCCAACAGATTGACCACGGCCGTACCGTTCATTTCGTTTCGCAGACCCAGCCCGGGGATCTTGCTTTTTTTGATAATGCCGAGGGTAATATCGTGCACGTAGGCATGCTGCTGGAAGACCAGCAGATTCTGCACGCCAGCGGGGAGGTTCGCATCGACCCGCTCGACCACAATGGGATTTACAACCGGCAGCGCCAGAAATACTCGCACAAGCTGCGCCTGATCAAGCGGCTGTTGCCGGATTGAAATAACGCTAAGCCAAAGCATGCTGCTATTTCTCTAAAAAAAGCCCCCCACGGCCCTAGGCTAAAGGAAACTTAACTCAGCGGCTGTTGTTAATGCGCTAAGAATCACCTAGCTTTCGCTAACCGGATTCTCCCTGAGCGTATGGATCAAAAAGTGCTTGTCTTAAACGGTGACTACACCGCGATTACGCTTTGCAGCGTGCAGAAGGCTTTTGTGTTGCTTTTTTTGGACAAGGCTGAGATGATAGCCAAGTCGGATGGTACGCTGCGCTCCATTAGCCAGTCTTTCCCGAAGCCTAGTATTATCCGCTTGCAGCGCTATGTACGCGTGCCTTACAAAGGCATTGCCCTGAGTCGCCACAACATCATGAAGCGCGACCATTTTGAGTGTCAGTACTGCGGCTCAACCAAAAACCTGACGTTGGACCACGTACTGCCTCGTTCTCGCGGTGGCGAATCGTCGTGGACAAATCTGCTCACGGCGTGTGCCCGCTGCAACCACGCTAAAGGGCATCGCACACCACACGAAGCGGGCCTCACGGTGCGGCAGCAACCCAAGAAGCCTACCTTGGCGGGCTTCCTGAAGCTCTCAGCCGGTACGATAGATCAGAACTGGCACGACTACCTGAATTGAGCTACGAATGGGGCGGTAAACGAAGGTTTGCCGCCCCATTTCCTTCTCGTACCAAAAGGAATTACTGCGCTGCTTTAAACTAACCGTCGCTGGTTGAGGTTAGAGGCATACCTTTGCCCCCCATTCCACCCAATCAGCGTTCATGTCAGTTCCTAAGTTTGCGGCTTCCCGCTCTTTTCACACCGAGCTAAAATCTCGGATTAACGCCTACTTCGAGGAAGCGGGCAAATCGCAAACCGGCAACTCCGGGCTTTTTGTTAAGGCGCTTATCCTGACGACGGCTTTCGTGTTGGTGTATCTGCACTTGGTATTTTTCACACCAAGCGCCTTTCTAGGTATTCTGGAGTGTATTCTGCTCGGCGGCATTGGAGCGGCTATCGGCTTCAACGTCATGCACGACGGCGCCCACGGCAGCTTCAGCAAGTCAAAGTGGCTCAACCAGTTCGCGGCGTTTACTCTGAATGTTCTGGGCGGCAATAGCTTCATGTGGAACATGAAACACAACCTCATCCACCACATGTATACCAATGTGGACGGTGTGGATGATGACCTCGACGTGCAGCCATGGATGCGCATGAGCAGCACCCAGCCCCGCCGCAAACTCCACCGCTTCCAGCATCTTTATTTCTGGTTTCTCTACGCCCTGCTCTACATCGCGTGGATATTCTTTATGGATTACCAGAAGTATTTCAAGGGTAAAATCGGGGGATGCCAATCAAGAAAATGACGGCCACTGACCAGTCGGTTTTCTGGGGCTTCAAAGTGATTCACCTATTGCTATTCATGGCTCTTCCAATTTACACGGTAGGCTTCGTGTCGTGGCTGGTAGGTTTCGTAATCTTCGCGGCCGTAGCGGGCTTTACTCTGAGCTTGGTATTTCAGCTGGCACATACCGTAGAACATGCTGCCTTTCCCATGCCCGACGAAATCACGAACAAATTGGAAGACGAGTGGGCTATTCATCAGATTAAGACTACCGCCAACTTCGCTACGCATAACAAAGTCATTAGCTGGCTCGTGGGTGGTCTGAACTTTCAGGTAGAGCACCACTTATTCCCCAAGATTTCGCACGTTCATTACCCTGCTATCAGTAAGATCATCAAGCAGATGTGCGAGGAATTTGACATCACTTACAACGAGTATCCTAAGATGCGTTACGCTGTGGCATCGCACGTATCCTACCTGCGCGAGATGGGCAGAAAGTAGATTGTTTATCATATAAAAAAGCCCCCAGAAACACTTCTGGGGGCTTTTTTTATGCGCCGTGTACGACCTAGTAAGTCGTTGTGCTTTGGGCACCTCGCACCTGTTCTTGACCTTGTCCAATGAACTGTAGCAAGTCACGGTTTAGCTTGTCTTTATCGGTAATAAATACACCGTGTGGGCCTCCGCTATACTCAATATAGGTAGCATGCGGCAGATACTGCTGCATCCGGGCGCCGCTGTTTTTGATTGGGACTGTTTGGTCGTCTTCACCGTGAATAACTAAAGCAGGCACCTTTATATTCTGTAGATCCTGGCGGAAGTCAGTGCCACCGAAGGCCCGTACGCATTGCTCCGTCGCACGCGGCGAGCCGAATTGGGCCAAAGCTTGAGTCCAATCAAGCGTGGCTTGGCTGACGGGGTGGCTGATAACGCCTACCCCATAGAACTTCTTGCCAAAGGAAGAAAGGAAGTCGAAACGGTCTTTGTTGATATTTTCAATCATATCATCGAACACCGACTTATCCACGCCGTCCGGGTTGTCGTCCGTCTTGAGCAAGTATGGCGTCACGGCCGATACGAACACGACTTTGCTCACGCGAGCCCCGCCGTGCCGGCTCATGTAGCGCGCCACTTCACCGCCGCCCATCGAAAAGCCGACTAGCGTTACGTTATTCAGGTTCAGCTCGTCAAGCACAGCCTTCAAATCGTCGGCGAAGGTATCGTAGTCGTAGCCATCCCAAGGCTTATCGGAGTTGCCGAAGCCGCGGCGGCTGTAAGCAGTTACGCGCAGACCGTGCTTAGGCAACTCGTTCAGTTGGTATTCCCACGACTCGTAGCTCAGCGGCCAGCCGTGAATAAGCACCACGGGCGTGCCCTGGCCCAAATCGGTGTAGTGTAGTTTAACGGGGTTGCCTTGGGCATCTGGCCCGGCTTTGATGTAACTCATAAGAAGAGTGTTTTGGGAATGAATAGGGTTGTATTCACTCCTTACTGATCTTGCCTTTTATGGGTTACGGAGGCGTCTGGGGGGCTTTTTTTAGGTTTGTAGAGTTCGCGCTATGAATTAGGAAAACCGCACGATGAACTAAGCGAGACGCTAGCCAAAGAATTAATGAGGAAAGCGCATTTATAGTAATGGAGCGCAGAGGGGATTTGAGTCTTCATCGAGAAGCAAATAGCTTTAGCAGATTACCATACTAACTATATAACGTGCGCTAAAAACTCCGTACCTTTGCCGCCCCGCCAGGGTGGCGGGTCTGAAGCCTCAGCTTCAGGGAGTTACTCATAACGCGTTTCGGTAGGTGGCCCTGAGCCGGACGTGTAGATAAGGGCCAAACAGTAACTATGGCAGAAGTAGCAGATAACTTCGACTGGGACAACGTCGGAGCGACCGGCTTTGGTGGCAATTATAGCCCCGAGCAGCGCGCCGAGATGGAGAAAATGTACGGCGACACGCTGACCACCGTCCAGGAGGAAGAAGTAGTGAAGGGCACCGTAGTGGGCATCACCGACCGCGACGTTATCCTGAACATTGGCTTCAAATCCGACGGCCTCGTGCCCCTATCCGAATTCCGCGACCTGGTTGACCTGAAAATTGGTGACCAAGTTGAGGTGTTCATCGAAGACCAGGAAGATTTGAACGGCCAGTTGATTCTTTCGCGCAAGAAGGCGAAGATCAAGCAGGCTTGGAAGTCGATTTATGACGCTCTGGAGTTTGATAACATTCTGGAAGGCGTAGTAAAGCGTCGGACTAAAGGTGGTCTGATCATGGAACTGGACGGCGTAGAAGCCTTCCTGCCCGGATCGCAGATTGACGTGAAGCCCATCCGTGACTTCGACATCTATGTTGGTCGCCGCATGGAAGTGAAAGTGGTAAAAATCAATGCCGCTTTCGACAACGTAGTTGTTTCGCACAAAGTCCTGATTGAGAAGGACCTGGAGAAGCAGCGCGAAGCCATCCTGAACAACCTCGAAAAAGGTCAGATTCTGGAAGGTGTCATCAAGAACATGACAAACTTCGGTGTGTTTATCGACCTCGGCGGTGTCGACGGTCTGTTGCACATCACCGATATCTCGTGGGGCCGCATCGCTCATCCGAGCGAAGTGTTGCAGCTTGATCAGAAACTCAACGTGGTTGTGCTTGACTTCGACGAAGCCAAGAAGCGTATCTCGTTGGGCCTGAAGCAGCTGACTCCTCACCCATGGGATTCGCTGCCCGCCGATATGGGCGTAGGCTCGAAAGTAAAAGGCCGCATCGTGAACGTCGCCGACTATGGTGCCTTCATGGAAATCGTGCCTGGCGTAGAAGGCCTGATCCACGTTTCAGAAATGAGCTGGAGCCAGCACCTGCGCAACCCGCAAGACTTCATCAAGCAGGGCGACGTGGTAGAAGCGCAGATTTTGACACTGGACCGCGAAGACCGCAAGATGAGCCTTGGTATCAAGCAATTGAGCGAAGACCCATGGACTCGTGGTGACTTTGGCGGCAAGTACGCTGTAGGAACCAAGCACAACGGCCTCGTGCGCAACCTAACCAACTTCGGCCTGTTCGTAGAACTGGAAGAGGGTGTAGACGGCCTCGTGCACGTGTCTGACCTGTCATGGACTAAAAAGATCAAACACCCATCCGAAGTGGTGAAGGTAGGCGACCGTCTGGACGTGCTCGTATTGGAATTGGACGTTGCGAACCGTCGTTTGGCTCTTGGTCACAAGCAGTTGGAGGAAAACCCTTGGGATACGTTCCAGACGGTATTTACCCCTGGTTCGGTGCACAAAGCCACTATCACGGAGAAAAACGACCGTGGCGCGGTACTCGAGTTGCCTTACGGCATCGAAGGTTTCGCTTACCCCAAGTCGTTGGTGAAGGAAGATGGTTCGAACGCCGAGAACGGCGAGTCGCTCGACTTCCGTGTAGTTGAGTTCTCGAAGGATGATCGTCGTATCGTGTTGTCGCACACTGCCGTCTTCAATCAGGCGCAGCAGGAGGAAGACACTCGTGCTTCGAAGTTCGCGAAGAAGAAGCCAACTGCTGGCCAAGCTGCCGGTGCTGCTCAAGGCGAAGGCAAGCTGAGCGACCTCAAGAAGCCGGCTACTGCCGACAAGTCGACCCTCGGTGACCTAGATGCGCTGTCCGCTCTGCGTGACAAGATGATGGGCAACGAGCGCGACGCTGGTGTTCAGAAGTTGGAAGCACAAGCTCCGAAGGCTCCAAAAGCCGCTAAAGCCGAAGAAGCTCCTGCTGCTGAGGCTGACACTACCGAGGAGGCGCCTGCTGCTACTGGTGGTATTCTGGCTGCCGTAACCGGTGCTGCCTCTGCTGCCTTCGACAAGGTATCGGAAGTAGCTGGTGATGTAGTAGACACCGTAGCTGATTCGGCTGCATTCGCGAAAGCGAAAGAAGTAGCTGGTGATGTGGTTGAAAAAGCAAAGGACTTACTGCCTGGCAACGAAGAGGCCGACAAGAAGGACGAAGAGAAAGCCTAGGTTTTCTTAGCTTATGCCTAAGAAAAGGCCCTGACATTCGTCAGGGCCTTTTTTATGTGTTGTTGGTAGCTTAATGATAATAGTCTTCTGATTCTACTTCGCACGCAACCAAGAGCTTAGACGGAACAGAGCTGAAAAAAGCCCCCCAGGTTTGGCGAACCTCAGATAATGGCGTAAGTTTGCACCCTCATTACCCGGTGACGTGACCGAGTGGCTAGGTAGAGGTCTGCAAAACCTCCTACGGCGGTTCGAATCCGCCCGTCACCTCTTTCCTGTTCCTGTTTTCTTTTGCTTAGTACCCCGGTTGATTAGCCCCAACCGGGGTTTTTTGCTTTATTCTCTGACTGTTATGATAGCTGAACAGTTGAGCTAGCTCTTGTACAAAGCCTTAAGCGCGGAAAGAAGCAGACACACGCTATCGAAAGGCCACTATATTGGCTGAACGCTAGTCTAAGGACGTATTTTGCGCGGCGATAAATGACTTTATGCGCGCATTATCCCTACATTTCATTTGTGCGTACAACTGCCCGCTAGCATTACCTCTTTTCGCCTCAACTTCCTATGAAAATTACCGACCTCCGCACTATGCGCGGCCCAAGCTATTGGTCTGTCAAGCACCTGAAGCTTATTGTGATGAAAGTAGACCTGGAGGATCTGGCCGATAAATGGTCTAACGCCATACCAGGCTTGGCGGGTCGGCTCACGAAGTTGCTACCTGGAGTAGGCCAGCCTTGTGCTTCACCCGACTCATCCAAACAGGCTATTAAGCACCCCCCGTTAACCCAAGAGCAGCTTACGGATGGTGAACCACTAGGCCACGTGATTCAGCACGTAGCCCTTGAACTACAGCGTCTTGCTGGTATGCCAGTGTACTGGGGCAAATCATATCCGGCCACGCAGGAGGAAGGAGTAGAATACGTTGTATTTACATATCAGGAAGAGCGCGCCGGGCGCGTAGCCGCAAATGCCGCAGTAGAGATTGTAGATGCTTTATGCCATAAGCAGAAAGTGGATGTAAAGCCCATTATTGCGGAGCTACACAATATTCGGGAGGAAGAATTCTTTGGGCCGAGCACTTACAGTATTGTGTCGGAAGCAGTGTCACGTAGGATTCCTTATATCCGGCTTAAGAACACGTCGGTTATACAATTGGGCTACGGGGTGAATCAAAAGCGCATTCAAGCCACTACCTCATCCTACACAAGCTATTTCTCCGTTGATATCGCCGGCAATAAGAACCGCACCAAAGCGATGTTGGCCGATGCCGGGGTGCCTGTACCGCGTGGTACCACAGTATATTCACTGGATGGTCTGCGCGATGCTATTGAGGAACTTGGCTTTCCCATCGTGACGAAACCATTGGATGGAAATCACGGCAAAGGAGCCAGCATTAATATTCAAGACTGGAAATCGGCTCAAAGTGGTTTTAAAGAGGCGCAGGAATACTCTCGCGCTGTGATCGTAGAGCAATTCATTGAAGGATTTGACCATCGACTGTTGGTAGTGAATGGCAAGTTGGTAGCCGCCGCCAAACGTACCCCAGCCGCCGTGGTTGGTGATGGACACAGCACCATTCAGGAGCTGATTGATCAGGTAAATCTGGACCCACGTCGGGGAGAAGGACATGAGAAAGTGCTGACCAAAATAAAGGCCGACAAGCATACGAATGCCATTCTCAAGGCTCACGATTTGACGCTAAAATCAGTGTTACCGGAAGGGGAGGAGCTATTTCTGAAGAGCACTGCCAATATCAGTACGGGTGGTACCGCTACCGATGTTACTGACTTAGTGCATCCGTATAACGTGCTGTTGGCCGAGCGCGCGGCCGGAATTATCGGCCTCGATATCTGTGGTATCGATCTGCTGACTTCTGATATTGCCATCCCGCTGAACGAGGCGCGCGGAGCTGTGATTGAGGTGAATGCTGCCCCTGGCTTCCGTATGCATATTTCTCCTACCAAAGGCTTGCCACGCAACGTAGCAGCGCCCGTTGTAGATATGCTTTTCCCGCGCGGTTCTACTTCGCGTATTCCCATTATTGCTGTTACGGGCACTAATGGTAAAACCACCACTACACGCCTGATTGCGCATATGGTGGCGGCCCAAGGCTACAAAGTAGGCTTCACAACCACAGACGGAATTTACATCCAAGGTAACCAGTTGCAGAAAGGTGACTGCACGGGCAGTCAAAGCACAGAGTTTGTGTTGCGTGATCCTACCGTGAATTACGCCGTGCTGGAAGTGGCGCGCGGCGGCATGCTCCGCTCCGGGCTGGGGTTTGACACCTGTGATATTGCCGTCGTTACCAACGTAGCCGCCGACCACCTGGGCATGCGCGATATCCATACAGTAGAGGAAATGGCTGCTGTGAAGGGCGTGCTGCCTCGTACGGTGCACAAAAGCGGCTGGGCAATCCTAAATGCCGACGACGACTTGGTATATGCCATGGCCGAACGGTTGCAGTGCAAAGTGGCGTTTTTCAGCATGAACGAAAATAACCCCCGCATTCTCGATCATGTGGAAGCGGGCGGCGTAGCAGCGGTCTATGAGGAAGGCTATGTAACCATTTATCAGAACAGCTATAAGCTGCGCATCGATCGGGCGGCGGAGTTTCCGGTAACGCTGGGCGGACGCGCTGGCTTCAACATTGAAAACTGCCTTGCTGTGGCACTAGCTGGCTATGTAGCCGGCTTTGAGCGCGACGATATAAAGACGGCGCTACGCACCTTTGTGCCGTCGGCAGCCAAGACGCCGGGCCGGATGAACGTGTTCAAGTTTCCCCATTTCGAGGTTATTGTCGACTATGCGCACAATACGGCAGGCATTAGCAAGTATGCTGAATTCCTGAATAACACGCCGGCTACGCACAAAGTCGGGATAGTATCGGGGCTGGGCGACCGGCGCGACGAAGACACACTAGGCTTTGCGCGCATCGCGGGAAGTATCTTCGATGAAGTGGTATTGCGCCAAGACCGTGACTTGCGGGGAAAAACAGCGGAATACCTACAGGAAATTATGATGCGAGGCCTGCGCTTGGATAAGCCTGATCTGCCAATTACCTACATCGAAAACGAAGTGGACGCCATTCGTCACGTGCTGACCACGGCCCGCGAAGGATCTGTTGTTACTATTTTCACGGAAAACATCAGTGCTACAATTAAGCAGATTGAGGAGTTTGAGGCGCAAATTATGCAAGCCTAGAAAACCGATTCACTTTACTATTTGAAATAAAAAAGCCCCCAGAAATAATCTGGGGGCTTTTTTATAAGCGAGAATGCTTTGTGACCTACTTCAGAGTAAAAGTTGATTTGCCGATCATTACACCGCCTTCATACAGTTCAACGGTGTGAAGACCGGTTTTGTAGGCTGCACCTTTCGCGTACACAAACTGTACGGGCTGACGCGTGTTGTCATACACGATGTCCTGCTTAGCGGTGTAGAAGGCTTCTGAGCCATCAATCATGAAAGTGCCACCACCAGTGCTCAGGTTGTACAGGGCTGAGCCATCAGGTTCCACGAGGCGCATCATAATCTGCTTGGTTTCCTTGGGCGATACGTCGTTGCGAGCAAGGTTGAAAGTAACCTTGATTTTCTCCACGCGCTTAGCCCGAAACTCGTTATCGTCGTCGTCCTTCTCTTTGTTGCGAGAGTTAATCACATTCACCCGGATGTTATCGGCCTGAAGGCGGGAGGCTACCGCTACCTTCTCCGTAAGCTCTTGGTTGGTGCGAGCGATGGTCGAAATCGTGTCAGTAAGCTTGTTCTGACGCTCTTTCAGCGTGGTGGTTTCGGTGTACAACACCTCATTGTCAGCTTTTAGCTGAGCAATTTCTTCGTCTTTCTTCCGTAGTTGCTGCTCCAAGTTGGTAGCGCGGTTGCGGAAGCGAGCCTGCTCAGCCAGCGAGAAGCTGCCTTTGCGGAAGGAGCGAAGCTTCAGCAAATCAGAGTTGATTGTAGCAATGCGGGCTTCCAAGGAGTCATTGGCCAAGCCCATGGCTTGTACTTCTTGGCTTTGACGCTCAAAATCGGCTTTGAGGGTCTCGTACTGTTTAATCTGTTCCTCGAGCCGGACATCCTTTGCTTTTACCTCGGCTGTCAGCTGCTCATTCTGCTTGCCTTTCTGATTGTTCATGTAGAAAAGCAGGGCATTAATACCGGCCAGAACCAGAAATAGAGCCACTATTAGCAAAAGACGGCTCTTGTTTTTAGGCTCCGTGTTTTCGTTTTGTTCCATTGAGGAAGGGGATTGGTTAATTAATGTGGAAGTACGCGGCTAGTTAGGACGGTACGCTACCTTTACGCACAAAAATAAAGGACTTACCCACGTGGGCAAGTTTCGGCACTAAATACTCCATTTGCGCAAATATGGATTTACTGCTTGACGAGGCCTACTGGCGGACCCGTTATGTTACCGGCCAAACAGGTTGGGATGTGGGAGCCATAACGCCTCCACTACAGGATTATTTTAAGCAACTAGGTCCGTCCGATGATCGGCGTATCCTCATTCCAGGCGCGGGAAGGGCGTATGAAGCCGAATACCTACACAATCAAGGATTCAGTGAAGTGTTTGTAGTGGACCTAGCGTCAGAGGCGCTGGAAGCGCTGCAGCAACGCGTGCCTGGCTTCCCTCGGGGGCATTTAGTGCAGCAAGATTTTTTTACGCTGTCGGCTGAGCCACCTTACGATTTAATTATAGAGCAGACGTTTTTTTGCGCTCTGCCCCGTGCGCTCCGCTCTGATTATGCCCGACAGTGTGCGCATTTATTGCGGCCGGGGGGCAAATTGGTAGGTCTACTTTTCGAAGCAGATTTTGGCCCCTCATCCGAACCACCTTTCGGTGGCACCCGCGATGAGTACCGCGCGTACTTTGAGCCGTACTTTGAGTTCGTGCATTTTGAGACTGCCTACAACTCCATCAGGCCCCGGCAGGATAGAGAGTTGTTTATTTGTTTGGAGAAAAAGTAAACCTTATAATCTGCTCATGTTTGACTCCCTGGCTAACGCGCTACCCCATTTCCGTAACACCAATTCCGGCCAATTTTTTCTGATGGCTGGTCCCTGCGTAATTGAGGGAGAAGACATGGCCTTACGCATTGCGGAGCGTGTGCGTCATATCACGGATAAGCTACAAATCCCCTACATCTTCAAAGGCTCTTACCGGAAGGCCAACCGCTCCCGTCTCGATTCTTACACGGGCATTGGAGATGAAACGGCGCTGCGCATCCTGCAGAAAGTAGGGCGCGAAATTGGGGTGCCGACCGTCACGGATATTCACGAGTCGGATGAAGCTGCTTTCGCGGCCGAGTACGTTGATGTCCTCCAGATTCCGGCCTTCCTGTGCCGCCAGACGGATCTGCTCATAGCAGCGGCCAAAACTGGCAAGGTGGTCAATATTAAAAAAGGCCAGTTCCTGTCGGGGGAAGCTATGCAGTTTGCGGTAGACAAAGTGCGCCAGTCGGGCAACGAGCACGTGGTGCTCACCGACCGTGGTAACTCCTTTGGGTACGCCGATTTGGTAGTCGATTTTCGCAATCTGCCCGTTATGCAGCGCTTCGATGTACCCGTGGTGATGGACGTAACGCACTCACTACAGCAGCCTAACCAAGCCAGTGGCGTCACGGGCGGTCAGCCGGCTCTCATTGAAACTATCGCCAAGGCTGCTATTGCGGTTGGCGCTGATGGTTTGTTTATCGAAACGCATCCTACGCCAGCCACTGCCAAATCGGATGGGGCCAATATGTTGCCTTTGGATCAGCTGGAGGCGTTAATGGTGAAGCTTACGCGAGTTCGGGATGCGGTTCGGTAGCCAACAGTCCACCTCTGGCTTACGCAGAAAAGCGGCGGGCTCGATCTAATAAATTGTCCAGCACATTATCGAAGCGAAGCGAGAAGTGCTGTTTCGGCTGATTTTTCCTGAAAAACACTAGCCCCATAAAAAACAGGTCTACGGTCAACATCACGTCTGGGTGCGCTTTGATAGTTTGCCAGGCACTCTCCATTTCCGCTGACCAATGAATATCGTCGAAGACGAACACGCTTTGATCGGTGCGGCGAGTTAGGCACTGCTCGAAGTAGCGTACCGTGGGCTCGTAGCGGTGGTTGCCGTCGAAAAAAACGAAGTCGACGGGTGTAGATAGGGCAGCTAAGGTAGGAGCAAGGGTAGCATCCAAGTTACCTTCGATAAGCTCCACATTACGTAGCCCCAAACTGCTGAATGTTTCGCGGGCCACAGCAGCGGTAGCTGGACAGCCCTCAAACGTAAGGACTCGGCTGTGGCTGTTTGGCGTAGCTAAGTAGGCAGTTGTGAGCCCCAACGACGTGCCTAGCTCCAGCACCGTACGCGGCTGAAAATGGTTAACCAACCGAAACAGAAGCTGCCCAAGCTGCCGCGACTTAGCGGCGGTACGCGCAATATCGCGTACGCGGCGCTGTCGGCCGGCGCCCGTATGAGAGCCAGCACCGAAGTCGGTTACGGTTATCGTTTGCTCACTGGCTTGCAATTCAGTGCGGCGGTGCTCCACAGCCTCATAGGGAGCAAAAAAGCCCGTGTGGCGAACCACATGGTTGTAGAGGGCAAAAACGAACGGGGAATGCAGTCCGTGTGCATTCCCCGAGCGGAGCAAAAATTGGATGTAACTGAATGCTTGGTAAAGCAAGTACTTGGGGTTGCGGGTTGAAAGAAGTGAGTTAGAAAGTGAAACCCACAGCTTGCCGCTAATTTAGGCGATATGGTACAACCAACGTGAATTCGGGAATCTCAACTGTGAATTCACGGCCATCGGCGAGGCGCTCCATCTGGTAGGTGCCCCGCATTTTGCCCAGACCGGTCTTAAGATTACAGCCCGATACGTATTGATGTGCCTCACTGGGCTCCAGTACGGGTTGCTGGCCTACCACACCTTCGCCCTCCACTTCGCGCACGACGCCGTTGGCATCATATATATACCAATGGCGACGGAGCAACTTTACTGTATACTCGCTGTTGTTGCGAATATCGATTTTATAAGCAAACACGTAGTGTTCCTGGCCGGGGCTGGAATAATCGGGTAAATAGTTGGTCGTAACACTTACGGTCACTCCCTGCGTAGTGGTAGTATTCATGGCGCCTGTGCGGTTCGGTGGATAACTAACAGCCGTTCTCGGAATTTGGTTTATCTACGCAAGCTATCCACAGAAAGGCTTGCCGAACCTGTAAAAAACTTTTCCCTATGTCCATAAAGATAGAAGAAAGCTGGCGCAAAGTACTACAAGACGAGTTCGAAAAGCCCTATTTTCAACATCTTACTGCCTTCGTCCGGGGCGAGTATGCCACGACTACTGTGTATCCGCCCGGGGGGCAAATTTTTCATGCTTTTGAGGCGTGCCCTTTCGATAAAACCAAAGTGGTGATTCTGGGCCAGGACCCCTACCATGGAAAAGGTCAGGCGCATGGTTTAGCGTTTTCGGTGGCGGAAGGAGTGCGCACCCCACCTTCCTTGCAAAACGTTTTTAAGGAGTTGCAGGCCGATTTACCCGAAACGCCGCCTGCCTCCAATGGCAACCTCGACCGCTGGGCCGAACAAGGCGTGCTTTTGCTTAACGCTACGCTTACTGTTCGGGCCGCAGAGCCCGGTTCGCACCAAAAAAAGGGCTGGGAGCAATTCACCGATACGGTTATTCAGCGCGTTTCGGAACAGAAAGAACACGTTGTATTTATCCTGTGGGGTGCCTATGCACAAAAGAAGGTGGAGCTAATCGACGAGAAGAAGCACTTGGTGCTTAAAGCTGCACACCCGTCGCCCTACGCCGCTGACCGTGGTTTTTTTGGCTCTCGACCTTTCAGCAAAACCAACGAATACCTGCGCCAGCATGGGCTAGAGCCAATTAAGTGGTAAAACAACGTTTAATATGTGAGCCATATAGCAAAAAAGCCCCCAGAATATCTCTGGGGGCTTTTTTGCTTCCAACTTGAAAGTGATTTAGTGAATCACGTCGAAGAGACGGTTCCAACGGATTTTGCTGAAGAAATCAGCATAAGGGTCAACTGAGAGCCATATCAGAACGGCTTTACCTACGATATGATCTTCGGGTACAAAGCCCCAGTAGCGTGAATCAAGCGAGTTGTGGCGGTTGTCGCCCATCATGAAGTAGTAATTCTGCTTAAACGTGTAGCTCGTAAGCGGCTTGCCATTCTGCGACAACACACCATTCGCATACGTCACGCCTTCATTACGCTCGTAGCGCATAATGATTTTTTGATAGATAGCCGTGTTCTGGGGCGTAAGCTCCACTGTCTGACCTTCTTTCGGGATTTGCAGCGGACCATAGTTGTCCCGATTCCAAGGGAACGCGGCCGTAGGAGTGCTGTGCGGGTAATCAGGATTGTTCGGGAAAACCTCCGATTCAGCTTGGCCGGGCTGCGCTACTTCTTCCACTACCCCTTTGATAAAGGGCTGCTGCTTGAAATAAGCCGCAATAGTGGACGTCGTATTGACCACGTAAGCAGGTCCCATGGCTGTCGTCTGCGCTTGAGGAACACCATTTGGCGTGTTGGAGTCGGTTACACCCAAATCCTGAAATACCTTATCACGCACGGGCTCAGCTACCTGTAAGTAGTAGCTGGATTGCATCTGCGGCGGGTTCGCCAGCGGCTGACCGTTGATAAACACTTGGGTCTTCTTTATTTCCAGTACATCACCGGCTACGGCTACGCAACGCTTGATATAGTTGGTGCGCAGGTCGGCGGGGTGTTCGCTTTCAAATGGAATATTAAAAACTACAACATCGCCCCGCGTTACTTCTGAAAAGCCAGGCAAGCGGTAGGAGGGAAGCTGGATAGCGTCGGAGTAGCTCTTAATGTTGGTGCCCCAGATGGTCTGGTGAGTAAGCGGCACCTGCAGAGGCGTTTGAGGCGTGCGTGGGCCGTAGTGCAGCTTGCTCACAAATAGATAATCGCCGACTAGTAAGGAGCTTTCCATGGAAGGCGTCGGGATGGTATACGCCTCAAAAGTGGCCCAGCGAATAAGCGAGGCCACCACCACAGCAAAGAGAATGGCGTCGCCCCACTCCCGCAAAAAGCCCTTCGGCTTTTTCGGTGCTGCTTCGGTAGTGGAGGTTTTCTCCCAGAATTTTACGGCCATAAATCAAGACGAAAACGGGCAGCACGCTGCCCAAGCAAAGCAAGGATACAATTGAATGATTAAATATCCGAATTAATGTAGGAATGTGCTTTGTAGAGGTCAGCCACTAGATAATTGGCTAATAACACACATCATAACAGGGTGCGTTCCTACAATCCGAGTAGCTCCTTCATCCCAAATACACCCTTGCGCCCCGGCAGCCATTCGGCAGCTAGCAGCGCTCCCTGAACAAAGCCATCCCGCGTATGTGCTTCGTGCTTCAACTCAATGGTATCGGCGGGTGAGGAATATGTAACAATGTGTGTACCAACTACCTGACCTGTGCGCTCCGAAAGTACAGCTAACTCTTCCGGAGCCGTAGTAGGTTCGTTGCGCCAGATGGTTTTGGTCGGAAAGTGACGAATGATAGACTCAGCGGCGGTAAGAGCTGTACCGCTGGGCTGATCTACCTTCTGAGTGTGGTGAATTTCGCGAACCTGCACATCGTAGCCCCCAAAGTAGTGCATTTTGGCGGCGATGTACTCATTGAAATGAAAGAACAAGTTCACGCCCACGCTGTAGTTGGAAGCGTAAAAAAGCCCCCCACCCATCTCCTTACATAGGTCGCGGGCTTCCTGAAAATGATGGAGCCAACCTGTAGAGCCACAAACCACTGGCAACCCTTGGCGCAGGGCAGCGCTCACATTAGCGAAGGCAGCATCAGGATGGGTGAACTCAATGGCCGCGTCAACGGTCGTAGCGTCAAAGTCGGAGATGCGTACACCGGGCCGCGAGGGATCCACGATACCAACAATCTGGTGGCCTCGGACAATAGCCTGGGCCTCAATGGCCTGGCCCATCTTGCCGTAGCCAATCAGCAGCAATTTCATTTCGTTGAGCGGGAAGTAGACTTCAAGTTTAAACTAAGGTTGATGCCGGCCGTGGGCTGCGCCGTGGGCATATAGAGCATCGTGGGCTCCCAGCGCAGGCTCAGATCGTCGCTGACGTCGAAGTCGCGTAAGTGGGCATCAACGAGGGCATCAACCACGCCTATGGCATACGCCACGGCGGAAAAGGCAATCCATTTGTCGCGGTTGCGGCGGTAGATAATTAACCCTCGATCTATCGTCGCATTGTCTTCAATGGTGCTGGAAAGAGGCCCAGTATCAATGGTCAACGGATCAGTATCGTTGCGGGCTATTTTGGCTTCCCGGAACTCTTTAAAGCGACTTTGATAGAAAAATTCCACCGTAAGCGCCGTGCCTAACACGCCGTACACAATGGGGAGCTTCCAGTACTTGCGGTTATAAATCTGGCCAGCACCAGGCACGAGCGCCGATAGCATGGCTGCTTTGGCTGGCCGCGTCAGGTGAAGTCCGAACAGCCTTTCGGTGCGCCGCGTGGTATCAGCTACCGCTGGCGTACTAACGCGGGTCGAATCGGGTCCAGTTGTTACCACTTGGGCTTGCGCCGACTGGGCTAGTGGAGCTCCCACTAAGCAAAATAAAAGCGCTGCTTTACAATACCCAGTCATCTGCCGTTGCTACGTACTAAGACGGTTGAAGAATATGGAGAATACGCTGCATATCCTCCACCGAGTCAAACGCAATTCTGATCTCGCCATTGCCCTGGGGGTTTGGCTTTACCTGTACCCGGCTGCCGAAGCGGTCGGATAGGTGACGCTCGGTACGGCGCAACTCGGCTACAGGAACCGGCTGGGGGGCATTTTCGGGCGCTTTCTGACCAGGCGTCGAGGCTGGAGCAGTAGTTGCGCCGCCACCACGCACAATCTGTTCTACACGACGCACCGACAGATCTTCGGCCACAATGCGACGATAGAGCATCAGCTGTTGCTCGGCATCCTCAATGTTGATAAGGGCACGGGCGTGGCCCATCGAAATTTCAGCGTCGCGCAGACCAATCTGAATGTCGGGGGGCAATTTTAGCAGCCGCAGATAGTTGGTTACCGTCGAGCGGTTCTTGCCTACCCGGTCGCCGAGTTCTTCCTGCTTTAAGCTACACTCACTCACCAGACGCTGGTAGCTAAGCGCAATTTCTATTGCGTTAAGATTCTCGCGCTGAATATTCTCAATCAGGGCCATTTCCAGCATCTGCTGGTCGTCGGCCTTGCGGATGTACGCCGGAATCGTATCCAAGCCCGCCAGCTTAGAAGCCTGCAAACGCCGTTCGCCGCTGATAAGCTGATAAGAATTGGTGCCTAGCTGACGGACAGTCACAGGCTGAATAATGCCCTGAATCCGAATAGACTCGGCCAATTCCTGCAATGCCTGCTGGTCGAAGTGAGTGCGAGGCTGATACGGGTTCGCCTCGATATGATTCACCGAAATGAAGCCTACCGAATTGACCGGATGCGGCACCAGCCGTTCACCTTTTTTCTCGTAGCTGCCTTCAATAAGGGCATTTAGCCCGCGACCCAAGCCGCCAATTTTGCGCTTCGGAACTGATGCGGGAGTTTTTTCTTCGTTCTTCTCTGACATACCTACTAACAGCCTAAGCCCAGTACCGGGCCAAAGCGGGATTCAAAAATACACAAACGCCGGGGAAGGACCGGAAATTTTACTCACTACTATCGTCATTGGCCTTAAACGAAAGCTGGCAGATGGAATACCACCTGCCAGCTTTCGTTTCTTTATCAAGAAGTCAGACGTTAAGCTGCTTCATCCTCAGCCGCTTCCGGGTCGGCCGCTACCGAGTTCTTCTCCACAATCTCGCGGGCTAAGTTTAGGTAACTGATAGAGCCTTTGCTATCGGCATCGTGCAGAATAACCGGGATACCGAAGCTTGGCGACTCGCTCAGCTTCACGTTGCGCGGAATAATCGTATCAAAAACTAACTGCTGGAAATGCAGCTTTACTTCTTCTACTACTTGGTTGGAGAGGCGCAGGCGCACATCGTACATAGTCAGCAGAATACCTTCGATTTCGAGCTCAGGATTGAGTCGACTCTGAATGATTTTGATGGTATTCAGCAATTTGCCCAAGCCTTCCAGCGCGAAGTATTCGCACTGAACCGGAATAATCACGGAATGAGCGGCCGTAAGGGCATTTACCGTAATCAAACCTAAGCTAGGCGAGCAGTCGATAATGATGAAATCATACTGATCGGCCAATGGCCGCAACGCCTCTTTCATTTTTTCCTCCCGATTAGGGAGGTTAATCATCTCTACTTCCGCTCCCACCAAATCGATGTGGGAAGGCATGAGGTCGAGGTGAGGCAAGATATTGGTTTGCAGAATGATATCCTGAGCATTGATGCCATCCACCATGCACTCATAGATGCTGTTCTGAATATCCTTGGGGTCGAAGCCAACACCGGAAGTAGCATTGGCTTGCGGGTCGGCATCTACTAGCAGAGTACGGTATTCCAAAGCTGCCAAGCTAGCCGCAAGGTTGATGGATGAGGTGGTCTTGCCCACTCCACCCTTCTGATTGGCTACCGCGATAATTTTTCCCATGTGGGTTTATTCTTACTTGTTTAATAGTTGACAGTTTAAGTAGTAAAAGGCTGAAGGCTGATATTATAAATCAATGATTCAGCTATTTAACTAATTAAATTACAACTCCATTGTCGATCCGATGGCCATCAACACTAATTCTTTTCCGGCTTGCGTGGCCTGTTCACGGGCCGCGTCATGGTCGATTTTAATAGGCGGGAAAGTGTCGTAATGCATGCCGATAAACTGACGAACTCCTACCCAGTTGGCTGCCTCAATTGCATCGTCAATGCCCATAGTGAAGTTATCACCAATAGGCAGAATAGCAAAATCCAACTCATGCCGCTCATTAATGAGCTTCATGTCGTAGGTAAGGGCGGTATCGCCGGCGAAGTAAAAGTTTTTCTCGGCGGTTTCAATCACAAAACCAGCTGCCAAACCTCCATAGGAGCCATCGGGCATGGAGCTGGAATGGGCGGCTGGAACTAACTTCACTGTGCCGAAGGGTAGCTTTAATTTGCCCCCAGATTCATTTTGTAGTTGGCTTTCAGGCCCTTTGCTTCAAACCAGCTTAGCACCTCAAACATGCCTACCAATTCGGCGCCTGTGCGCTTCCCAATTTCCTCGACATCGGCTACGTGGTCGCCGTGGCCGTGGCTGAGTAGGATAAAATCAGCCTCAATTTTCTCAACGTCAATATCCTTAGCCAACTCATTGGGGCGGATAAAAGGGTCGAAGAGCACCTTAGTGCCCCAGTCTCAGCCAAGAAGCAGGAGTGGCCGTAATAGGTCAGTTTCATAAATAAAGCGAAGCGGAAAGGAGCGGTCGGACGCCAATTTAGCGTTACACTTGCACCGAACTTAGCACAAATATACACTGTTTCGCCTTTCTCATGTTTCCGTTTTTGCGTCGTTTTGCTGGTTTTGCCTTCCCGTTGCTCACGGCATTAGCTAGCTGCGGTGGCCCAAGTGGCTCCACCGACGAGCGCCGCGTTTTTCGATATAACCAGCCGGAAGCGCTTACTTCTCTTGACCCTGCTTTTGCCCGCAACCAGGCGAATACTTGGGCCGTGACGCAGTTATATAATGGCTTGGTCGAACTCGACGACCAGTTGAAGCCCGGACCGGCAGTGGCTCGGCACTACGATATTTCGCCCGATGGTCGGCGGTACACGTTCACGCTGCGTCCTAACGTATTCTTCCACGACAGCGAGGTGTTTCCGGGGGCAAAGGCCGGCGCGTCACCGCTCAGGATTTTGTATACAGTTTTAAGCGTTTGCTCGACCCTGTGACGGCCAGCACTGGTGGCTGGATTTTTCGAGGGAAAGTGCTGGAAAACGCGGCGGGCGAGCCCTCGGATACGGCTTTTGTGGCCGTGAATGACAGCACCTTACGAATTCATCTGCAGGAGCCATTTATTCCCTTTCTGAGCATCCTGACCATGCCGTACGCCTATGTAGTGCCTCGTGAAGCGGTGCAGCGCTACGGCAAAGATTTCCGGGAGCACCCAGTGGGTACGGGCCCCTTTCTGTTTAAAGATTGGGACGAAGGCAATGCCATTGTGTATCATCGCAACCCGCATTATTGGCGCAAAGACGCGCAGGGGCGGGTGCTGCCGTATCTCGATGCCGTTCAGATATCTTTCATCCAGGACCGAAAAACGGAGTTCCTGACGTTTCAGCAGGGTAAGCTGGACTTTGTAAGCGGTATCCGAGCCGGCTCGCGCGACTTGATTCTGCACCCCGATGGTACTGTTCGTGAGGATTTTGAGGGAAAATTTCGCTTTGAGAAAGTACCGTATTTAAATACAGAATACCTGGGTATTCAGCAGGACCCCACTAATCTGCGGGGGGAGGGAGCCAATCCGGCGTTGCGCGATAAGCGGGTGCGGCAAGCTTTGAACTATGCGCTCAACAAGCCCGAACTCATTGCTTACTTCCTCAATAATGTGGGCCGGCCTGGCAACTCGGGGTTTGTGCCCGCCTCTTTACCGTCTTTCAGCGAAAAGCTGGTCCCTGGCTACACCTATCAACCCGAAAAGGCCCGTGAGCTATTAAAAGCTGCTGGATATGGTGCTGGCAAACCGTTGCGCCTGCGCTTGGGTACGGTGGCCGAAACAAAGGAAATAACCGAGTACCTCCAGAAGAAATGGGCTGAAGTAGGTGTGCAGGTGACCATCGATGTGAGTCAGGGGGCCGCGCATCAGGAGAACGTGGATAACGGCCGGGCAGCATTTTTTACCAAATCCTGGCTGGGCGATTACCCCGATGCAGAAAACTATCTGGCGTTGTTTTACAGCAAGAACTTCTCGCCGGCCGGCCCTAATAAAACGCACTTCAAAAGTGCCGCCTACGACCGTTTGTACGAGCAGGCCCAACTAGAGCAGGACACTGAAAAGCGCTATGATCTGTACCGCCAGATGGACCGTATTATTGTAGAGGAATGCCCGGTTATTCCCATGTATTATGATGAAGTAGTGCGGCTTACGCAGAATAACGTGCAAGGCCTGAAACCCAATCCGATGAACCAACTAGTGCTGGAGCGGGTCCGCAAACTATAACAGTACCTAGCAATACGAAGCATAAAAAAGCCCCCAGCGAGTCGCTGGGGGCTTTTTTATGAGGTAAAGACCTTACTTGGTTTTTGGTTTAGCGGGCCCTTGCTTGCGGGCTTCGGCTTCCCGCTCCTGGGCGGTTTTCATGGCTTCCGCGAGGCGGGCCTGGAAGCCGCCAGGCTTTTTATCCTTGTTCTTTACCTTGTTGGCTTCAAGCTGAGCCCGCAGCTTGGTCTCATCTACGAAGCGGCGCGTAAGCGCCTGCTGCCCGAAGGTAATGACGTTGGAAACGAAGTAATACCACGTGAGGCCGGCGGCAAAGCTGTTCAACACGAACAGGAAAATCAGCGGCATCAGGTAGCTGTAGAACTTCATCGGGCCCTGCATGGCGGTGTTGAGCTGATTGCTCTGCCACGTCATGAGCAGAGTAGAAGCAGTCATCAGTAGCGTGAACATACTGATGTGGCTGCCATAATACGGGATTTCGAAGGGCAGCTTAGCGAATACGTCGTAGCTACTCAAGTCTTTGGCCCACAAGAATGCCTCTTGCCGCAGCTCAATGGAGTTGGGGAAGAAGTTGAACATGGCAAACACAAGAGGCAGCGTCAGCAGCGTGGGTACGCAGCCACTGAGCGGGCTCACACCCATTGATGTGTAGAGCTTCATCGTCTCGCTCTGCACTTTAGCCTGGTCGTCGCCGTACTTTTCCTTAATCTCGTCTAGTTCCGGCTTCAATACCTTCATGCGCGCCTGCGACACGTAGGTTTTGTAAGTCAAAGGCCAAGTAACCAACTTGATAAGCAGTACTAGCAGCGCGATAATAATGCCGTAGCTGCTGATGAATTGCTCCAAGAAATGGAACACTGGAATCACAATGAAGCGGTTCATCCAGCGGAAAATGCCCCAGCCCAAGTACACGTTGCGGTCGAAACCGGGTGCTACTTCCTTGAGAATCTGGAAGGAATTTGGGCCGAAATAATACCGAAACTGGCCTTTGCCCCCAGCACATCGGCGGCGGGCACCGTGAGCGTGGTGCTCAGCGTTTTGATGAATTTGTTGGTAGAGTCCGTGGCAGCAGGCACATTGGAGTTGAACTTACCCGTGCTGAACTGGTTCTGGGCAATCAGGCCGGCCACGAAAAAGTCGTGCTTGTGCGCGGCCCACTTCACGGGCTCGTTAATGACGATTTCCTCGGGATCTTCGCTGGTTTCGGACAAGGAGCCTGGATCATCATTGGCTAAATAATGATTGATGGTCGTATGGTTGCGATTCTGAGCGCGGTCTTGCTCCGTCTGGCGCACACGGTCGAGGAAGGTGAGTGTCATCGGCTCTTGGGCAATAACATTGCCCAGGCCAGCAAAGCGCATCTCGTAGCCAACTTCGTAAGAATCATTGTAGAGCGTATATACTTGCTCAATTTGCCCCCCGGCCACGGCAGCCGTAAAAGTTAGGCGCTGGCCTTGGCGGTTGCCCTCTGTGACAGATTGCGCGGCGCTAGGCTGAAAGTACAGATCAGAGAAGCGCACCGTGCGGCCGTCGGTGGTACGAAAGCGAGTATCAATTTTGGCGCTTTCCTTATCCAGCAGGTCGAAAGGCTGCCCAAAGAAGGTCTTGTACTTATTGATGCGCACGGCTTGCACCTGGCCACCTTTGGTAGAAAAGGTAATGGTCAGGTCGTCGTTGGCAAGCTGCACATCTTGGGCTGTGCCCTGAGCCGCCGCAGCAAAATTACCCAGGGCCTGTGCCATCGCGGCAGAGTCGAGGGGAGCAGGCGTAGCGGTGGCAGCTTTGGCGGGAGCAGTACTAGCAGTAGCCGCCGGCTTTGCGGGGGCTTTTTCCGGCTCCGACTTCGGCGCGAAGAAAAACAAATAGATGAGGAGCAAGGCCGAAATCAAGAATAGGCCGGTTGCTGAGTTCTTGTCCATTGAAGGGTAAATAAATGCGTAGGTATTCGGTACTAAGAAAAGAGCTGGAAAAATGCGCCCAGCACGCTATTGTTGCCAGCGAAAATTCGGCAGCGCTGCTACAAAGGTCGGTAGTAGCAGCTTATTTTATGCAGAAGCAGAAAAATCGGGCGAGGTGGCAGGAAAATGGACCCGTTGTACAAGCAAGAGAGGAATCTGGCTGAGTAGTGAACATGAACTCAACCAAATTCCTCTCTATGTTAACAATCAATTAGTTACACCTCATTCTTGTGGTGCTGAATAGCGGCCCGCACGAAGCGTACAAATAGAGGATGAGGGTTCTCTACGGTGCTTTTCAACTCGGGGTGAAACTGCCCGGCCACGAACCACGGGTGGCCGTTCAGCTCTATCACTTCCACTAGACCCGTGCCGGGGTTAACGCCTGAAGCTATCATGCCTGCCGCCTCGAAGTCCTTCAGATACTCGTTGTTGAACTCGTAGCGGTGACGGTGACGCTCACTGATGTGGTTGCGGCCGTAGGCCTTGGCTGCTTTGGAGCCACGACGCAGGTCGCAGTCGTAAGCGCCCAGTCGCATGGTGCCACCTTTCTGCGTGATATTTTTTTGCTCCTCCATCATGGCAATGACGGGGGTGGGCGTCAAAGGGTCCATTTCGGTGGAGTTGGCGCTGTTCAGCTGCAATACGTGCCGGGCAAACTCTACCATGGCTACTTGCATTCCCAGACAGATACCGAAAAAGGGAATATTATTCTCGCGGACGTAGCGCACCGCGCATACTTTGCCTTCGAAGCCCCTTTCACCAAAGCCCGGTGCTACCAATACCCCATTTACACCCTGCAGCAATTGAGCAACGTTCTCGGGCGTAATATGCTCCGATTGGATACTACGCACCGTGACTTTGCACTCATTATGCGCCCCAGCGTGCACGAAGGACTCGTTGATGGACTTGTAGGCATCGGGTAGCTCCACGTATTTGCCCACCAGCGCAATGGTTACTTCCTCCGTAGGATTTTTGAGTCGGCCCAAAAAGTCTTTCCAAACTTCCAGATCGGGCTGCTGGGCACCGCCCGTCAGCCGCAGGCGTTTGATAACCCGCTCGTCGAGCTGCTCCTTGAGCATGAGCAGCGGCACAGAGTAGATGCTTTCCGCGTCGAGGCTTTCGATTACGGAGTTGATCTTGACGTTACAGAAAAGCGCAATTTTGCGGCGCATTTCCGGTGGAATAGGGTGCTCGGAGCGGCACACCAGAATGTCGGGCTGCAAGCCAGCTTCGCGTAGGTCGCGCACTGAGTGCTGCGTGGGCTTGGTTTTGAGCTCGCCAGCCGCCTTTAGGTAGGGGAGTAGCGTGAGGTGAATCACCAACGAGTCGTTGGGGGGCAATTCCCAACGTAGCTGGCGCACAGCCTCCACAAACGGCAAGCTTTCAATGTCGCCGATGCAGCCACCAATTTCGGTAATGATGATATCAAATTCATCGCCCTGACCCAGGAGCAGCATACGCCGCTTGATTTCGTCGGTGATATGGGGCACCACCTGCACGGTTTTGCCTAGGTAAGCGCCTTCGCGCTCCTTGCTAATCACGTGGTTGTAGATGCGGCCCGTGGTGACGTTGTTGGCCTGGGATGTAGGCGTGTTCAGAAACCGCTCGTAGTGGCCTAGGTCAAGGTCGGTTTCAGCCCCATCATCCGTCACGAAGCACTCGCCATGCTCATAAGGATTGAGCGTGCCGGGGTCGATATTGATGTAGGGATCGAACTTTTGGATGGTGACCCGGAAGCCGCGGGCTTGCAGGAGTTTGGCTAGGGAGGCGGAGATGATGCCTTTGCCCAGGGAGGAGGTGACTCCGCCGGTGACAAAGATGTACTTGGCCGTCGCAGTCGGAGAAGAGATATTTCGGTCTGGCATAACGGGAAACAAAGTTAGGCGGAATATCCGGGGCAGCGAAGCTTTCGGCCATCGAATCCCAACTTTAGCTTGCTTTGACCCCGGCAGCGCGGAGATTAGGCTGCCAACGGCGCAGTTGTTGCGGGTGCAGCTTCGGGCTCAACTGTGCCCAGCACAAATATTGCTGCCCACAGTAAGGGTCGTTGAGTAGTAAAAAAGCCCCCCAGCGCTTCCTTTCCGATATAATGCTGTGCAAATTGCATAGATAACTGCTTGCACCATGCCGTCTTTCCTGCGTTCACTGCCGTTTTTGTTTTTGTTGCTGTTTCCGCTGAGCGCCGCCGCGCCGCACTCTGGTATGGCCAGCGATGACGAAGAGGAGGAAATGAGCGCGAATCGGGGAAAAGGCCCCCGCTGGCTAAACAAGATGATTGCCGAGTCTCCGGTGCTACGCCAGCATCAGGTGGGAGTTTCTATTAGCGAGGTAGCGTCGGGCGAAAAGCTATATGAGCTCAACGCTGACCGCTATTTTACGCCGGCCAGCAATATGAAGCTATTCAGCTTCTACGCCGGTTTGCACTTGCTCGGCGACTCCCTGCCCAGCCTGCGCTACGTCGTGCGCGGCGACTCTCTGCTGTTCTGGGGTACCGGCGACCCCACGTTGCTCCACGGTGATGTGCCTTCGCGCAAGGCCTTTGATTTCCTGCAAAATCGCCCTGAAAAACTGGTTTACCGCGAAATCCCGATGGCTCAGGCAGCCTTTGGACCGGGCTGGAGCTGGGACGACTACAACTATTACTACCAGCCCGAGCGCTCGGCTTTTCCCGTGTATGGCAATGTTATTCGCTTCTATGCGGGCCCAAACCGGCGGCCCGCCGTGCGCCCACGCTTCTTCAATCCCGTTGTGAAGGAAGCACCGGCCGGGTTCCCGCACCCAGCCGATGACCACGTGCGCCGCGAGCTAACGGACAATCGCTTCGTGTACTTTACGTCGCCCAAAAAGTGGATAGACGAAACGCCGTTTCGCCCTAGCTCGCAGCTAGTCCTTCAACTGCTACAGGATACTCTGCGTCGGCCCGTGCTAAATGCCCCCTGGCGCCCTGTTCGGCCGCAAGAGGCGGTGCGTACCCTCGCTGGCTTGCCCGCTGATTCGTTGTATCGGCGGATGCTACAAGTCAGTGACAACCTGCTGGCCGAACAGCTGCTACTCATGTGCTCCGCGCGCCTGCGCTCCGATTCGCTGAGTACGCAAAGCGTTATTCGGGCCGTGCGCACGCAGTATTTGCAGGATTTGCCTGATGCTCCGCATTGGGTAGATGGCTCCGGCCTCTCGCGCAAGAACCTGATTACGCCCCGTACCTTATCAGCCTTGCTGCTCAAGCTGCACCAGGAAGTGCCGGAACCTCGGCTGCTGAGTTTGCTGGCGGCGGGTGGTGGCCACGGCACTCTGCGCCGCGTGTACCGCGATGCTGCCGGGCCGTGGTTTTGGGGCAAAACCGGTACGCTCAGCAACAACCACAATGTGTGCGGCTATCTAAAAACGCGCAAGGGTAAGCTATTGGCGGTCAGTTTCATGAATAATAACCACGTAGCTGAAACTACCGTCGTGCGCCACGAAATGGAGCGGGTGCTGAAAGAAGTGCGCGAGCGGATGTAGGGGCTAGTAGAGCACCCGAAACTTAATCGTGTGCTCTACTTTGCGCAGTGCCCCAATTACCTCCGGCGCGTATTCCTTATCAATATCCGTAATCACGTAGCCAATGTGCTCGTTGGTTTTGAGGTATTGACCGAGGATGTTGACCTGATGGTCTGCCAATACATTGTTGATGCTGGCCAGTACGCCGGGCACGTTGGCGTGCAAGTGAATAAGACGATGCGCCTGCTGCACCGGAAGTTGGATGTTGGGCAGGTTCACGCTTTGCTGAGTGTTGCCGGTATTCACGTAGCCCATAATGCGCTCGGGCACAAACTCGGCGATGTTGCGCTGGGCCTCGGCCGTACTGCCACCGATGTGAGGCGTGAGCAGGACATTGGGCAAGCCTCGCAGTTCACTTTCGAAGGTTTCGTGATTGGTTTTCGGCTCGTAAGGGAATACGTCGATGCTGGCGCCGCCAAGATGACCGCTACGCACGGCGTCGGCCAGCGCCGAAATATCCACGATATGGCCGCGGCTGAGGTTGAGAAAAATGGCCCCCGGCTTCATGTGCGCAAATTCTTCGGCCCCGATGAGATTCTTATTCTCGGCGCGGCCATCTACGTGTAGCGTCACCACGTCGGCCTGCTGCAAGAGCTCCTGCAACGTGCGGCACTTCACGGCATTACCCAGTTGAAGCTTCTCGGCTATATCATAGTAAAGCACTTGCATGCCTATAGCTTCGGCCACCACCGAAAGCTGGCTGCCGATGTTGCCGTAGCCCACAATGCCCAGCTTTTTACCCCGAATCTCGAAGCTGCCACGCGCCGATTTGTCCCATTCACCCAGGTGCATTTTGGGGTTTTTATCGGGGATGCGGCGGGCCAGTACGATGATTTCACCCAAGGCCAGCTCTACCACTGAACGAGTGTTGGAGAAGGGCGCGTTGAACACGGCCACGCCCTTTTTCATGCAGCTTACCAAGTCAATCTGGTTGGTGCCAATGCAAAAGGCTCCGACGGCAATCAGGCGATTGGCCGCTTCAAGGACGCGGGGCGTTACCTGCGTTTTGGATCGGATACCGAGAATGCTCACGCCTGCAATGCGCTCTACCAGTTCATCTTCATCGAGGCCGCCGGGCACACTTTCCACCTGGTAGCCTTCCTGCCGGAAAAGCTCGGCGGCGCGAGCGTCGGGGTTTTCAAGCAAAAGTACGCTGATGCGGTTTTTGGGGTAGCTGAGCGTCATGGGAAGCTTATTTTGGTAGAGAAACTCGTCGAATGACGGAATAACTTCGTCGGCCTGGGCCACGACGGCGGCGCGGGCCACGTTTTCGGTGAAGGCGTAGAAGCGGTTGGCTAGGCCGGCTTCGCGCATCTGATAATCGGTGTAGCCGTCGCCGAGCACGTACACGTCGCCGGCAAGATCAAGCTGGCGGAGCTGCTCAATTTTGCCTCCGTCGCGGGTCAGCACGTTGTCGGCGTCGAAGCCCGTAATTTGCCCCCCAGTATCGTAGGTGAAGGTATTGGCCAGCACGTGGTCGGAATCAATGCCAAAGTCGGCTACTACGGGCTCAATAAACTCCCGGAAGCCACTGCTCACGATATAGATGCGGCCCCGAAACCGCTCAAAAAAGCTGCGATTACGCACAATGCTGTCTGATACCTTGGTTTTGAGCTGTGCCACCAGCAGCGGCAAGTGCTCGCGCCGCGCTTCCAACAGTGCCAGACGTTGCTTCAGCGACTCGGAGAAGTTCAGCTCCCCGCTCATACCCCGATCCGTGAGGCTGCGAATCTGCCCCACGATTTTTTCCCGCTCTGGGTGATGTTGAAGGGCAATATCCGCCAATTCGTCGAGGCCTTCCACTTGGGTAAAGGTGCTGTCGAAGTCGATGATAAGATAAGGCAGAGGCTGAGTTGCGCTGGACATGTTGGGGGGCAAATTAGCGCCGTCGATACGATTGAACAGCACTTAAAGCAAAGATGATAGGCTGGCTCAAGCAATAGAGTAGGCAAGGCCAATGGCTACAGTTGCTTGACTGTGAAGCCGCAATAATACCACATGAAGTAAAGGCAGGCGCAAAAACTTCTTACGCGATTCGCAAAGCAGAGCAGGCTACTACCCAGGAATCGTGCTGGCAGACGCGACATTTGGCTGCTTCGCCGCGCGCTAGCTCCTGCACGTGTGCGCACTGAGCGCAGGCATGAGAGCCAGCTCCCTGAACCCGGCGGTGCGTGTCGGCCACCCTTTCCGGCCAGATGGGCAAGCCGGCCTTCACATCTTTATCCTCAAAAAAGTAGAGACTTATATCGCCGGTAGCTTCAATGTAAGCGCGCCGCACCTGCCCCAAGTGTTCAACCTGTAATTGGCGCATTTCGCCGAAAAGCTCCTTCTGAGTTAAGTTTTGCTTGGTAAAATTTTCTAGATGGATTCGGCCATCTTCCACCAAAAGCACGGGCGCGCCCTCCAGCCAATCGCTGAAGCGAGGAAAGCGCTCGGTTAGACGGTTGAAGAGCAGATACAGGCCCGACACCATCAAGAATACCACGAGTACGTGCAGGATAGGCACATCATCGTAGAACATGGCATCGCCGGCCGCCGAGCCCAACGCCAGGATAATGCTCAGCTCAAAGAGGGAAAGCTGCCGTACGCCACGCCGGCCCGTGACGCGCAAGGCGCCAATAATAAACAGGTAAGTAAGCAGGCAGCGAAAAGCTATTTCCAAGAGAAATAGCGGCGGCATGTCCTCGGACAGGAAAATACGGTTCCAGTCAAAGGGCTCAATAGGGGCAGCAAGGAAAAGCATAGGGATAGATGATTTCTGCTACCCTAACGCGACAAAGTAGCTTAGTGTTGAGCTAAACCTCCTGACTGTCTGGCTTCTTTCGTATTCTTAATGGAATGGACGCTTTTTAACCATGCCACCTTCCGCATCATCAATGTGGTGCTGCACCACGAACGCCTGCGGATCGAGGCGGCGGATTTCGGCGCGAAGGGCAGGAAGCTCCAGACGCGTAACGACGGTAAACAGGATATCCATTGCCAGGTCTTGGTGCCCCCGATGGCCAAAGCCACGCTTGCCCTGATAGATGGTTACGCCCCGCCCCAGATTGGTGGTAACAGCCTGCCGGATGGCCTCGCTTTGGGATGAAATAATAGTGACGCCCGTGTATTGCTCTATGCCATTGAGCACAAAGTCAAGCGCTTTGGAGGCTGAAACATAGGTCAGAATTGAATACAGCGCCACCTGCACGCCCAGGATAAAAGCGGCCACGCCAAAAATTACGATGTTGAGCAGCAGAATAACGTCGCTGACCTTGAGCAAGGAGCTGCGCTTGCTGATGAGGAGCGCAGCTACCTCCGTGCCATCGAGCACGGCCCCGCCACGCATGGCCAGGCCAATACCCGCACCAATAAATACCCCCCGAAAACGGAGGTCAGGAAGAAATCGGGAGTGACATCGGGGAAAGGCATCACGGCCAAACACAACGCCAAGCCAGCAATAGCGACGGCGCTTTTTATCGCGAAGGCCATCCCTATCTGGCGATAGCCCAGCAGCAAAAACGGAATGTTGATGATAATAAGCAGAAAGGGAAGGGGAATGCCTAGCGTGGATGACAGCAGCATAGAAACTCCCGTGACGCCCCCATCGATGAAATGACTAGATAACAGGAAGCCTTTCAAGCCAAAGCCCGCCGACAGAATACCCGCTATCACCAGACTAGTATTCTTAATGCGGCGGCTCAATGATAAGGCTGGAATATCAAGAGAAGTGGTTTGGGTAGCAGGCATAAAAGAAAAGGAAATGATACTTGAGAAGTTCGCTAGTGCCTAGCGACTTGTCTGAGGCGGATGTGGTTCTTGAAGTTGCTGAGCTATGGTACGTAGGCGTTTTACAAATCCTATATAGCGGCCGTTATTCCCGTACTGCCGCCAGCACCCGCTTAATGAGTTCATCAGGCTTGCCATCGTGCCAACGCCACACGATGACTATATCGTGCTCGGGGTCGATCCAGATAGTGTTGGAGCCGGCACCGAGAGCTGCATAGCTAGTGGCCGGAGCGCTGGGCCAGGCTTTCTGCTCCGTGTTGAGCCACCATAAATAGCCGTAGTCGGGACCGACGGGGCCGCGGGTGGTTGCCTGCTTTATCCAACTGGCGGGTACGAGCTGTTTTGCCCCCCAGCGGCCCTGACGCAGCATGAGGTAGCCAAATCGTGCCTCGTCGCGGGCGCTGATCCAGAGGCCGCCCCCCAGCGGGTGCCGCCACTCACGGAAGGCATTGCCTTACCATCAATTTCGACGGTAGAATTGCGGTACGGTACCCACTGCCATGTGTTTGACGCTCCGATGGGGTTCATTATTTCATCACGAAATACCTCGGGCAGCGGCTTGCGCCAGAGCTGTAGCAACGACAGCGCCATGCGGTTGATGCGCACATCGTTGTACTCGTAGTAGGTGCCGGGCGGCTGAAGGGCCCGGGGCTTGCGCTCACCCTGGCCAAAGGCTTCTTTGCCAAGGAAATTAACATTCTTACCCCATAGTTCCCCGGCCCACTCGCTGGTCTGGCGCAGGTGGTGCTCCCAGGTAATCGATTGATTTTGGGCGGAGGCGTAGCTGCCATCTTTAATGTAGTTGGCTACGGGGTCGCGCACATCCTTGATGATACCTTTCTCTACGGATAGCCCCACAATAGTCGACAGCACACTTTTGGCCACGCTGTAGGTTGGGTCGGCTGCTTTGGTGTCGCCCCACTCGGCCACGATGTAGCCGTGACGTAGAATGAGGCCATTGGTAGCGGCGCGAGTGGTGGGCAACGGACCGAGCGGCTCGCCAAAAATCTCCTTTTGGGTAGAGAAATCAGGCTTCATCTGGGTGGTTTCCTGCTGCTTAGCAAAGGCTACAGCCTGTTCCAGCAGGGCGGCATCCATGCCTACTTGTGCGGCCTCTTTGCGCTGCCAGGCTTCATCGGCAGCGGGGAAATAAAGGCTATTGGAGGTCTGAGTGGTTTGCTGCGCGGTTTTGGAAGGAGTTTTGGCGCAGCCCAGAAAGGCGAAAAGAACGAAAAGGTAGTAAGGTGTTAGACGCATAGATGGCAGGTTCGAGACTGTCAAAGATGCTTATCTTTCCCCGTTCAGTAAAGTGGTGAAGGCTTTCTATTAGGCTTGAGACGAGCGGCGCTGATAGTATCGATGAGCCAGTAGGGAAATTGGTAATCCAATGCAAAGCATCAGAATTCCGGCGTTTATAACTGCCTGCGTAGGGTTAAATGGCCCCGTAGACACCTGCGAGAGCGGCACCACTACCCGGTTCATTACCAGCCACACGCCTATCCCATAAAGCAATCCGCCCAGTACCGGATGCCGCCCCAGCCAAGCCAAGCGTGGGTAGAGCCAAAAAAGAAGACGGTGAATACCAGCGCAATACTAAAGTGGAATACCAGGCCCCAGACCAACATGAGAGGGCTGCCGCTAAAGGCTGCTTTGCCAAACACACCACTGGCCACATAAGGCAGCACCCGCAACGGACTACCGCCCGTCGAAACAGCGAAGTTGGTCATGGCCGCGCTGATATCGAGAGTGCCGGCCAGCAGCGCCGTGCCAGCAATATAGGCCACTCGGTTGGCGAAAAAAGGAGGCGCAGAGAAGGGTGGCATATTGATTCTTCGGACAGTAAAATAGCGAAATGATATATTACTTCATTATTCTCGGGATTAAGCTATCTGCGCTGGTTTCAGTGAATACCAGCTTATAAATCACTTCGAAGCTAGTGCTGTTAAGGGCATAAGGCGGAGGTAATGGCCGGTTGGGAATACGTTACCAATGATGTTCTGAACCACAGAATTCACTTTATGCAGCTCACTATTACCCCGGCAATTGTTCTTCTGTTTGCGGTGCTGGCCCAGGCAGTATTCGCGGCGGGACTGCTGTGGTTTGCCCCCCACAACCAACTCCCAAACCGGTTTCTGGCGTTGCTGCTGCTGGCTATTGCCCTCTGGGTGCTGGACGGATTGTGGCGCGCCGCAGGACTGTATGGCCAGAATGCCAACTGGTATTTTACCCCAATTTACTATTCCCTAGCCTTTGGGCCGCTGCTCTACTTTTATGTGCAAAGTCTAGTAAGTCAGCCCTTTCAGTTGCGTAGGCGGCATCTGTGGCACTTTGTGCCCGTACTGGTGCAGGCAGTGCTTTACTGGTGGCTCCGGTTCGAACCTTACCAAACGCGGCTGTGGTTTTGGGAGCAGGTGCATCAGCCATACACGTACCGGATAGAGTTTATCGGCACCTGGGTGTCGCTGATTATTTATCTGGGTTTGAGCTTGCAGTTGTTGCGGCGCTACCGGCGCTGGTTACCCGACAATTTCTCGGAACTGTCGCAGCTGCGCCTGAAGTGGTTGCGGGTGCTTTTGCTGGCGCTGGGCGTGGTGAGCGTGCAGTGGCTGGTGGAGGTAGTGCTGCGCGAATTCTTTCATCTGTACTACGCCTACGATTATTCTACCTGGCTGCTAGGCGGGGTGGTGCTGTTGATTGGCGTGGTAGGCCTGCGCCAGGCCGACATGCGAGCTGTGCATTTTGCGCCCCTGCAAGCGGCTGAAAAAGCCCCCCAGCCAGTAGGCGAAACGCTATTGCCTGGGGAGACGAGCGGGGGGCTTTTTTCTACCTCCTCCAATGCGGTTGACGTAGCGCCCACGGTGCGCCAGGCGCCGGCTGCGGTTGATGCGGCGGTGTTGGAGCGCATTCGTCAGGCGCTGGAAGACGAGCAGCTGTATCTGAACCCCACGCTCACGCTAGCCGAATTGTCGGCGCATACGGGTCTGGCGCCGCGACTAATTTCATTCACCGTTAATAATGGCTTTGGGCAGTCTTTCAACGACCTGGTGAATGGCTACCGGGTGGAAGCCGTGAAGCGCCGCCTCGCTAATCCTGCCGATGTGGCCCGCCTCACGTTGCTGGGAATTGCCTTTGAATGCGGCTTCAATTCCAAGACCACCTTCAACCGAATTTTTAAGCAATTCACCGGCGTGGCACCCAGCGAATTTGCCCCCCAGTGAGCTGCTGCCATTGACTACAGAGCTCGGAAGCCCCTTTTCGGCGCCACTTAGTGCCACATCATGATCTGGTACGCCCCACATCTGTATCTGGGGCGCTTAACGGAACTAGGTCGCCCACCTTTGGATCGTATTCACCTACTCCACTCGTGGTCATGAAAAACATTCTCTTGGCGCTGGCACTGCTGGCCCTTAGCTTCTCAGCAGCGGCCCAAACCGCCTGGACCGATCATACCCGCGTCCTGCCCGACAAGCTTCGTCAGGTGCCGGTGGGCCTCACGCTCTGGCACACGCCCAACCCCAATTATCCCGAGGCCGACCCCGCCAAGCCAGGCCAATTTGTGTGGAAGCACAGCACGATGCTGCGCGCTGAGGTGGCCGACCTGGAGGTGGTAGAGTGCGGCAGCTTTATCTGGTACAGCGCCGAGGGTTGGAAGGCCAATATGCGCGAAACGCCCGCCGAGTTTGCCGAGCTTTTCAACTGCCCCAACGGCCAGCTGCGCCAAGGAATTACCTACACGTTCGCCAAAAACTACCGCTACGCCACCAGCGCTCAGCAGCTCTACGGCGGCGACGCACTCTGGTACATCCTGGCCAAAGACAAAAATGGCAAGCTCTACAAAGGCATGGGCCTACTAGAAACCGAGGCCACCGTGCGCTAAGCCAGGCTACTGCTTCCGGGGGGCTTTTTTCCTGTCACAATCGAAACTTTTACTTATAAACACGACCATGAAAGCGCTGCTTCTAACACTCGTTGTTACTCTCTGCCTGGCTTTCCGGCCGGCCACTACCACCTACCAAGCACTTCCTGCTGCCAGCCGTCTCACCTGGACGGGCTACGCGGAAGCTGGCTCCTGGGCTCCCAGTGGGCTGCTCCAACTTCGGCGCGGCACCTTCACTTCCGATGGCGCTACCATACGCCAGGGGCGCTTTGAGTTCGATATGAACACCATCACGCATACCGATGTCAAGTTGCAGGAACACTTGCGGGGGGCAGATTTCTTTGATACCGAGCGCTTTCCGGTTGCCGTTTTCGTGCTGCGTGAAGTCGTGAAGGGGCAGGCGGTGGGGGAGCTTACGCTGAAAGGCATTGCCAAGCCGGTGCGCTTTCCGGTCACTGTTACGCCTCACCCCAAAGGCCTACAGATACAGGGCACCGCCAGCCTCGACCGCACGCAGTTTGGCGTGAGTTATAACTCCAGCAGCTTCTTTCAAAACCTGGGTAACTACGCCATCCGCAACGATTTCAGCCTGACGTTTGACATAATTGCCAAAGCTGATAAGTAGTTGGAAAATAGCTAAATAGTGCGTGCTTTACCATCGTAAAGTATAGGTGATTACGACTAATCAGCAAGCCCATGCACACGGCCCTGCAACTACAGAAGCTACTGCTTGCCTTTATGCTGGTGCTGCTGGTGGCTCCGGGCACGCTGGCGCAGAAAGCTACTATCCAGCGGCTTGATGGCAGCCACATATCGGTGCAGGAAATAGAGCGGCTAGTGCCCGCGCTCATGGATTCGGCAAAGGTGCCGGGCTTAGCGCTCGCTATTTTGGAAGACAATAAGGTGCGCTACGTGAAAGCGTTTGGCTACCGCAACGTGCAGAAGCGTCTGCCCCTGGAACCCCAGACGGCCATGTACGCTGCATCTTTCAGCAAAGCGGTGTTTGCCTACCTGGTGATGCAGCTGGTGCAGGAAGGTGCGCTGGATCTGGATAAGCCACTGTATCAATATCTTGGCAAGCCCCTGCCCGAGCTAAAGGACTACCAGGACCTCGCCGCTGATGCGCGCTGGAAGCAGCTTACCGCCCGTATGGCTCTCACCCACACTACCGGCTTTCCCAATTGGCGCTGGTTTGAACCCGATGAGAAGCTGCGGTTTAAGTTTGCCCCCGGTGCCCAATACTGGTACTCCGGCGAAGGACTACAGCTGTTGCAGGTGGCGGTGGAGAAAATCACTGGAAAGGGCCTGTTGCAGCTAAGCGAGGAGTGGGTGTTTAAGCCTTTGGGTATGACGCGCACCAGTTATGTATGGCAGCCAGCGTTTGAGAACAACTTTGCCATTGGCTACATGGAAGATGGCAAGGCGGTGCCCAAGGAAAAGCGCGACGAGGCCCAAGCAGCGGGCTCCATGGAAACCACCATCACCGACTACGCTACCTTTATGGCTGCCGTAATGCAGAGTAAAGGGCTGACGCCCAGGGCGAAGCAGGAAATGATACGGGCGCAGGTAGCCATTCCGTTCAAGGCGCAGTTTGGTCCGCTGGCCACCGTAGTCACCGACGAGAACAAAGCCATCAAGCTGGCTTACGGGCTGGGCTGGGGAGTATTTGAATCGCCATATGGTCCCGCGTACTTCAAGGAGGGCCACGATGATGGGTGGGAAAACCACAGCTTAGCATTCGGGGATCGGAAGAAGGGCTTAGTTATAATGAGTAACAGCTCCAACGCGGATAAGCTGTTCAAAGAGCTGCTGGAAAAGCTGCTTGGCGACACGTTTACGCCGTGGCAGTGGGAAAACTATGTTCCGTATAATTACTCGACCAATTAACCGCTTGCCTTTCCAAAATTGCCCCCCAGTTCCTTCCGCTCATACGTATGGCGCGCATTATTGACAGCTATGAAATTGTGGATGCTCCTGACCCGACCAGTTGGCGCGCGTGGCTGGTAGCACACTATGCCAGTTCGCCGGGTGTGTGGTTGGTGCTGTACAAAAAAGCCAGCGGGCGGCGGCAAATGACCTACGCCGAGGCGGTGGAAGAGGCGCTGTGCTACGGGTGGATTGATAGCCTGCCGCGCTTGCGGGATGAGAATTGCTTCCACTTGCTATTCACGCCTCGCAAGCCTCGTAGCGTATGGTCGAAGGTGAATAAACAGCGCATAGAAACGCTACTGGCCGACGGCCGCATGACGCCTGCGGGCTGGAGCAAGATTGAAGTTGCCCGCCAGGATGGCAGCTGGGACACACTTAACGCCAGCGACGCGCTGGAAATGCCCCCCGAACTCGCAGCTGCGCTGGCTGCCAATGTAGTGGCCCAACACAACTTTGCCGCCTTTCCGCCTTCCGCCAAACGGCAAATCATTCAGTATCTGAATAGCGCCAAACGCCCAGAGACGCGCCAGAAACGAGTGGAGCAGATAGTAGCCTTGGCGGCCGAAAATAAGCGGCTCAGTTAACCTCCCAAATAGCGCAAGAGAGAGCCAGTATCCAGTATTCTACATAAAAAGCCCCCAGCCAACGCTTTGGGAAAGACGTTGACTGGGGGGCTTTTTTATCACTATAGCAGAAGAGTGCGCTGAATGCTGCCCGTGCTGTAGTTAAGCCGCTACGCTGGCGCCTTCTAGTTGCTCTAGCGCCTCGGCATCCAGCTGTAGATCAGTGGCTTTCAGCAATTCTTCTACCTGTTCGGCGCTCGTGGCGCTGGCAATAGGGGCGGTAAGTCCGGGCTGAGCCATAATCCAGGCTAACGCCACCTGAGCGGGCGTTGCCTTGAGGCGAGCACTAACTGCATCGAGGGCCGCCAGAATAGAAAGGCCTTTCTCGTTCAGATACTTCTGGCCAACACCGCCGCCGCGGGCGCTTTTCTTAAGGTCGGCTTCTGAGCGGTATTTGCCCGTCAGGAAGCCGGACGCCAGGCCGTAGTAAGGAATGACGCCGACGTTGTGCTCCTGGCATAAGGGCAACAGGTCCTGCTCAAAATCGGCGCGGTCGTAGAGATTGTAGAGCGGCTGCAACGATTCGTAGCGCGGGAAGCCGTGCTGCTCGCTGGCTTGCAACGATTCGCGCAGGCGCTCCGCCGAAAAGTTGGAGGCACCAATTACGCGCACCTTGCCTTCCTTTACCAGCTGAGCATACGCCTCCAGCGTTTCTTCTACCGGCACCGTCAGGTCGTCTTTGTGCGATTGGTACAGATCGATGTAGTCGGTTTGGAGGCGTTTGAGAGAGCCTTCCACGGCCCGCAGAATATAGTTTTTGGCCAAGCCCTTGTTCTGCGCATTCACTTCCCAGCCTACTTTGGTGGCGATAACCACGTCGTCGCGGCGGCCACGTTGCTTCAGCCACTTACCGATGATAGTTTCGGATTCGCCGCCCACGTGGCCGGGCACCCACACGGAGTAACCATCGGCAGTATCAATGGCATTGCCGCCACCAGCTACAAAGGCGTCGAGCACGGCGAAAGAAGTGGCTTCGTCGGCCGTCCAACCGAACACGTTGCCGCCTAATACGAGGGGAGTTATGGAAAGGGAAGAATTACCTAATTGACGTTTGTTCATGATAATAGTTTGGGTTTTGCTTGGATAAGCCAGGTTAGAAATGCTTCCGGTTTACGTCGAAAAGCGAGTAGGGGTGATGATGTTTTTATGGACGAGTCATCATTTGCCACACGGTAGCCTTACCAGCTGAGTCACGACCAGGGCCAAGAGTTAGTCCGGGCGAACCAGTACCAGCCGCTGATGCTGTCCCAGCATTTCGGCAGTATATACCCCGCCCGGCAGACGACGACCGTTCTGGTCTTCCGCATTCCAGGATACCTCATGAACCCCCATTTCGGTGGCTGCTGCGAAAGTGCGCACTACCTGGCCCTGGGCGTCGCGAATACGAAGCGTGTACTGGCCAGGGGTGTGTAGCGTATAATTCAGGGTTGTGCGGCCGTCAAAAATCCGGTCGCTGGGTGCTGCTAGCGTTAAGCGGTCGGGAGCGGCGGCTGTATAAAAAGTATTCAGGCGCAGGCCCTGTATAGCAACGGTAAGCGGCTGGTTTTGAAAGCGTACCCGCACCTGCAAAGTTTGGGTGGCAGTATCGTAACGCCAGGTATCAGCAGGCGCCGGCTGGCCAGTTACGAGCACAGCGGCAGGCGCGGCAGCTACACGCGGAATCAGCAACTCGATAATGCGGCTGGGGGGCATTTTGGCGTAGCCCTGGCCACTGGTGCTTATGCGAATATCGGTTTGGGTAGCAGAAGTAGCGCCCGCAAAAGCAAGGAGCTGAAATTGCCCCCCAGCCATCGCCTGCGCCGATTTTCCGTCATCTTCATACACGGTAAAGCTGGATTGGGGAACAGCATAATCAGCGTAGAATCGCACGCGCAACGTGTCGGTATGGTAGCGAGCCGTGGTGTTGACGTAAGGAGCCAATGGCAGAAAAGCACCGGCGCGCACGAGTAGCGGCACGCGCTCTAGTGGGGCGTTGCGCCCTACTATTTGCCTCCCAGTTAGGGTTTCATGAGAGTAGAAATCAATCCAAGTGCCGGCAGGCAGTAGCACGTTGCGGCGGCGCTGCCCCGGCTGTACTATGGGCGCTACCAACAAATTAGGGCCGAGTAAATATTGATCGTTTACGTTGCCCAATTGCTCATTATCCAGCCCAGAAGCTGCCTCGTAGTTCATGGGGCGGGCTAGTGGCGCGCCGGTCTGGGCATTCTGCCAAGCTAGCGTGTACAGGTACGGAAGCAGTTCGTAGCGCTGGCGGGCGGCGTTGCGCACGATGCTTTTGTAAGGCTCTGGGTAATAGTAGGGCTCGGGTGGCACGCCTTCGCCGTGGGGACGCATAATGGGGCAGAGCGAAGCCATTTGCAGCCAGCGCGTGTACAGTTCCGGGTCGATGGGGCCCACGCAGAAGCCGCCGGCATCGGAATGCATATAGCCCACGCCGCCCATGCCTACGCCCAGCATAATGGGAATCTGGGCCTGAAAGCCCGACCACGACCGGTTAATATCGCCCGACCAGGGAAACACGCTGTGGCGTTGCATACCCGCCCACCCGGAGCGCGCCAGATTGAACAAGCGCTCTTGCGGATATTCCTGGGCGTAGTTCTCGGCAAAAATGCTGGCCCATGCCTGCCCGTAGGCATTGTGTATCTGGCGGGTGGAGCCCGTGACGTGGTGCATCTCGGTGGGATGGTTTTCGGGCTCACCCAAGTCACTCCACCAGCCGCCGACGCCTTCCGTTTTACGCTTTTTGTAGTATGACCATAGCCATTCGTGGGCGCTGGGCTTAAACATATCAAGCAACGAGGCCGGCCCGGCCCAGAACGAGGCCACCGTGAAAGGCCGGCCCACCGAATCGGTGCCAATCAGGCCCTGGGTGCGCACCACGGAGTCGTTGCGGGAAGCGCGCATCACATAAGGCTCCGAAATCAGAATGGTCTTAACGCCCACCGAGTCCAGATTGCGCATCATGGTGGCGGGCTTGGGAAATTTCTGGTAGTCCCAATCGAGGTTGCCCTGGTCTTTGGTAGTACCAAACCAGTACAGATCCAGCACCAGCGCATCCAGCGGAAATCCTTCGCGGCGCATGCGTTGAGCCACGGCTTCGGTCTCGGCTTGGGAGCGGTAGCCAAAGCGGCTCTGAATCAGGCCCAGTGCCCAGCGCGGAGGCAACGGCTGACGGCCGGTAAGCACCGTGTAGCGGTCCAGAATAATGGCATATGAGTCGCCAGTTACGAGGAAGTAGCCCAGGTTGCGCAAGGCTTCGCCACCGTATTCCAGTACGCTCTTATTGGTGGCACCCAAATCGAGGTAGCCAGCCGTGTGGTTGTCGAAAAAAACCGCGTACCCCCGACTCGATACCACAACTGGCAGCGTTAAATTGAGGTTTTCGGTACCGTTCTGATAGGCATAACGGGCTTGGTTATACAACTCCAGACGGCGGCCTCGGCGGTCAAGCGGCAAGGCCCGGGCACCGGTACCATAAAGCTGCTCGCCGGGCCGCAGCCGGAAGCTCACGCCTGTTTCACTTAAAGATGAGGTAGTTGCGCCGCGCTGAAAAGCCCCCCAAGCCTCCGTTGCTACGGTATCGGTACCTCGCAGCAGGTGCACTCTGAGCGGACGTTTGCTTACCGTTACGCGCAGATTTTCTGGTAGCTTCAGTTCCAGACTTTGCGCGGTTTCTCGCATACCCACTGCCAAATCAGCTGTAGCCGTCGTGACAACGCTAATGGAAGAATCGGGCTGAGTGGGGCGGCCTGCGGGAAAGTAGTCAACCCGCACGACGCCCGTAGCCCACGGGCGTACCCGTAGCGTCGCCCCGTCGGTAGCCCTGATGCTGAGTTGCCCGGCCGTGTACTGATGGGAGCGATACGCGGCAATGGAGCGAGCTAGAGCATTCGGCCTTGGAAATGGGTCGTTTGTAGGTGGCCCATCGTCGGTACGCTGCCCATAGCTAGGCAGGCTCAGCGTAGTGGAGAGCGAGAACAGAAGTAGGCAATAGCGTAAGCGTGGCAACATAGGGTGGGAGCGGAGGGCAGGCGGCTTTTTGGATAAGCAAAGAAACTCTGCAAAGTGTACTCGGAGGTAACACAGTCCTTTGCTTAGACCACAATACAAGCGTAAGGTAGGAAGGGAAGGTTGCGCGGCGAGATTGGGGTACCTGTTAGCTCGGGCTCAAAGGCACAGATAAAAAGCTATTAAGTCTGCTAATGGCCGCAAGACCAAGCGGCTAGCAGGGCAGTGCGTAAGGGTTAGGTGGCCGCTTAACAGACTAGTTTTTCATTTGTTTTAAGTATCTGATAATGAATATTTTGGACATAATTATGTACCGCCAAAAACTCAACTGTACCGAGATGAGCGCGTAAGCCTATTCATCTATCCATTTACCAAAACCCAATCGTTATGCAAGAGGAAAGCAAATCAACCGGTACTGCTCAGCTCGACGCTACTATTCAGGCTCTGCAAGGCGGCAACCTTGCTGGATTAGCCCCCCAGGCTGGCCCCAACATTCAGAGCTGGATCAGTACTCTGCAACACTCCAATAATGGTCAGCTCTCGGGTATTGCCTCGGAGCTGGAGCGCCTGAACGACGCGCTGTCGGGCAGCGCGCCCGACACAATGCAGGTGCAGCAGTCATTAAAAACGCTGGGCGAGCACACGCTACGCGCTGCCGAGTCGGCTGATCCCGGTTCTCAGGACAAAGTGCGCCAGCTCGGTCAGGCGCTTAGCGCGGCCGCTAGTCAGATTCATTAAGCACAAATTTGCCCCCCAGAGATTGGCCCGACGCCGCAAAGGTGTCGGACCGATTTCCGGTACTCTGTTTTCTACTCTTTTCCGACGCCTTTCTCTGCTATGTCAACATCCCCCAACAACCTATCCCACCTCGATTCAACTCTGAATTCGCTGAATGGCGGCCTGCACGAAGCGCGCCACGGCGCCACGCGCAGCATCAACAGCTGGATTGATACGCTCAAGGTCAGTGCCGATACTAAATTAAATGGTGTGGCCCGCGAGCTAGAGAACCTCAAGGATTTGCTCGATTCGCCCATGCCCGACACCACCCAACTCAGTCAGTCGCTGACAAAGCTGGGCGAGCATACCACGAAAGCCGCTGCCGGCGCCGACGGTGCCACGGCCGATAAGCTACAGCAGCTAGGCCAAATGCTTAGTAGCGCCGCCGGTCAGTTGAAGTAAAAGCTGATTAGTATAATGTAAAAGAGGCTGAGTAAAGACTAATTATAGCCTTTACTCAGCCTCTTCTGTTGTTAACGAAGATTGGTTCTAGTAACCCATCGCTTTATCGTCGCCCCGTGGGTCGGCGCCGCCTTGTAGGTGGCCGTCGGGGAGCACACGGATAGCATCGACCCGCCCCACGCACTGCGCGGATTGATCTTGTAGCCGCGGCGCTGGAGCGTGTCGCGGGCGGCGGGAAGGAGGGCATTTTCTTCGGCATCGATCTGGTCGGGGAGCCACTGGTGGTGCAAGCGCGGCGCCGATACTGCCTGCTGCATGGTCATGCCGTAATCGAGCACGTGGATAATGGTTTGGAGGACGCTGGTAATGATGGTGCTGCCACCGGGCGTACCCACTACCATGAACAGTTTGTCGCCCTGCGTAACGATAGTCGGCGTCATAGACGAAAGCATGCGCTTGCCGGGCTCAATCGCGTTGGCAGTACCGCCCACTAAGCCATAATAATTGGGCACGCCAGCTTTCACCGAGAAGTCGTCCATTTCATTGTTCAGCAAAAAGCCCGCGCCGCCCACTACCACTTTGCTGCCGTAGCTGCCGTTGAGCGTAGTAGTGCACGATACAGCATTGCCGGTAGCATCCACGATACTGTAATGGGTAGTTTGGTCGCTTTCGTATACAGGCAGGCCCGCGCCGGCTTGCACCTCCGAAGACGGAGTAGCCCGACCATTATTTTCCAGCGTGCTCATCCGATTTTTCACATAAGTTGGATCAGTGAGCTGGGCTATCGGTACTTTGCCAAAGTCAGGGTCGCCGAGGTAAGTGGCGCGGTCGGCATATACCCGACGCTCGGCCTCCGTGATATAATGCACTGCCAGCGGCGAATGCCACCCAGCGGCGCGCAAATCGTAGGGCTCCAGCATTTGTAGCATTTGCAGCAACGCCACGCCACCGCTGCTGGGTGGGGGCATGGCAATCAAATCGTAGCCTCGGTAGCTGCCGCGCAATGGTGTACGCCACTTGGGCTGATACTTTAGCAAATCCTGCTCGGTAATAATGCCGCCGCCCCGCTGCATCTCAGCTACGATTAGCTTGGCAGTTGGACCTTGGTAGAACCCTGCTCGGCCCTGGTCACGGATGCGCTCCAGAGTGCGAGCCAGGTCGGGGTAGCGGATAGTGTCGCCGGCCTGCCAAGGGCGCGTATCTCCATCGGGCCGCACATAAGCGGGTAAGTTCTTGGGGTTGTACTTTATGAAATCTGGCCGGGTGCGGTTGAGGCCAGCGGCTTCTTTGGCCGTGAGCACCACGCCCCGACGAGCCAGCTCTACGGCGGGCTGCACAAGGTCAGTCCAGGGGAGTTTGCCCAGCTTTTGGTGCACCGTTACCATGCCAGCTACGGTGCCCGGCACGCCTGATGCTAAGTGACCCGCCGTGCTCAGATCAGTGATGACGTTGCCTTGCTTATCCAAGTACATGTCGCGGCTGGCGGCTGCGGGGGCCATTTCCCGGAAATCGAGCGCGCCTACACTGCCCTCATACCCCCGATACAGAAAGAAACCGCCGCCGCCGAGGTTGCCGGCCGTAGGAAATGCCACCGCCAAAGCAAACTGTACGGCCACGGCTGCGTCGTAAGCATTGCCGCCTTTCTGCAACACTTCCAAGCCAATGCGCGACGCCTCCGGGTGCGCCGACACAACCATAGCCTGTGCCGTAATGAGGCTCGGCTCGGAAGACGGCAACGGAGCCGCCAGCGTGTTGGCGGGAGTAACTGAAGCGGTTGGGGTGCTGGTAGTGCAAGCCAGCAGTGCCAATAAGGCGAAAGAGTAAAAGCGGGACTTCATGCAGGTAAGATAGGGCATACAGCCGTTACCAAGCTTTGTGCCCCTTTTAGTAATATAGTCTCGGTAAAATATATTTTTTAAAACGCCCGCAAATTTGCCCCCAGCACCGCATGCTACGTTGAGAAGATAAAAATAAGGCAGCTTTGAGTAGCTTAAGAACCGAACTGCCTCGCTAACACCACTTCCGCAAGAGGAGCCGGTGATAATCCAACGGTAATGATAGTTTTGCCTAAACTCTAGTTGCGCTATGAAAACTCCTGACCTTACTGTTGCCTCAACCGCTATCCTGCCCATCGTGCAGCAGGATTCTTGGCTCGAACCTTTCGAACCTGTGCTGCTGGCGCGGCAAGAGCGCCTGCGTCAGCGTTTGCAGGAAATTGAGCAATCGCATGGTTCGCTGAGCAAATTTGCCACCGCTCACCAACAGCTGGGCCTTAACTACGATGCTCGCCGTCGTGGCTATTGGTACCGGGAGTGGGCGCCGGCCGCAGAAGGCCTTTTTCTGGTTGGTGACTTTAACGGCTGGGACCGCGCTGCTACGCCCCTAAAGAAAGGCGAAAATGGTGTTTGGGAAGTGTTTTTATCCGATAAGGAGTACAAAGACCGGCTCACGCACTACAGCCGCTACAAAATACACGTCGTTACCCACCGGGGGCAAAAGACCGCCTGCCGGCTACGCTGCGGCGCGCCGTGCAGGACACCGAAACCAAAGACTACACAGGTCAGGTGTGGCGTCCCGAAGCGCCCTTTATCTGGACTGATCAGAAGTTTCGGATCAATAATTATGTGCGCGAGCCCTTCATCTATGAATGCCATATTGGTATGGCCACCGAAGAAGGGAAAGTGGGCAGCTACCTGGAGTTTGCCGAAAAAGTGCTGCCCCGCGTGCAGGCTTTAGGCTACAATTGCTTGCAGCTTATGGCCGTAATGGAGCACCCGTATTACGGCTCCTTCGGCTACCATGTGGCCAATTTTTTCGCAGTATCGTCGCGGTTCGGCACGCCCGAGGAGTTGAAGCACCTGATAAACGAAGCGCATAACAGGGGCATCGCGGTGCTGCTGGACGTGGTGCATTCGCACGCTGTGAAGAATGAAGCGGAAGGATTAGCTGATTTCGACGGCTCTGGGGGACAATATTTTCACGCTGGGCCCCGCGGCAACCACCCCGGCTGGGATTCTAAGCTATTCAATTACGGGCAGCCGGAGGTGCAGCAGTTTTTGCTCTCCAACCTGCGCTACTGGCTGGAGGAGTTTCACTTCGATGGCTTCCGCTTCGATGGCGTAACTTCCATGCTCTATCATCATCATGGTGAGGGCGTGGCATTTAGCTCTTATGCGCAGTATTTTGGTCCGGAGGCCGATGAAGACGCTATCTTATACCTACAGCTGGCCTCCACGCTGGTGCAGGAAATAAAGCGCGGCGCTTTGCTTATTGCCGAAGATATGAGCGGCCTTCCCGGCTTATGCCGGCCCCTCAGCGAGGGTGGTGTCGGGTTCAATTATCGCTTGGGCATGGGCATTCCCGATTACTGGATTAAGCTGCTCAAGCACCGCCGCGACGAAGATTGGAACCTGGGTGAACTTTGGTACACGCTCACCAATCGTCGCGTAGGGGAGAAAACCGTGGCTTACGCGGAGTCGCACGACCAAGCCTTGGTGGGAGACAAAACCTTGGCTCACTGGCTTATGGATGCGGCCATTTACTCGCACATGAGTAAAAACGACCCCGACCCCGTGGTGGCTCGTGGTATGGCGCTGCACAAGATGATTCGCCTCATCACACTAGCGTTGGGAGGCGAAGCCTACCTCACCTTTATTGGCAACGAGTTTGGGCATCCTGAGTGGGTCGATTTTCCCCGCCAAGGCAACGACTGGAGCTACCACTACGCGCGGCGGCAGTGGTCGTTGGCCGATAACCCCGACCTTAAGTATCAGTACTTACTGGCCTTCGACAAGGCAATGATCGGCATGGCCAAATCGCGCCGTTTGCTGGCGGCTGCCCATGCCCATCTGCTCAACAACGACCCCGAAAATCAAGTCCTTATTTTCGAGCGTGGGGGGCTAATTTTTGTATTCAACTTCCATGTTGAGCGCAGTGTGCCAGACTACCGCTTCTTCGTGCCCAAGCCAGGTCGCTACCGGGTTGTTCTGTCCTCCGATTCGCCCCAATTTGACGGCTTCAATCGCGTGGATGATGCGTTGATTTATGAAACCTTCCAGGAAGATGAGGTAGACAAATTAAGCCTGTATGTAACCAGCCGCACGGCCTTGGTACTGGCACGGGTATAATACTGGCTGGAAGTAGGCAGGTGGAAATGTGGGGGACAAATTGAACCTAAAATAGTGTCGCAAATGCCCCCTTACATTGTCGCATTTGCACAGTTCCGTTCGCTGGGGTTGCTTTTATCTTTGTTAGGTACTCCTTAAAACCACAACGTTATGGCAACCCAGATCTTCGTAAACCTGCCCGTAAAAGACCTCAACAAGTCGGTGAATTTCTTCACTCAACTCGGCTACCAGTTCAATCAGCAATTCACGGATGAAAATGCCACCTGCATGATCGTAGGGGAGAATATCTACGTGATGCTTTTGGTAGAGCCTTTCTTCAAAACGTTTATCAAGAAGGAGATTGTGGACGCTACTAAAAGCACAGAGACTATTATCTGTCTTTCAGCAGATAGCCGCGAAGAGGTAGATGAGATGGTCCGTAAAGCAGTTAGCGCTGGAGGCACTATAACCCGTGAGCCCGAGGTGCACAGCTTTATGTATGGCCATGGCTATCAGGACCTAGATGGGCACCTGTGGGAAGTCATGTACATGGATCCATCTGGCGTGATGCCTGAGCAGCCCGTAGCCGAGGCTAGTGCTCACTAGGCAGATAACTACAAGCGAAAGCGCCGTATCCAGCTGTTGTGGCTGGATACGGCGCTTTCGCTTGAAACTCGATTTTTACCGAAAACGGCGCCCAATTTTGATTCGCTCAATGGCTTCTGCGACCCGCTCGGCGCGCTTTTCGTATTTCTTGGCCCGGGTTATCCACTGGGCGTACTCTTTGCGCTGCGCGTAGGAAAGTTGCTCAAACTTGGCCAGCAAGTCGTTTTGAGCCAGCGCACTCGTCAATTCGGCCGGAATATCCAGAACGTCTTCTTCCGTGTCGGGAGCCAACACAACATGCACCATTTCGCCCCACGTTTTATCAATCGTGTTGCGAATTTGCTTGTGCACGGTCAGGATATGCTCGCCGTCGGGGGTAGGGGTCAGAGGCAAACGAAACGGAAAACCATCGATGGTGCCGCGCACGTGCAGGGTGCCACGCTGCCCATATACTTCCTCAACACTGAAAGGAACGGTCAGGAATACGCCGCCATCGGAGCGGTGTAGCTCAAGCTGGGCGTCGAAGGTTTGCTCAGAGGCAGTAGGGGAGGGAGTCGTCATCAGTCAATTTTTTGACAAAGAAACAACGCTGCCAGCTACTACTAGTTCCGAGAGATGGATTGTAGCGCCGTAGTCAGAGCTTCCTCATCGTGGGCTGCAACTACTTTTATGCGGTCGGCGGCAACGGAATACGCACTTTGCAGGCGCTCAGCCAAGGCTTCGGACGCGGCCAGAACCAGCGTAGCCCGGCGAAGTGCCAACCGCTCCAGCTCCAAAATCCAGCCGCGGTCATTGAGTGAATCGCGGTCTAGCGCCAGCGAATGTACGTGCAGCACCAACGGCCGACCGGTAAGCTGCCGGATTTCGAGGCCCGCTAGCCATACGTGCCACTCGGGCGCGTAGATCACGCCAAAATCTTCGCGCAATGCCAGCCGCGTAGCAAAGCGCGTGTACTGAATAATCTGAAAATTAAGGTCGCCGGGGGCTTCGGGTAGTGCCGTAAGCAGGTTGCGTAAGGTTGCACGATCAGCCGAAAACTCGATGGGGGGCAAATATTCTGGTTGGATGGGCTCGGCTGGCTTATCCAGTGTCAGATTATCGCCGGGATGGTCAAGGTCGTGGGCCTCATCGGCACCGGGCTCCGAAGCTTCCACTGCCTGCTCATCGGCCAGAAGAAGGTCTGGGGGCTTTTTTGCTGTATGTATCCCGTTTCGTTCAGGGTCGTTTGGCTTGAGTCCGCCCCATCCGCCTGGTTCTGCGTAGCTCCTATGTAAGGTGCCGCCGGCGACTCCCAAGCACCAACCACGCGCGCGGGCTGCAGCTCGTCCAGATCCGCCAGGGTTAGCGTGTCGAGGCTGGTAATACGCGCATTAGAAGGCTGGCCGGTGGGCAGGTGAGGCAGAATAGCCGTCAGAGTGGTATTGGAAGCTAGGGCTTGCAACAGCGGCAGCGACTCTGGTTGCCCCGAGTTGGAGGCTTGCGTAGTCTCATCCCAGCCTAACAACAACACCTTAAGATTGGGATTTTCCATGGAGAAGGGACGGTGACGGGAAAAAAAAGGTCAGCAAAAAACGCCTGTAGTGGCTGTACAGTCGAGTTTTACTTAATCAGCTCCTAAGGTTAGCTAAATTTCGCGGTAATCAGTTTTACCTTGCAGACTTATGTGAAAAAACTTTCCGGCGCGGCCGGACTTTTTTTTGCTCATCTCTACTGCTGCTTACGCTCATGGCTGATATAATTCAGGAAAACAATTACATGGTAAACGATCTGGCTACCAGAGGGAAGCAAGAGCTTTCGCCCGGCCAGATTGTCTCATGTAAGCAAACAAATAACGAGTTTCTCTTTACCTGCGACAATGGCGTGCAGCTGCGTCTGGAGGTAATTACCGATAAAATACTTCGCTTTCGCTACGCCACCGAGGTTGGCTTCGCGCCCGACTTCAGTTACGCCGTGCCCGCCGATCTGCCTCGGGCCGCACTGGACTTTTTGGAGTTTCGGGAAAAGCCGGACCACTATCGCATCACCACCGACCGCCTCATCTGCACTATTTTTAAGGAGAACCTGACTACCCGCGTGCTCGACCGCTCCGGTACGGTGCTGTCGGCCGACGAGAAAGGGTTTCACTGGGAGCACGACGATGACACCGGCAACGACATCGTGAAGATGAGCAAGCAGGTGCAGGGCGGCGTGCATTACTACGGCCTCGGCGACAAGCCCGACAACATGAACCTGCGCGGCAAGCGCTTTACCAACTGGGGCACCGACACCTACGGTTACGTAAAAGGCTCCGACCCGCTGTACAAGAACATTCCGTTTTATCTGGAGCTGCACCAGAAAATTGCTCACGGCATTTTCTTTGACAACACCTTTAAAGCCAGCTTCGACTTCGCCGCCGAGCGCGCCGACGTCACCAGTTTCTGGGCGCAGGGCGGCGAGATGAACTATTATTTTCTCTACGGCCCCACGCTCACCGAAGTAACCCAGGAGTACACTCGTCTCACTTGCCCGCCCGAAATGCCCCCATGTGGGCTTTAGGCTATCATCAGTGCAAATGGAGCTATTATCCCGAGAGCAACTTCCGGGCTATTGGCACCGGTTTTCGGGAGCGGCAGATTCCGTGCGACGCGCTGTATCTGGACATCGACTACATGGACGGCTACCGGTGCTTTACCTGGAGCCCCACCCACTTTCCCGACCCCAAAACGATGGTGCGGGAGTTGGCCGCCGATGGCTTCAAAACCATCGTTATCATCGACCCCGGTATTAAGATTGACCCCAACTATTCGGTGTACACCGAAGGCTTGGCCAACGACTATTTCTGCCGGCGCGCCGATGGGCCACTGATGCGTGGCTCGGTATGGCCAGGTCTGTGCAACTTCCCCGATTTCACTCGCCCCGATGTGCGCGAGTGGTGGGCGGGCTTGTTCAAAGGCTTGATTCAGGAAGATGGCGTGCGCGGCGTGTGGAATGACATGAACGAGCCGGCCGTGTTCGAGAAAGGTACCTTCCCGGATGATGTGCGCTTCAACTACGACGGCAACCCAGCCTCGCACAAGAAGGCCCACAACATCTATGGGATGCAGATGGCGCGGGCCACGGCCGCGGGCGTGAAGCAGTTTACCTATCCCAACCGTCCTTTTACTATCACGCGCAGCACCTACGCTGGCGGGCAGCGCTATTCCTCCGCCTGGACCGGCGACAATATTGCTTCCTGGGACCACTTGTGGCTGGCAAATATTCAGTGTCAGCGCCTAAGTATCAGTGGTTTCTCGTTTGTCGGCTCCGATGTGGGCGGCTTTGTAGAAACACCCGATGGCGAGCTATATGCCCGTTGGATTGCGCTGGCGGCCTTTCATCCGTTCTTCCGCACCCACTCCAGCGGCGACCATGGCGACCAAGAGCCGTGGTCATTTGGCGAAGAAGTAACTGATCTGGCCCGCAAGTTTATCAGTCTACGCTACCAGCTGCTGCCTTACGTGTACACCACGTTCTGGCAGTATGTGAAGCAGGGAACGCCAATGCTTCGTCCACTAGCTTTCCTCGACCAGACTGACACGGATACGTATCTGCGCATGGCTGAATTCAGCCTTGGCGACCACCTGCTTGTGTGCCCTATTACCACCGCCGGCGCCGATGGCCGCTGGATGTATCTGCCTAAAGGCCAGTGGTATTACTGGTGGACCGATGAGGCTCGTACGGGTGGGGCCGAAGTGTGGGCCAGCGCCAACCTCGACCGTATTCCACTCTTTGTAAAGGCAGGCGCTGTTATTCCGCTTTACCCTGTAATGCAGTACGTGGGCGAGAAAGTGGTGGAAGAGGTGACGCTGCATGTATACTACAAAAACGGCACGGAGCACAGCGTCCTTTACGATGATGGCGGCGAAGGCTACGGCTACCAGGAAGGCCACGCCACGACGCGCCGCTTCACCGTCATCGGCACTGATGCCACGCTCACGCTCCGCCAAGAAATAGAAGGCGACTACACGCCCAGCTTTGCTACCTATCGGGTGGTATTTCACGGCTTGCCCTTCGCCCCGCTGAAAGGTACCGTCGATACGAAAGCTGCTCCTTTGACGGAAGCTGCGACTGAAACGGACGCTATGCTGCCTGAAACTGTTGTGAAGGCGGGATTTGCAGAAATTGTGATTAAGTAAGCCTTATAGTTGCACAAAAAAGCCCCCAGAGTTGCTCTGGGGGCTTTTTTGTGCAACTATAAGGCTATTTGAAGCAGAGCGATTCGCTACACATTAGTCCGCAAATACTGATACACCTCCGGATTACTTAGCAGCCCGATATGGCTTTGCTGGGCAAATACGCTGGTAGTTACTACTGTTCCAGCCGGGAGCGCCGGGTCGCCGAAGGTGCGGCCGATGGCGCTGCCGCCGCCTACGAGGCCGTCGCCGAAGTAATGGTCGAGGGCCGAGCCTAGGGTTTTGAGCAGCGAGCCCACCAGCACATGGTAGTGCACGCCGGGAAGGGGCGGAACGACGGTGCGGGGGGCAAAAATGTCGTTGGCGCGCGGGTTTTGCCAATCTTCATCCACTAGCCAAGCGTGTCGCAGGTCCTTGATGCCGTTGCTGCGCTGGTCCATGGCTTTGCTGAGAAAGCGCGTAGGCGCCACATTTATCTTGCGCAGCAGCACGGAAGTAAGGTGGCTGTTTTGCTCTAGAAACGACCCATCGTTGGGTACGCCCAGCAGGAACACCGACTTCAGATGCTTCACCCAAGGCGCTTGCTCCTGACCTTTACGGGCGCCGTAATGGCCCGCGCTGCGAATCACTAAGCCTCCCATGGAATGGCCCACCAGCACCAACTCGCCAATAACTTCAGCGTGATGCTCAAATAGCTCTGTCAGTAATACATTGAGCAGTTGGCCATTTTCCGAAATGTGCAGGCCGCTATTGTAGCGCACATACAGAGACCGCACACTGGCTTCCTTTTGCAGTAGCGGCCCGTAGCGGGGAGTATCGGCCGCGCCCGACTGCCAGATCATCTCGTCGCCCATCAGGCCGTGCAGAAACACGACGGTTTTCTGCGGCTCAGTGCTTAGGCGTAAATCAGCAGCGGCAACATCAGCACCGTGCTGGCGAAAGCTCATCTGAATGGCCCGCCGATCCTGGCGTTCGGCTAGCTGGTCGCCGATGGCACCGTTGAGTACTGGCAGGGTAAAGTGACGGTACGCCTGGCCCGTGCGGTACAGAAAATCAAGGCCCGTGCCGGGCAAGGAAGCCGCCCGGCGCATAGCCGACCTAGCCCGCTGCCACCTTGATGAGGACTCTGGTTTGGGCTCTGGATTAGTAAGGTCAGGGTTGGGTGCAAAACCCTCGGGGGGCAATTCTTCGGTCACTGAATCAATAATTTGCGCGTCAGCGTACCCTCCGGCGTGCTTAAGCGCAGTAAGTAAACGCCCGCAGGCTGGCCCCGCAGACTAATAAGCCGGCCACTGGCGGCGCTGATGGGCGCCGCGCCCTGCCGCTGTACTATACGGCCAGCAGCATCCGAAATGGTAAAAGGCGCCGTAGCTACACTGGGCTTTTGTAAAGAAGCCAGCGAGAATTCACCATTGGCGCTGGGGTTGGGGTAAACAACTAGCGCTGCTTCAAGCTGCGGGCTGCGGTCGGCCGTGACGGTAAGGGGCAATGTCACGTCGTCCACAAACAAAGACGCAGTAGGTGAAGGCGTTGCACCCGTGCCGGCTACAAAGAAAATGCGCAGCGTATCGGGCATGGTGGTGGCGCTGTACGTGATGGGCAGGTTTATCAGACGATAATCCGGTACGCCACCCATAAGCTGAATAGAAGTCTGCCCCACTATGGTTCCTTCCTTCGACAATACTAAGCCCACTTGGCCCGTCTCCGTGGAGGTGCCGGTGTACTTAAACCAGAACTGCATAGCCGTGGGTCGGGCCGTAAACGGGATGCCGCCGGGCCGCAGCCGAAGGATATCCTCCTGTGTGCGCGGCAAGTTATTTGGATTGATTAACGGGGTTTCGGTGCCAAGTAATAACACTGCCGGTATCGGAAAATTACCTACCAACGGAATGCTTATGTTCTTGAAAGTCAGGCGGGCGGCAAACTGGCCGGCGTGCGCTTCCGTCGATTTCGTTACCCCGCCTATTGCTAGCGGTAAGATGGCCGCTCCAATCTCGTCGGAGGTAATCCACTGCGTGGGCGCTTCTACATTGCTTTGCGTAGCCCAAGCCTCAAAGGTGCCATTAGCCAGGGTGCTTTGCGCAGCAGCCGTGCCCGACCACCATAAACCACCGAGTAACAAAAGAGAAAGTAAAGGAGCCTTCATGCAGGTGTCAGATTGAGGTAGGAGTAAAGAAGAATAGAACAGCCGTCCACTCGGTTGTAAGTTATGGGTACACTACGTTGCTAATTAGCTATTGGGTTGTTTGTTTAAAGCTAATTCGAGTAACAAAATAGTAACTGCCGAGCTTTTGGGGGAAATCCAAAAAATCAGGCGCCGCCAGTAGCGCCAGGTAGCCGCGTGCGGCCGAGCAGCGCTCCGACCAATAAACCGGTAAATAAGCCCCCAGATGCGCCGCGTGGTCGATATTGCCCCCCAGGCTGCCCACTAGGCCGTTGAGCATAAAGTAGAAAACGAACCACAGCAAGGTGCGGCGTTGGGTGCGGCCGAAGGGCACCGCGCGCGTCAGAAGCAAAGCCAGCAAAAGGCCGTACAACCCAAAAATGGCCCCCGACGCGCCCACGGAGTTCACCCCCGCGCTATTCCACCACACACTGGCTAGGCTACCCCCAATGCCGCACACCAAAAAGCCCCCCAGCAAGCGCCACCGGCCCAGCAGCGGCTCCAGCAACGACCCCAGAAACAGCAGCCCTAGTCCATTAAGCAGCAAATGAGCCACGCCGCCATGCAGAAAGCAACTGGTAAGCAGGCGCCAGGGCTGCCCATGCAAGGTGAGCGGCGAAAAATTAGACCCCCACCGCACTAGCTCCTCCCCACTCGGCGCGAGCGGATTGGCCGCAGTAAAGGCCAGCAGGGCATAAATCACTATGTTCAGGTCGAGCAGCAGGGGCGTGACGAAAAACGAACCGGCCGGCCACAGCATGGCCCGCAAGCTCCGCAGCAGGAGCCGACCAGTGCTTTCGTCGGGAAGGGGTGGAGATGGAGGGATAGGTGCCGCGGGCCCTTCTGTGGGCACAAGGCCGCGCCGCTGCAACTCACCCACAGCAGCCTGTACCACCGCGGGCGGGAAGCGCTGCGCCTGCCGGGCTAAAAAGAAGAGTTCAGCGTCGGTTTTCTGGGCGTATAAATCGTGGGAGTTATCGGGGTCCATACGGCCATAGAACTGGTCATCAACGCGCTGCCGTCATGTCGATGTGTCGGGTGGGCTGCTTACCGCCACGCAACTCGTAGAGCATATCTTCCACCGGAGCCAGGGTTTTGAGTACTTCGCCATCCATAGGTGGGCGGCCCAGGGAATAGTTTTCGCGCATTTCCTGCAACGACTGCATTCGCCGGTTGGCGATGTCGTGCATCAGGTTTACCCGCTGCTGCATAACGGGTCGCAGATTATGATTGTAAACCAATACGCGCGTCAGCTCGCGCCATTGGTCGTATACCAGCGCGGTTTTGCCCGGAAACGTGGAATCTATCTTGGCTATGGCTACCTGGTTGGCCAAAAATTCGGCTTGCTTTTCGGCTTTCCAAAAACGGCCTGACAGAATCAGGTATTTGCCCAGAGGCTTCTTGTCGGTGCGCTCGCTGGGGGGCAAAAGGCTGGGCTCCGTCTTTAGCTGCGCGGCGGTTTCAACTTCAAAAGTCGGTAACACATTCAGCTCCACCGACTTTAGTTCGGTAGTGACTTTGGGCACAACCGCAAAAGCCGGCGCAGGCTTATGAAACTGAGTATATACCAAGCACCCAACTACCAGCAGCGCCACACCAATACTGGGAGCCAGCCAGCGCCGCTCAACAGGCTCGTTTTCATAGTCGTCGGTTATATAGCTTTCAGTATCAGAAAGATGGGCGCTGGTTGCTACGCCACGCCGGTGTAGTTCTTGCCGAGCCGCTGTTACTACAGCCTCGTGGTATAGGTCAGGATGCTGGAGGAAGTAAAGAAGTTCAGGATTGGTTTTCTGGGTGAATAAATCGTTTGAATTGTCTGGAGTCGATGACATGCGTAAGCTGGGTAGCAAGTGAGAAATAGAGAGGATAATAAACTCCCCAAGTTGGCAAAAAAGCACGGCAATGCCACCCTTTTAAGGCCGAACCCGCGTATAGTTTAGCAAGTACTTTTTCGCTCTAACCACTTCCGCTATGGCAAACGACCAAAACCAACCCGAACAACAATCTACCGATAGCCGCACCATTCAGCAAGGCACTGTTTCCCAATCCGATCAGCGCCAGCCAGAAGGCCGCCAGGCGTCCGGCGACGGCAACGATTCGCTGCGTGGCCTCAACGCCGACGACAACTCGGGCAGCGGCGGCACCGAAGGCGGCCAGGAAATTAAAGGCAAAAACGTAAGCACCAGCACTACCTATGACGAGCCAGGCAATGCCGCCGAGGGCGACGTGGGGGGCAGCACAACCAGCAGCGGCACAGGTGTATCGGGCGGCGAAACTGGCCGAGTAAACCTGTAGCATAGGCTGTTTTAATATCTCATCTCATTCTTAATCCACTGCATACCATCATGGCAAACCACCCACAGAACACCGACTCAACTTCCGAAGACAGCGGCGCAAACCGCGTGAGTACTTCCAACAGTGGCCAGGATGGCACCACTAATAATGAGGCATTATCTACCGCCCAAAAGCACGATCAGAAGCAGGCACAACCACAAGGTGGCCAACATGCTACTACTACCAGCACCCAAGGCAATATGGGTGATGGAGCCGGTATCCGTGGCGACTACGGCGACAGCGACCAAACCAACGGCATGGAAGGCGGAGATGGCGCCGACATGCGTCGTGCCGCTGAGGCTGGCGGCGAAAGTGAGAATTCAGGTCGCTAACCCAAAGCGTTAAAGCCACCCTTATGTAGAATAGGAAGGCAAATTTGCCCCCCAGAGGCCCCCAGTACTTACCTACGCATCATTTGATAGGCTGTAAGCACGCCCCCGCGTATCTTCCCAGCCATGAAAAATACCAGATGGTGCCAAGACAGGTGGTGGGGGCCCTTTTGTGCGGTAATAGTCGGGGTGAATATGCTAATCAGCCCTATCGCGGTGGCCCAGACAGGCAACCCATTGCGCCGCCTGCTGCACGCCGATACCGCCCGCTTTGGGCGTATTTTGCGTGCCCCAAAGCAGTATCGCGTCCAGATTATCTACACCCAGATTAACCGCGACGCCCAGAACAAGCCTCATTTTCGCTCTTACACCTACGGGGGGGCAAATTTGCGGCGCTACTTCTATCCGGCCAGTACAGTGAAGCTGCCAGCGGCCGTGCTGGCGCTCGAAAAGCTGCGCGGCCTGCGCACCCAGCATCCAGCCCTGACGCCAGAATCACCCGTGCGCATCGATTCAGCTTTTACTGGCCAAACGCGCGTCGTGCGAGATTCTACTAATTCTACAGGTCGGGCCAGCATTGCGCACTACATTCGCAAAGTGCTGTTAGTGAGTGATAACGACGCTTACAATCGGCTGTATGAGTTTCTGGGTTCGGGGACGCTCAACGCCGAACTGCACCGTCGTGGCTACCGGCACGTGCGGCTGATGCATCGCCTTTCGGTGGGCGACCAAGAGCCGGGTTCGCGCCACACAAATCCGATGACCTTTTTCGCCGCTTCGTCGCTGCGAATACCAGTGTATCAGCAGCCGGGGGGCTTTTTTGCAGGTGCCTGGCCTCAGCTTAAGCTGAAAGGGGAGAAGATAGGCAAGGGCTATATGCAGGGCGAGAAACGGATAGAGCAGCCTCTCGATTTTAGCACCAAAAATTACATTTCTCTGGCAAGTTTGCAGGGAGTGTTGCGGGCTATACTTTTTCCCGAAAGTCTACCGGCAGAACGCCGATTTCAACTCGATACCGCTGATTATCAGTTTCTGAGGCGGTATATGGCAATGTTGCCGCGGGAAAGTGAGGCCCCGCGTTACGACTCGCTGGAATATCCTGATAACTACGCCAAGTTTTTGCTGGCGGGCGGACCGGCGGGGCCGTTGCCGTCGGGCGTGCGCATTTTCAACAAAATAGGGCAGGCCTACGGGTTTCTTATTGATAACGCCTACATCACGAATGAGGCGCAAGGCGTGGAATTTCTGCTGTCGGCCGTGATTTATACGAATGCAGACGGTATTCTCAACGACGACAAATACGAGTATGATGCAATTGGCTTCCCCTTCATGCGCGACTTGGGACAGGCAGTGTATCAGTATGAACTGAAACGTATCCGCCGCTATCGGCCCGATTTAAGTCAATTCCGGGAAACGCAACGAAAGTGATTTTCTAAATTTTGTAACCTTTTTGGATTCAGGTTTTATATTGCAAGGTGTTGTTTGCAAGTGTGTTAGCAAAATAAATAAGCGTTGAAGCACGGCTGCTCACCGTCTTTTAATAATGAGCAGCAACTAATAGTCAAATGAAGAGTACACACTAATACTCGAAGCTCAGCCTTGTATTCGTTAAGCCTTTTTGGCGTTCGTCGGCTGTATGGAAAGTGGCCGCTATATTGCATTAGTACAAAGCCTGCCTTTACCTATGGGCATGCAGTTGAGAACAGAAAATGCCCCCCAGCGAGTCCATATCCCCGAATATGCATGGCCTACGCATTATTTCCATGCCCGACGATTACCATCGGCAGGTGCGGGAAAATGCAGATAGCGAGTTAGTTGACCTCGCGGAATTTATTCCCAGCATCACGCTGGATATTCGCTATGCCACCGCCGCCAACCTACTTGGCCGCCCGCTCTATCAGCAGCCCAAAGCATATTTGCGCCGTCCTGCTGCTGCGGCCCTACGCGCTGTGCAGGCCGAATTAAATGCCGTCGGAGTGGGCTTGAAGATATTCGATGCCTACCGCCCATATAGCGTTTCGGTAGCTTTCTACGACCATGTGCGCGATGAAACGTTTGCTGCTCCGCCATGGCGCGGCTCCCGCCACAATAGGGGTTGCTCGGTAGATGTAACGCTGGTGAGCTTAAGCACGGGCCAGGAACTCAGCATGCCCACCGATTTCGACGATATGACGCCCGCCGCCCACGCCGATTTCTCAGGAGTTCCAACGCTGGCCCTCCTCAATCGGGCAGTTTTGCGGGCCGTTATGAGCCGGCACTGCTTTGAGCAATACCCCGGTGAGTGGTGGCATTTCGATCATAAGTGCTGGGAAAACCATGACCTCATGGATCTGGAGTTTCAGGCTTTCGGCTGAACCTGGGGTAGCGTTGGGCTAACTAAGGGGAGAAACCGGTAAGCTTCGCTGAAAATGCAGCAGCAGAATCTGGTCAATTTTCTCTTTGGTGAGAGGCTTGCTCACCAGGCCGGCGATATTTAGTTCTTCCAAGCGGCTCAGGTCGCGGGCGTCCATGGTGGTAGTGAGCATGATAATGACCGTGGCGCGGTGCTTAGCGGCAGGCAGCTGCCGGTAAGCTTCGAGGAAGGCAATACCACCCATACCGGGCATTTTTACGTCGAGCAGAATCAGGGCCGGCTCATCAGGGCCAGCGGTGTTAACGATGATGTCCAACGCCCGGGCTCCGTCCTCCGCCGTGAACAGGTGGTCAGTGACTTCGAGTTGCTTGAAAAGCAGCTCATTCAAGAAATTATTGGTCGAATCGTCGTCAACCAGCAGTACACTCGAAAGCTTTTCCATAGAGAATATAGGATAAAAGTAGCCAGCTTACGCGGGCAGGGAAACGGTGAAAGTAGAGCCGACACCGGGCTGGCTCTCCACAGTGATAGTGCCGCCAGCATTGTCCACGAGGCGCTTAACCATGAACAAGCCCACGCCCGAGCCCTCGACATGAGTATGCAAGCGGCGGAACATACCAAATAGCTCGCCCTGCTGAGCTGCGGTAAGCCCCAAGCCATTGTCTTGTACAGTGATTACCAAGTGGTCAGGCAAGCAGTGTGCCTGCAGCAGTACCTGAGCTGGTCGGTCGGGGGCGCAGTACTTCACGGCATTGCTGAGCAGGTTATACACCACTGAGCGCAGGGTTTTAGGGGCTACGCGCACGGCCTCGCAGCCGTTTACAGTCACGCTCAAGGTAGCGGGCGCCGCTTCTAGTATAGGGGCTAGGTCGAGGCGCACACCTTCGATAAGATTGGTCAGGTCCACCATTTCAGCGACTTCGGCCCGTTGCAACTGGGATATATCAGTGAGGTGACCAATGGTTTGCTGGAAGCGTGTTACCGAGCCCTCCATCATATCGAGGAGGCGTGGCACCAGGGGGGCTTGCTGGGCTTCGGGGGGCAATTGCTGGCGCAAAGCCAGTAGCAGGCCTTCAATGTTGGAAATCGGAGCCTTCAGATCGTGTGAGGCGGTATAAACGAAGGTGTCGAGGTCGGCGTTGGTACGGCTGAGGCGGGTGTTGGTATCGTTCAACTCCTTATTGGTGGCCGCCAACTCCTTGTTGAGGGCATGTACCTGCTGGCGGGCCACTACCTGATCGGTTACGTCGATAGCCACGCATGCAATGCGTACAACCTGGTCCTGCGCATCTCGCAAGGGCTCAAATACGAAGCTAAAATACCCCGGGCTATCTGGCTGGTGGTACGGCAATTGAGCCGGCATTTCCTTCACAACAAGGGTTTTACCGATCTGCCACACCTGATTTAGTAGTTCAGGTACTCCCTGACTGACGAGCTCCGGCAACACCTCAAAGTAGGGCTGCCCTACCAGTTGCTCCCGCCTGCGACCCAAAATCTGCTCCATGAGCGGATTTACAATGTTGAACACATAGTTGGGTCCTTCCACTACAAATATGGCCGTCGGCGACTGCTCAAATACCGATTCAACCAACTGCTGCTGAGCTTCGCGTGCTTGACGGGCCCGCACCTGCTCGGTTACCTCATGGATAAACACGGCTACACCAGCAATGCGGTCATTCTCGCGGTAAGCCTGATAAGTAAAAGTAATGTAACGAGGTGGTCCGCCGGGCGTGGCCGTACGCAACGGTTGCTCCAGCCCCTGATACATTTCGCCCGTCTGGTACACTCGGTCGAGGCGGCCGATAACATCCGACGTTGCCATGTTGGGATAGACTTCGAGTACCGTGCGTCCGCGCAGGTTGTCAGCCGGGTATAGCTGCGCGAAAGAATCGTTGAAGTATTCGATGCGGTGGTTGGGTTCGCGCAGCAGAGCCACGGCCACCGGTGCCCGCTCAAACAAACTCAGTAGCTCCTGGCGCTCTTGGGCGCGGCGCTGCACTGCTATCAGTGCCTTAGCCTGTAGCGCCTCGGCTTGGCGGCGCGTACGCACGGCCTCAGTGGTATCCAGAATGAAGGCCAAAATACCCTGAGTTTGGCCCTGACTGTCTTTGAGGGGCTGATAAATGAAGTCGACGTAGTGCTGAAGGGGCGGGCCAGTGGGCTGGTCCAGCAAAATGGCAATTTCTTTTCCTATAAATGGCTCGCCGCTCGAATACACGCGGTCAAGCAACGATAGGAAGCCCTGCTCCACTACTTCGGGCAGCACTTCGGCCGCAGTTTTATACAGAACGGGCCGATTGCCCGTGAGAGTAGAATACTGGTTGTTGAAAAACGCGAATCGGTGGTCGGGCCCGGTGAGCGTGGCCACGGCGGCCGGCACCTGTCCCAGAATCTGGCTCAACAAGCCTTGCTGCTCCTCCAACCGACGGGTGCGCTCCTGCACCCGAACCTCTAAGTCATGGTTGAGCTGCTCTACGCCCTGCCGGGCTTCTACCTGGGCTGTGACTTCGGTGGCCGAGGCAATGATACCAGTAATGGTTTGTTGGATATCGCGCAGGGGCTGATATACAATGTTGAAATACCCCGGAATCAACTCGCCAGTGCCCACGCGGTCTATTTGTACCCACTGCTCGTGCAGGTGATACGGGTTGCCCGTGTGGTACACGTCGGCAAAAATGGCCTCGAAGCCCTGGCCAGTAAGGTCAGGTAAAGCCTCGAAATGCGGCCGACCGATAATCTGGGTTATGGGCCGGCCCCATAGCCAGCCCATGCCCTCGTTGGCAAACGTGACAACGTGCTCCGGTCCGTCCAGGATAGCAATGGCAACGGGCGCCTGCTCCAGCGTGGCTTGTAAGGTGGCCTTCTGCGCATCTGCTTCGGCACGAGCCTGCTGTTCGCGGGCTTGGCTTTCGCGCAAGGCCAGAGCCGCCGCTGAGGGCGCATGTTCACCCCCGTCGGAGAAGCTCACCAATAGTCCCTCTTCCAGACGCTGGGCGTAGGCCCGAATAAAGTTGTCGCCGCTAGCCTGGTAAAATTGGTCGAACTGAGCTGGCGTGCCGGTCAGATACGTGTCGTGACAAAAGGCAAAGGCGCCGTTTGTCGCACTATCCGGCCATTGCTCTAGGAATGTAACCGTAGGCTGCGCGGGCAAACCCAGCGTGCGCTGGGCGGTGGCGTTGAGGTAAGCAAAGCGAAAATCAACTGCCCGACCGTCCGCATCGAGTACCGAAGTGTAGTACACAATGCCGTTGGGCAACAGGTCCAGCAGGGCGGGAAGCGTGGTGGCGGGCAGTCCAGGAGTTGTCAGAGGAGTCATAAACAGGAAAAGAAAGCCACCAGATAACCTTCCAAGGTACAACAATTAGCGTGAGGGAAGCCAGGAAGGTCGTGTAGCCAAAGCCACAGATTTACGCTGGTTGCTCTATGGGCTAGGGTTGAGTTCGGCCAGACTTTTTTTACAACGGTATTCCTTTCGATTTGCCTATCGGGCATGGTTTAAATCTGCCTCCGGGGAGCATGCCGAAGAAAGCCCAATTGCCAGACTGAAAAAGCGCAATCGGACATGTGAAGAGCCTGTACACTGAGACGCGCCACTGGCGGTAGTGCTTCGTGTAAGGTTGGATAAGCCGGTCACGCATACCGCTTCTAGCTGGGCCAGCTGGCTGAGCTTGGTTTAAAAAAGTTAAACTAGTGCTGTTGAGCCAAAAGCCTGTACACTTTGCGTGGCTGGTGTGCGTACTTTTGCGCATTCCTCTATAGTTTGTGCTGATGCCCCGTTATTATCAATTCTGGTTTCTTCCTCTTCTTTTTACAATCCTGGTGGCGGGTAGCTCGCCACTTTACGCGCAAAATGCCCCCCGAAGCGGGAACTGCGTGGGGTCTGGATTGCCAGCGTTGAGAATATTGATTGGCCCAGCCGCCGCTCGCTTACGCCTGAGCAGCAGCGCCGCGAGTACACTCAAATGCTTGATGTACAGAAGAAAAACGGCATCAACGCGGTTTTTGTGCAGATTCGGCCCGCCGCCGATGCCTTTTACCAAAGTGAGCTAGAACCTTGGAGCAAGTGGCTGACCGGGCAGCAGGGTAAAGCCCCCAGTCCCGCCTACGATCCGCTTCCTTTCCTGATCGATGAAGCCCATGCCCGCGGTATGGAGTTCCACGCCTGGTTTAATCCCTACCGCGCCTCCCTCGATTCGGTGACCAGTAAGCTGGCCGCTAATCATCCGTATCGGCAGCATCCTGAGTGGTTTCTGCGCTACTCCGGCAAGCTGCTTTTCAACCCCGGCTTACCCGAGGTGCGGAGTTATATCAATAAAGTTATCCTGGACGTGGTGCGCCGCTACGATATCGATGGGGTTCATTTCGACGACTATTTCTATCCTTACCCGGAGGCAAATCAGGTTATTCGTGATGAAGCCGCTTTCCAGCAGCACAACCCAAATCAGCTGAAGCTGGCCGACTGGCGCCGCCAGAACGTGAATACACTGGTGCGCGATCTGCACACCAATATCCAGAGCACAAAGCGCTGGGTAAAGTTTGGTATTTCGCCCTTCGGTGTCTGGATGAACCAAACCAGCAACCCGGAAGGCTCCGGTACAGCAGCGTTTGAGGGGTATTCGGGCCTGTACGCTGATGCTCGTTTGTGGATGCAGCAGGGCTGGGTCGATTATATAATGCCCCAGCTGTACTGGAGCACCACTTTTAAACCAGCTTCTTATTCAGTGCTGCTGAACTGGTGGGCCCGCAACCGCTTCGATCGGCACTTATATATCGGGCAAGGTGCTTACCGCATCTTCGAAACCAGCAAGCGCGACCCTTCCTGGCGCGACCCCACCGAACTGCCCCGCCAGATTCGGCTGAACCGCTCATACCCGACGCAGGTAAATGGCAGCGTGTTTTTTAGCTCGAAGTCATTGATGGCTAATCCGCTGCATGTGGCTGATACGCTGCGTCAGGATTTGTTTCGCTACCCGGCGCTGGTGCCTTCCATGCCTTGGATGGATGCTGTGCCACCCCGTCCTGCCCAAAACCTGGTGCTTACCCGCACTGGTCGGGCTGTAAGTCTGCTCTGGCAGCCCGGCCCCGCCGCCACCGACGGCGACGTGGCCCGCTACTTCGTGGTGTACCGCTTCGGGCCCGGCGAAACGCCTGCCCCCGATGATCCGCGTCGCATTGTGGCCCTAGTGCCTCGTCCCGCCAACAATCTGCCGGCCTTGGTAGATACTACCGCCCGCCCCGGCGTGGAGTATGCGTACTATATCACCGCCGTCGACCGCCTCCACAATGAGAGCCCGCCCGTGCGAGCCAGCACGGTAGCCGGCGCGCCGGTGCTGGTGGCGCAAGCCCCTCCCGCAGCGCCAGCGCAAACACAAGCCCCAGCTGCTCAGCCAGCAGCCACGCCACCGGCCCGGCCCGTGCCACCCACCGCATCTCGGCCCCCTATTAGCCGCCCGACGCCTAGTACCACCAAGACCAAGGTGAAGATAAAGAAGCGTAAGCGTGGTGGCTTGTTGGAACGCGTATTTGGCCGGTAACTGGCGCAAGAAAGTCGAGCAATAGGCCTTATACTACCATAAAAAAGCCCCCCGGAGTTTCCGGGGGGCTTTTTTATGTGCCTTCAAACGGCCTTAACCAATTTCAAATCCCAGTGGAATGCAGGCAGAGAGTTTGGGATGCAACAACCTGAGAAAAAGAAGCAGCTACCAGAAGCGGCTCTGAATGGAGTTCCTATGTCTTTGATAGGTAAAGTTGTATTCAAACTGGTATTTATCCCATATATTGATAGCACTCAGTTCTTTGCCACTTTCCTTTCTTTCCACCTTAATCTCTCCTTTTATGCGTAAAACTTACTCGATGAGGCTAGTCTTGGCAGTAGGCTGGCTTCTCGTATGCGTACTATTCACTACGCAACTGGCGGCGCAGCCTGGGGGCGGAGGGCGCGAGTCCTACACCTTGCAAGGGCGCGTTGTGGATGAGCGGGGGCAAGCGCTGCCTGGAGCTACGGTCTTGCTGGGTGGTACCACGCTCGGTACCGCTACCGGCGCCGATGGCACCTACAGCCTGTCAGCACAAGTAACGCCCGGAACCTATACCCTCACGTTTTCTATTATTGGCTACCGGCCTCAGTCTCGATCTATCAGCTTGGCAAGCACCCCAACCGTAAGCACTGATGTCACGCTCACGGAGGCCCTTCAGACCCTGGACGACGTGGTCGTAATTGGCTCCACCATCAGCGTAAATAAGCGGGAGCTAGGCAACGCCATTAATACGGTAACGGCCCGCGACTTAGAGCAAACCGGCACTGGGGGCGCGCTCAACGCCTTGCAAGGCAAACTGCCCGGCGCGCAAATCGTGCAGAACTCCGGCGACCCGTCGGGCTCTATGTCGGTGCGGTTGCGGGGTATTCACTCGTTGCGGGGCTCCTCAGACCCACTTTATGTTATCGATGGCGTAATCGTGAGTAATAGCAGCACGAACGTGTCGCAGCAGGCCGCGGGCCCCGACATTGGGACGGCTAATGCCGGCCAAAACCGCCTCGCCGACCTCAACCCTAACGATATTGCCAGCATCAATGTCATCAACGGAGCAGCAGCAGCGGCGCAGTATGGGTCGCGAGCTTCAAATGGGGTGGTGCTCATTACCACCAAACGAGGCAAGACAGGCGCAGCACGGGTATCTGCCTATGCTAGCTTCAATATAAATGAGCTGCGCAAATCCGTGCCCGTCAATACCTACGGCCAACAGTTTGGCTTTGCGGGGCTACGCCTGTACACAATTGGAGCTCCCACCGCCCAGCAGATAGCGGCCAACCCCGGCATTACGACCACAAGCGTTACAAGGGCCGGAGCCACTACACTATTGGCCACCAACTTAGTAGAAACTCCACGCTACAACTACTTCAACGACGTTTTCCGGACGGGCTACGGTACGGATAATGGCGTATCTATTTCGGGCGGGGCAGAGCGGACGCAGTACCTAGTGTCGGTGGGCTACCTGAAAAATCAGGGTATTATTGAAGACACCGATTTTACGCGTTACAATGTGCGGGCCCGCGTCGATCAGCGCTTGGCCAACTGGATCAGGGCTTCGGTGGGAGTGGCTTACAATAACAGCTTTTCCAATGAGAAGGCAAATGGAAACGTATTCTACAGCCCCATCAACTCCATTAACATCACCAACAATATCTACGACATCAGCCAGCGCGACCCCAATGGCAATTTGCTGGCCGTAGAGCCTACCCGCGTTAATCCGCTGTCTACTATCGAGGACATGAAGTTTACGCAGTGTATCAACCGTACCATTAGTGATATTCAAATTAATCTGACGCCGTTCAAGGGTTTTTCGGTTGATTATATCTTCGGGGCAGACACGTATTCCCAGGTGGGGGAGAACTACATCCGGCCTTACCCATACCAAGCTGCGGCCGGCCTGCCGTTACAGCGCTACCCATCCGGGTTTGCAGCCAATGCAAATAATAACGTGCTGCAGCTCAACTCCGACGTGAACGTGGGGTACGACCGGCAACTGACCGAAGACTTTAAAATGACGCTATTGGCTGGCTACAGCTACCAGTTCCTGCGGGGGGAGTTGGTGCGCACGCAGGGCCAAAATCTCGCGCCGTTTATTACCACCGTGAGCGGAGCCGCCAGCAACACAGTAGCTTCCGGCGCCGAATTAGATCGGTTTGATTTGAGTGGAATTTTCGGGCAAGCCACCTTTGGTTTCCGCAACTTGGCTTTCCTGACGGGGGCCATTCGCCGCGACCGATCATCGAAGTTCTCGTCCTCCGAAACCAACCAGTACTATCCTAAAGTGAGTGCTTCGGTGGTGCTCTCCGACCTAGGCTTCTGGAAGGATGCAGCGTACGCCAAGACTTTCAACTCACTGAAGCTGCGCGCCAGCTACGGGGAGGCCGGCAACCTGAACGGTACTGGCTCCTACGACCGGTTTTATCAGTTTACTCCTATTGGCTTTCAGGGCCGAAATACCTTCCTGCCCAATGCGCAGCTGGCAAACCCCCGGGTGCGGCCGGAGCGCGTAGCCGAACTGGAAGTGGGGGCCGACCTGGGCTTCTTTAATGACCGGCTTGGCTTGGGCGTAACCGTGTATAATCAGAAAACCACCGATCTGGTGGTGAACCGGCCGCTGGCGCCGTCGCGGGGCGGTTCATCCATCGTGGAGAACGTGGCTCGGCTCAACAACAAGGGCGTGGAAGTGCAGCTGAGCGCTGCCCCAGTGCGAACGGCCGATTTCAGCTGGGACTTCACGGCCATTTACAGCCGCAACCGCAATAAGATTGTGGACTTGGTGGGTTCGGCGGCCATAGCGGTCGACAACGTGGCCGGCGCGCCGGTGTATCTGATTAATGGACAGCCCGCGGGCGTATTTTATGGCTCGGCGTATGCCCGCAACCCCGATGGCTCCCTGCTGCTGACCCCTCAGGGCTTTCCGCAGGACGAGCGCACTACGGGCCAAGGTGTCGGCTCAATTGACTTCACACCGGCTCGCACCGCCGAGGGCCAGCCCAGCTACGCACCGGGTACTACTATTGCCAACGTCATCATTGGCAACCCAAACCCGGATTGGACTGGCTCATTCAGCACCAGCTTTACGTACAAGAAGCTCTCTTTGCGAGTGCTGCTCGATGCCGTGCAGGGCGTGGATGTATTTAATGCGGACTATCGTACCCGCCAGGGCGTGGGGCTTGGCGAACTGGCCGAGCAGGAACTGCGGGGGGAGATTCCACGCGGCTACATCTTCGCCGTGTATAACACCCAGGAATTCCGGATTGATGATGGCTCGTATGTGAAGCTTCGCGAAACGGCCCTCACGTACACATTGCCACCCATCAGTAAATTCATCAGCGACCTCAATGTGTCGCTTATTGGCCGCAACCTCTATTCGTGGGACGACTACAAGGGCTTCGATCCGGAAACCAGCGCGGGTGGCGCTTCCGATTTGTTTCGGGCGGTGGACTTTGGTAACGTGCCGATTCCGCGCACTTACCAGCTCCGGTTGTCGGCCACTTTCTAATGGGGTTTCCTCTTCTCCAAACTAGCCAATCCATGAAAAAGATACTGATACTGCTGGCTGTGCTGTCGATGGCCATGAGCAGCTGCGACAAAGAATACCTGAACCCCAGCACCGCTAGCGACGTGCAGGTGCTAACCAACGCCGACGGCCTGATTACGGTATGCAACGGTTTGCAGGCCCGCTTCACGACGGGTGGGGCGCTGAGTCCGCTCTACAATACCGTGGCGGCTGGGGGCCTGAGCACCCGCGAGCTGACGGTAATTAACGTCGGCAACATTGAGGAATTTAACGTCAGCCTGGGGGCCGGCAACGTGACGAACCTCAACGGCGTGGTGCGCAACCTCTGGACCCAGTCGCAGCTGGTGCGTGCCAATGCTGACCTTGTGCTGACCAACGCCAACAACGCTACCGACCCTGGCACGCGTAGCGGCATCATTGCCTACGCCAGCATCTTTCGGGCCCTGGCAATTGGTACTTTGGCGCAATACTTTGAGCAGGTGCCCATTGTTACGCAGGCCAACGCGCCATTCGTGAGCCGCGTGCAAGCCCTACAGTCGGCTGTAGAGCAGCTGGAGGCAGCTGCTACCCAATTGAATACTGCGCCCGTATCGGCCGACTTCAACAGCAAAATTATTGGAGGCATTAACCTGCCCAACACCGTGCAGGCCCTTATTGCCCGCTACAGCCTGATGGCCGGCGACTACGACAAGGCCATTGCGGCCGCCGGGCGAGTGGATCTGGCAAGCCGCTCAGTGTTCAGTTTCGACGAGCTGGCCCGCAACCCACTGTTCGAGGTTGCTTTTGGCAACCGCAACGTGTTCGAGCCGACCAACGTGAATCTGGGTTTGACCGGCGCGTTGACTCCCGAAGCCGGCGACCGGCGCATTCCGTTCTATACGCGCGCCAACCCCACCGCTACCCAAAACCGGGGCACGGGCTTCTATAGCGCCAGCGCAGCGCCCATTCCGGTGTATGTGCCCGGCGAAATGCTGCTGATTCGGGCCGAGGCGTATGCTCGCAAAAATGACCTTGCCAACGCCGTGCTGGAGCTCAACCGGGTACGCACCAGCACGGCGGCCGCCACTACTGTTACCGGCGGCCTGCCCACTGCACCTCCCGGTGCTGGCTTGGCGCCGTATGCTGGTCCGCTCACGCAGGAGGCCGTGCTGTTGGATATCCTACGAAACCGTTCTGTAGAGCTGGCTTTCCAGGGTTTCAGGCTGGACGATAGCCGCCGCTTCAATCGGCCTGGGCCGGGGGCGGCTGGCTCCGAGCGCAACCGCAATTTCTACCCATACCCCCGCACTGAGCGTGAGAACAACACAGTTACGCCTGATGACCCAGCGGCGTAGCGCCAAGCAAGCGAATACAAAAAAAGCCCCCGGAACTTCCGGGGGCTTTTTTGCTGAATGGAAAGATGCTAGTCTACAGCGCCTTCACATCCAGCGCCAAGCTTACACCGGTAGCCGTCCGGTTTAGGCCGGTCACCGTGAAGATTACATACTGTTCGCCGCCCCGCACGCGGGCTACATACACGTCGCCTACCAGCACGCTGGCTACGCTGGCAACCTGATTAGCAGCGGTGGCCGTGAGATAAGTCTGACGAACGCTGTTCAAGGTAGCTGCCGTGTACACGGCAGCAGTTGTTTTTACCAACCGGGTAGTGTTCAGGGCATCCAGCTTCACCTGGTTGGTGGCAATGCTGGTGATGGCAATATCCTTCACCGTAGCCGCGTCGGCGGCAGTGGCCGCGCTGAAAGTGGCGAAGTTGAAAGCTGCCAAGTCGCCGCCGGTAGTGCCGGTGTAGGTGAGCGTGATAGGACGCACCGCCGCCAGCGCTGTGGGCGTACCGGGCGTAATAGCAGCCGACGTAACCGAAGCCGTACGGGCCGGTGTGCGCACTTTTGCCTCAAAGCGGAAGGTAACAGGCTGCCCCGCCGAGTTGGCCGGAACCGTTGCATCCACATTCAGCGTGGTAGCCGCGCCGGTTTGGGCTCCAACGGCTGGGAGGCGCTGGCGCAGTAAGCGCCGTTCAGCAGTAGTTCCAACCCGCACGTAGGTAATCAGGCTGTCGAGGTCTTTGTAAAGAATGCTCGTGACAGGAGTTGTAGCCGTGGCTGACGTCACGCCGTTCACGTTCAGCGTCAGGTTGTAGCGCACTACGTCGCCGGCTACTACGGGGCCAGCGGTAGGCGCCGTTACGTTCGCGACGCTATTGATGCGAATGGTGGGCGTGGGTTCAGCTACCCGAAAAGAAGCAGAGCGGGTTTTTGATTGGCCATTTTGGCTCACCAAGCGCACATCTACCCGGATTAGCGCTTTATTGGCCGCCTGGGGCACCACGTAGCGCACTACCAGCGTATCGGCCCGCTTGAGGCGGGAATAAGCCGGCTGATACGGAATGGTTTGGACCACCACAGAGTCGCGACTGGGCTCTACTTTTTGCAGCACCAGTACTTCCTTGATTGGCTCGCCCTGAGAGGCAAAGTTTATCTCCAATGGTACTGTTTCCCCCACCGCATACTTAGTGTCGGGGTTACTGGTGCTCGCCAGGAGGGTTGGGAGTTGCGGCCCGACCTCGGTATAGTTTTCGTCCAGCTCATCATCACAGCTGGTGGTGAGGCCCGTGAGCGTCAGTAGCAGGAGGGGAGCGTAGCGTTTTAGAAAATGCTTCATATGCAGCGTTGCGGAAGTAAGTCAGTGAAAAAGGGGCTGGGGGGCAAATCTGGCCTTATGGCTGATCCCACCATACCGGCTGAGCAATATAATCGGGGGCATTTGCTCCGATGCGCGCAATCTCGTTCGGGTTGTACAGCACTTCCGTGGCGCCGGGCAGCAGGCGGCGTGGGAAACGTATGCTCGCCGGAGTTGTTGGCGTAGCAGCCGTTACTAAAGCCTGATTTACCCCACTTGGTACCCGGAAATTCACGTAAATGGCTGGGTTAAAATCAAAGCGGCGCAGGTCAGACCACGATTCCGGATTCAGGAACATGGCGATGTACTTCTGCTCCATAATGCTCTTCAGGGTCAGGTCGGCGGCGCTTTGCGGCACGGCCGTGCTAGCCAAATAAGCCGTAATCTGGGCTTCGCTGATGGTAGGATACGCGACCACCGGTATGCTGGTGCTGAAACCGCCTACCCCGATTTTGCGCATGTGCGCCCGAATACCTTCTTGGAAAGCGGTGAAAGCCCGCGCCCGGTTGTTGGCCCGGAAAGCGGCTTCTGCCTCAATAAACTTCAGCTCGTGGTAAGTAATCAACTCAAAGTAGCCCAGCTCGCGGGCGTACCAGCTCGCGTAGAAATCCGTCTGCACGGTGGTTGGCTGCGGACCGCCGCCCAGGCCGGGGTCGGCGCCAGTGCTGGTGGCCGTAGCCATAATCGGCAAACGCGGATCGACTACGCCAAACGTGCGCCCGTCCAGGTACTTGATAAAGTTGGCCGAGAAAGTGGAGGTCGCAAAGTTGTTGCGGGTAGTACCAAAGATGTTGGTAGTGCTTACCAAAGGAGCCACAGCTACTTGAAACTGAAGCTGCGCGTCATCGGCCGTTGCCTTAAAGCCTTGGTCGACCAGCGCCAGAATAGCGTTGGGGTCGTAGGAGGCCTTCTTCGTCAGGTGATGATTTTGCCGGGCCTTCAGCGAGTTCGCCAGCTTAATCCATTTGGTTACGTCGCCGCGATACAGAATATCGCCGCTGACGCTAGGCGCGGTCACGTAGAGCGGGCGGAAGTTGGCCGAAGCAGGCTTGCTCATTTCCACGATGCCTTCGTCGAGTAGCCGATTGATAGTGGCATAAATCTCTTCCTGCGGATCGTACTTAGGCGTATAGTTCTGCGCGCCCAGGAAAGCTTCCGTGTACGGAGTGTCGCCGAACATATCGGTGGCGTGGCTGAGAATCAGCGCCATCATGATTTTGCCCGCGCCCACGTAATACACCGAGCCTTCTGCCTCGGCGGCCGCAATCATCGGCGGAATATTGCCCCCCGAGTAGAAGTACGTGTAGTTGAAGGAGTTGGTGCTTTGGGCGTTGGTGTAGAAGTAGTTATCTACGGTGTTGCCGCCCGTGCGGCTGACCAGATACTGCGTAATAAAGGGTGTGCGCAGGGCCGTGAACATCTGCGTCTGCGCGCCGTTGGAGATAATGTTCGGGAGCAGGAAGTTAGGCGTGGCCGTAGTGGGGTTGTTCGGGTCGGTGTTCACGTCGAGGAAATCGTCGCAGGAAGTGAACATACCACCGCCCAGCACCAGGCCCAGCAGGAGAATGAGTTTTTTCATAAAATAAAAGACAGAAAAGCCCGAAAAAGCCCCCAGCGGAGGTCGGGCCGATGAAGTTTAGAAAGTAACGCGCACACCCATATCCACGCCGCGCGTGGCTGGCACGCTACCAAAGTCGAAGCCGTTGGAGCCGCCACCGCGCACGCCGGCACCAGCCGCCGAAGTTTCTGGGTCAGCGCCGGTGTAGTTGGTGAGCAGCAGCAGGTTGCGGCCCGTTACGCTCAGCTCTAGGCCCTTGATGAAGGACTGTCCAAACGTAGCCGCCGGAATGTTGTAGCTCAGCGTAGCATAGCGCAGACGCGTCCAAGACACATCCTCGATAAAGGCCGAGCCTACCGTACCTAGCGTATTCTGGTAGTAGCCCTGAGTCAGCTCCACGGGGCGGGTGTTTTGGGTGTAAGTAGTTGAGCCGTCGGCGTTTGGCGTGGCAATTACGCCGTCAAATACCACTTCCTTGTACCGGTCCAAAGTCCGCTCGCTCAGGCCGCTGGTGCGGGTTGCATACCAGTCGTTGCCGTTCACTACTTTGCCCCCCTTGCGGAAATCAAGCAGGAATGTAAACTGCAGAGCCTTATAAGTGAACGTATTGGTAAGCTGAGTAGTGAAGTCCGGTGCGCGGTCGCCTTGGTAGGTAAAGTTGGCATCTACCAAAGGATAGCCAGTGGTAGGGCTGATGAGCACGCGGCCATCGGGGGCGCGCTGCCAGTCGCTGGCACCAATACCGGTGATGGGCTTGCCGGGGTAAGCGCCACCCTGCGCAAAGTCAATAATAAAAGCGTCCGACTGGTTTACCACCGTCAGCACGCTGGGCAGCTCTACCGTTCTGTTTTCGTTGCGGTAGAAGTTGGCCAGTACGTCCCAGGTAAAGTTGTTGGTTTTCACCGGCGAGCCATTCAAGGAGATTTCGATACCCTTGTTCTCCACGGTGCCGCCATTGATGTACTGCAGAATGAAGCCTGTAGCCTGACTCACGCGGGGGGCAATTAGCTGGTCGGTGGTGCGGGTGCGATATACGTTGGCGTCCAGTCCGAGGCGGTTTTGCAGAAAGCGCAACTCCACGCCCAACTCATACGAGCGGCTACGCTCGGGAATAAGCAGGCTGTTGGAGCCGAAGAAACCGTTGCGGAAGCCGCCACCGATGTAGGTGTTGGCCGCCAAAGGCGATTCCACGCGGTAAGGGCCAGTGTCTTTGCCCACTTCAGCAATAGAACCGCGAATCTTGCCGTAGTTCAGAATGGGGTTCTGCTCTAAGCCTAGCGTGCGGGTAAACTCGTAGCCCGCTCCGATAGAGCCGTAGCCAAAGCCTTTGCCGTAAATCTTGTTCTTGTCGGGGCGGGGCAGGGTAGACGAGATGTCATAGCGCCCGCTCAGCTCCACAAAGAGCTGATCCCAGAACACCATGCTCAACTGGGCAAAGTTACCCACCAAGCGCCGCTGTACGTTGCTGGTTAGCGCGTTGCGGTTTACGGTGTTGTTGATGCTGATAAAGTTCGGGTTCTGAAAAATCAGACCGATAACGTCCGTCTTCTCATTGCGAAGCTGCTCCACGGTGTTACCCAGCGTCAGGGTACCGCTGAAATTCTCGCTGAACTGATGGTTCAGGGTCGCCAGGAAGTTGGAGTTCAGAATGCGGTTAGCGTTGGTGGTCTCGGCAATACCGCCATCCTGGTTGTTCACCAAGGAGGTACCCACAGCCCGTACCGAGCGCACGCGCTCCTGGTAAAAGTCGGTGCCCAGGGTATAGCTGAAATTCAACCACTTATAGGCCGCAAAATTCAAAGTCGCGTTGCCGATAAAGCGGTTGGTGCGGTCGGTTTGGGGGTTGCGGTTTACCGTAAAGTAAGGGTTGTCGGCGTCGTTGGCGCTGGTAGATGCACCCGTGAGGCGGCGACGGCTGCCGTCGGGGTTCAGGTAAATGCGCGCATCATCGTTGCGGGGCCAGTTGAGCAAGCTGATCAAATAGCCCCCGAGCCGCCAAACAGGCCGGGGCCCTGCACGGGGCGCTCACCGCCCGAGTTCAGGTAGTTGGCCGAGGCGTTGGCGCTGAACTTAGGCGAAATCTTCACGGTGCCCGCTAGGCGTACGGAGGCTTTGTCGTACTTGCTTTCGGGTGTAATACCTTTCGAGTCGAGGTGCTGAACCGAGAGGAGGAAGCTGGCTTTTTCGGTGCCGCCCGTCATGTTCAGGTAGTTCTGGAAAGAGGTGCCTCGCTGGTAAAAATCTTCCAGGTTGTTAAATACTGTTTCGCCGGGCGCAAAGCGCGGGCCCCACGACTGGCGGGTGCCTGGGTCAGAAATGCCCAACGAACCCTGCTTGTATTGGTCCTGTAGCTTAGGCAAGCGGTTCACCTGGTCCACCGAAAATTGCGTGCGGTAGTTGAGCGTAATCCGACCCGCCGTGCCGCTCTTGGTTTTGATGATTACGGCGCCGTTGGCAGCGCGCAGGCCGTAGAGTACGGCCGCTGCGGGGCCCTTCAGCACCGTCATGCTCTCAATATCCTCGGGGTTAATGTCCGAAGCGCGGTTGGTAGTGCCCACCGAGCGACCCAGAATGCCATTGAAGGCCGAACCACCGCCCGGCGCCGTCGATTCGGCAAACGAGGAGTTGTCCATAATCACCCCATCGATGACAAATAGGGGCTGGTTGTCGCCGTCGAGCGAGGTGCCTCCCCGAATAACAATGGCTGCGCCCTCGCCGGGGCCACCACCCGAGCTGGTGATGTTTACGCCCGCGATTTTGCCTTGCAGGGCATTCACGATATTCGGCTGGCGCGAGTTGACCAGTTCGGTGCCCTGTACTTCCTGCACGCTGGTAACAATGCTGCGTTGTTCTTTCTCGATACCAAACGAAGTCGTGACCAGTACTTCCCCCAGATTGGTGGTGCTCGTGGCCAGAGCGACATCAACGGTAGCACCTGTAGCGGGTCGCTCTTGGGCTGTGTAGCCGATAAAGCTAAAAACGAGAGTGCTGCCTTCAGCTACATTGCTGAGCGTGTAACGACCTTCGGCATCAGTCTGAACACCGTTGGTAGTTCCTTTCACAATGACGTTCACGCCCGGCAGGGGCGAGCGGTCCTCGGCGGCTGTTACGACGCCGGTTACGGTTCGGGTGGTTTGGGCATGGACTGGCGGGGCTAACAGCCACCCCAGCGCCAGGAAAAACCATAAAAGTTTTTTCATAGAAGGGAGAGAAAGGTGAATAGATGAGGCGAGTGGAAAAAAAGAAAAGACCGGAATCCGAGCGCTCGAAGCAGTTGGATTCCGGTCGATGAAACGTCCGAAGTTATTGGGGGACAATACACAAGCAAGTACAAGTACCCATAGAAAGAGGGAATAATCGAATTACAAAGTCAGCTTTACTGGGCGGCAACTCTGCGATTCTGCGCTTCCAGAGCAGAAAAATATGAGTTAAAGCTAAATGCATGATTTAAGCTGCACAACTATATATGTAATTTTATTTAGTGAAGCTTATACCGAAAATGAGTTCAGCCGAATCAGAGGAGCATTTCCTAAAGCGTTTCTTTACCTTGGCGGGGCTGGCGAAACGGGACCTCTCCGATTATTCAGGCTGCCTGACGTCTGCTTTTTGTTTCTGGTAAACCTTACCTCTAGCTCATTTAACCTATGCAATCCACTACGCAGGCCGCCATCGAAACAACGCACACGGTACCGTTGGTGGAGGCCAGCGGCCCGGCCCGGCTGGTGTCGCTCGATGTATTTCGGGGCATCACCGTCATGGCCATGATTCTGGTGAACAACCCCGGCAGTTGGGGCCACATTTATGGGCCGCTGGAGCACGCCAAATGGCACGGCTGCACCCCCACCGACCTCATATTCCCCTTCTTCCTGTTCATTGTGGGTGTCAGCATTGTGTACGCGCTCGATTCGGCCAAACAAGATAAAAGCCGCCACCCGCAGCTGTTGCTGCGCATTGTGAAGCGTTCAGCTATTCTGTTTGGGCTGGGGCTGTTTTCGGCGCTGTTTCCCAGCTTCGTGTTCGAAACGGTGCGGATTCCGGGGGTACTGGCGCGTATCGCCGTTGTATTCTTGGTGTGCGGTACGATATTCCTGAAAACGAACTGGCGCACGCAGGCGTGGCTGCTGGGGGGCATTTTGGTGCTGTATAACATCCTCATGCAAGTGGTGCCGGTGCCCGGCTTCGGCCCAGCCAACTTGGAGCCCGCCACCAACCTTGGCGCCTGGCTCGATCGGCTCATACTAGGTGAAAATCACTTGTGGAAATCCAGCAAAACCTGGGACCCGGAAGGGTTGCTGAGCACCTTGCCCGCCATCGGGACAGGCATTGCTGGCATGCTTGCCGGGCAATGGCTGCGTCGGCGCAATACAGAGTCGGCCACTAAAGTGGCGTGGCTTTTTGTAGCTGGCGGCGCTGCTATTGTGCTGGGAATGAACTGGAATGGGTGGTTTCCAATCAACAAAAGCCTCTGGACGAGCTCGTATGTACTCTATACGGGCGGGATTGCAATAGCAATGTTGGCGGCTCTGTACTGGCTCTGCGACGTGCACGGCTACCGCGCCTGGACCAAGCCTTTTTTGGTGTACGGTGTGAATGCCATTACCGTATTCTTTCTGTCGGGCTTGGTGCCGCGCTTGCTGCAGATGATTAAAGTACCTGGTGCTAATGGCGAGTCGGTGGGCCTGCGCACCTGGCTTTACGACACGTTTTTTGTGCCCTATTTCAGTCCTATCAACGCTTCGTTGGCGGGCGCTATCGTGTGCGTGCTGATTTGGTTAGGGATATTGTGGGTGATGTATAATCGACGGATTATTATTAAGGTCTGATGAGCTGAATTGCGCAAATTTTACGAACAATAGTTATCTAGATGGTCATGCAGAGCGGAGCGAAGCATCTCGCGGGCTGATGTTAGGTTACTAATCTAACGGCGCGGGCGAGATGCTTCGCTCCGCTCTGCATGACCATCTAGGGTTTTGTTTTAGAAAGTATAGCCCGCGAAATCCTGACGCAACTTGGTTTTGAGCAGTTTGCCTGTGGCGGTGTGGGGCAATTGGTCCACAAATTCTACCGCGTCGGGCGTCCACCAGCGCGCAATTTTGCCCTCGAAGAATTGCAACAGCTCTTCCTTGCTGACTTCAGCGCCCGGTTTGAGCACTATTACCAGTAATGGCCGCTCGCTCCACTTCGGATGGGGCACGCCGATAACGGCTGCCTCGGCTACGGCCGGGTGCGCAATCGCGTGGTTTTCCAGATCAATAGACGAAATCCACTCGCCGCCCGACTTGATGACATCCTTGGAACGGTCGGTGATTTGCATGAAGCCATCGGGGTCGATGGTGGCTACGTCGCCGGTTTTGAACCAGCCACTTTGAGTTAGCTGCCCCGGCTCACCGGCCCGGAAATAGTCGCCCACGATGAAGGGGCCGCGCACGAGCAAGTCGCCGAAGGCAACGCCGTTGTGCGGCAACTCTTGGCCGGCATCGTCCACGATTTTCATGTCTACCCCAAAGATGGCGCGTCCCTGCTTGGTTTGAATGGCGAATTGCTCATCGGGAGAGAGGAGCAAGTGCTTGGCTTTGAGCGTGCAGGCCGTGCCCAGCGGACTGGTTTCGGTCATGCCCCAGGCGTGACGGATTTCGATATGTAATTCCTCATCAAAGGCTTTTAGCAACGCCGGCGGGCAAGACGATCCGCCCACAATCATGCGCTTGAGAGTGCTGAATTGTAGCTTTTTCTCCCGCATAAACGTCAGCAGGCCAAACCAAATAGTGGGCACACCAGCCGTAAACGTGACTTTTTCCTGCTCATACAGTTCGAACAAGCTAGCAGCGTCGAGGCCGGGGCCGGGCATCACCAGCTTACAGCCATTCATGGGCGCCACGTAGGGAATGCCCCAGGCGTTGACGTGAAACATGGGCACGACGGGCAACACTACGTCGCGGGCCGAGCAGTTGAAGCAGTCGGGCAGGGAGGCGGCGTAGCTGTGCAGCAGGGTGGAGCGATGGGAGTAGAGCACACCCTTGGGCTCGTCGGTGGTACCAGAAGTATAGCAGAGCGACGAGGCGGTGTTCTCGTCGAAAACGGGCCACTCAAAGTCAGCTGTTTGGGCAGCTAGTAGCTCCTCATAGCAGAGCAGTTCGCCGGGCAAAGTGGAGTCGGCGGGCATGTGGGCGCGGTCGGTGAGCAGAACCCAGCCGGCAACTTTTTGGCAGTGGGGGGCTAATTTCTCAGCCAGCGGCAGAAAAGTGAGGTCCAGAAATATGTAGCTGTCCTCGGCGTGGTTGATGATGAATACCAACTGCTCAGCAAACAAGCGCGGGTTAATGGTGTGACAAATGGCTCCCAGCCCCGACACGCCATAATACAGCTCGAAGTGGCGGTGGTTGTTCCAGGCCAGCGTCCCGATTCGGTCGCCCATGCCGATACCCAAACTCTTGAGCGCGTTGGCTAACTGCTTGCTGCGCTGGTGGGCATCGTGGTAGGTGTAGCGGTGGATGCCGCCTTCCGTTAGGCGCGACACAATTTCCGTGTCGGAGTGCCATTTGGCCGCGTGTTCAAGAAGCCCCGCGATGCGCAGGGGCTGATTCATCATCAAGCCGAGCATAGAAAAATGGGTTGGGTGGGAAACGGACGATACCGCTTTCTAAGCTAAGAAAAAACAACGATTGGTCTCGCGTGCGCCTCACCCCCCGGCCCCTCTCCAAGGGGTAACGCGCATTGAGCGTTTGCGGGGGTGCCAGACGCTCAGCCTACGCGGCTACGTCGGCTACTGCCTCCGCAACCGCTACAGCGCGATTAGCTTTAACACAAAAAAGCCCCCAGAGAATTTCTGGGGGCTTTTTTATAACGCTTCACTTCCTAACGAAAGCGGTAGCCGTACTGGAGGCGCGAGCCAAAAGTGCGGCGTAGAATGATTAGCGTCAGGCTCCCCCTCTTCCCTTGGAGAGGGGGCCGGGGGGTGAGGCCAATCGTTGAAGCCTCTTAATTCTCCTTCAGCACCGGCGATTCAGTGGGCGTACTTTTGCCCTGCTGCACCGCTTCGATGGCAACTTGCAATAAGTGACTGCGCACGCTCAGGTCGCTGATTTTATTGTTGTTGCGAGTTGGGTTGACCCGGTTTGAAAGGAAGATAACCACCACATCATACTGCGGATCGACCCAGAAGTAGGTGCCGGTGTAACCCGTGTGGCCGTAGCTGCTTGGGCTAGCATTTTTGGCCGAATTCACCGAGGGGTTGGCAGCAGGCCGGTCGAAGCCGAGGGCGCGACGATTGTCGGGGCAGAACTGGCAGCGCGTGTACTCGGCTATGGTCTCGGGTTTGATGAGCTGCTGTCCACCATACTTGCCATTCCAGGCGTACATCTGCACTACTTTGGCTAGGTCATTGGCGTTGCCGAACAGGCCCGCGTGCCCAGAAATGCCCCCCAGCAGAGCTGCGCCTTCGTCGTGCACGGTGCCGTGCAGCTGGCTGTGGCGGAACAAAGAGTCATATTCGGTGGGAGTAATGCGGCTAAGCGGGAAGCGGCGGGTGGGGTTGTAGCCCATAGTTGTCGCGCCCAACGGCTTATAAATCTCATCCACCACAAACTGATTGAGCGGTTTGCCCGAAGCTGAGCGCACAAACTGCGGATACATGATAAACGACAAATCGGAGTACACGTAGCCGGGCTTCTCATTCAGCGGCGACTCGGCAATGGCTTCGCGAATGCGCTCGGGGAAGTCTTTGCGGGCCCACAGATTGGTGGCAGCCTGATAGGGAAAGCGAGCCGACGAATCGGAGCGGAAGAAGCGGCGGTTTAGCTCCGATGGCTTGGTGGCGGATACGTTGGCTGCATCGGGACTTTTGCCAAACAGCTTATTAAAAATGCCGCGGGGCTTGGTATAATCTTTCCAGAAGGGAATCCAGGCTTTGAGGCGGGCTTGGTGGGTAAGCACGTCACGTAGCTTCAAATCCTGCTTGTTCGTGCCCACAAACTCGGGGTAAAGCTGCCCCATGGTCATGTCGGGGTTGAACTTGCCCTGATCCTGAAGGCGCATGAGTGCCGGCAGTGCCGCCGATACTTTCGTGACTGAAGCCAAGTCGTAAATGTCGGTGTTCTGCACTGGGCGCGGCTTTTTGCCCCCCAAGCGTGGATTGTCGGCGTAGTCGTGGGTGCCGTAGCTTTTGCGCAACACTACCGTGCCGTTGCGGGCAATCAGCACTTCGCCACCGGGGAATGCCTTGGCTGCCAACGCCTGCTGCATCATCGAGTCCACGCGGGCTTCGAGGTTGTTGCTCATGCCCACCGCTTCGGGGTAGCTATAGCTCAGGCGCATGCCGCCCTGGGTGCTGAGGCCGAAGCCGCGCGGGTAGTCGTCGGAGATGGTGACGGGCAATTTGCCTTGGGCGCCAATGCCGCCAAAAATCATTTGCGCAGTCAGATCCTGGGCGTTTCTGCTTTCCTGATACGCTAGTACCACGGCATCGGCGCGGGCTAGGTCGCGGACTTTGGCCACGGCGTAGGCATTGCCAAACACGCTGACTACAATGCGCTGTTTGGCGGTTGCCAGCTCTCGCAGGAGCACGTTGGTTTCCGGCGTTACTCCAAAGTTGGTAGCTGGCAACCGGCCTAAGTTATTCAGACCGACAAGCAGCGTATTGTAGCCTTTCAGCGCCTCCCGAATCTTCACTAGCTCATCCAGTGTAGGCGTGGCCGACAGCCAAAAATGGTCGGCTGGTGCGTAGTCCGCCACCATGCGCTGGAAGTCGGTGGTGTCTTTGGTGCCGATGGCCACCGTGGCAATACGTAGCGTGTCCAGGCCTTGCAGCGGCAGCATGCTCTTCTCGTTGCGCAGCAAGGTTAGAGACAACTCGCTCAGGCGCTGACTCAGGTAGTTGGCGTGCGGGGTGTTGAGGTCCTTGTACAGGTTTTTGAGGTCGATGGGCTGATACTTATTCAGCCCCGCCCACTCCTTCAGCGCCAGTACTTTGCGACAACGGCGGTCAATTTCTTCCTGCGTGATTTCGCCCCGATTAATGGCTTCCCGAACCATCGTTAGGGCCAGCGGAATATTTTTGGAGAACTCCAACACGTCGTTGCCGGCGAGAAGGGCACGTACATCGCCTTCACCGGGCGGGAACATATTGGTGAGGCCCTTCATGTTCATAGCATCCGTGAAAATGACGCCTTCAAAGCCCATTTTCTCCTTCACCATGCCCGTCACGATGGGCTTGGAAAGGGTGGAGGGAATGCCAGTGCTGTCGAGGGCTGGGATGTTGAGGTGAGCAATCATAATGCCCCCCAAGCCGCGCCGCATCAGGTCGCGGAAGGGAAATAGCTCCAGGGTGTCAATGCGGCGCTTGTCTACCCGAATTAGGGGCAGGGCGAGGTGAGAGTCCGTGTCAGTGTCGCCGTGGCCGGGGAAGTGCTTGGCTACGGCGAGAATGCCGTTGTCCTGCATGCCGCGCATGTATTGGTAGCTCTTGGCCGTTACTTCTTCGCGGTTGTCGCCCCAGGAGCGGTAGCCAATGACGGGGTTAGCCGCGTTGTTATTCACATCGACCACCGGCGCAAAGTTGACGTGCATACCGGTGCGCTTGAACTGGCGGGCAATCTCGGCGCCCATCTCGTAGAGCAAGGCGGTGTCCTGCACGCCGCCCATGCTCATTTGGTACGGAAACCGCGTGGTACTATCCAACCGCATACCGATGCCCCACTCCGCATCCATGGCCACCAGCAGCGGCACTTTCGCTTGGGCTTGATAGCGGTTCAGCAACTTGCTTTGGCGCACTGGGCCGCCCTGGAAGAAAATAAGCCCCCCAACGCCGTACTGCTGCACCAACTGCGACACGGAGTCTTCATCGATGCGCTTGCGGTTAGAATACGCCGCCACCATAAAGAGCTGCGCCACCCGCTGATCGGGGGTGAGCGTGGCCATCACCGAATCAACCCAGTGTGACTTTGCCAGTTGGGGGGCAAAAGGCACCGGCGCGTTCAGTGAAACCGGCTTTATCGGAGCAGCAACTTTAGGTTTAGTCGGTTTCTTCCGTCGTTGCTGGGCCGAAGTGGCGAAAGGCAGGAACAACAGAAGCAGGATGAAGAGCGAGAAATTCCGGGGCGTAAGCAAGGGCGCAGGGTTCGGGTGGAAGTCAGCCGTAAAAATACGGCAACCCACGAAGTTATGCGAGAATACCTGAGAAAGTGGATCGGAAATAAAGACGAACAGGCTGTAGACTAATCTAGAGTTTTCCATATGCCCTTCATGCCGAGCACAGCGAAGTATATCTACCACCCCATTTGTCATCCTGAGCTTGCGAAGGACCTTATAGCAGTTGAACGACTCGTTCTCAGGTGAGAAGGTCCTTCGCAAGCTCAGGATGACAGAAGGGTTAGTTAACGACTCTAGGCAAGATGCTTCGCTCCGCTCTGCATGACGTTCTACTTATTGGTCAGTTTTGTTGAATTCGAGATAATAGTCGCACAAAAAAGAGCTGAAGATATCTTCAGCTCTTTTGGCTCACCAACAGAAGTCTGTATTACTGAATGACTGTTTTCTCCGCGTAAAAAACCTCTCCGTTTTCGCCCTTCAACTCCATAGTTGTTAGGAGCTTTTTGCCTTTCTGCCGAAGGCGAAACAGAGCATAGTGTTTCTGATTGACCAGCGGACCTACGCGGTATTTATTTGGCTCGCCAGTGTTGTTGGTAGCTGGGTGCGTGAGGCCACTGGACGTGACTTCGTACACGGGATAAGGTACGCTAGGCACGGTCATTTTAGCTATTTCGCCAATGTGGCGGTCGCCGCTCATGAGCAGCACGCCTTTAGCTTTCGTGCTGGCTAGCAATGCCAGAAAGCGCTGGCGGGCAACCGGGAAATTGGCCCATTTCTCATACCGATGCTCTTCGGCCAGAAACTGAATGCCGGAGCCAATAATATGGGCATCGGCGTCGCTGTTGGTCAGTTGTTCTTCCAGCCAACGCCATTGCGCCTCGCCCAGAATATCGCCGGTAGGGTTGGGTTGATACACTTTGTTGGCGTCCCGAAACAAGGCATCTTGATGGTAGCGGTCATCGAGCAAAATTACCTTCACTCGTTTCTTCCCGACAGTATAAGTATACGCGGCATAAATGCCCTCCTGCTGGCGGCGGGGGCTGGCAGCAGGCTCCTGCAAGAAGTCGAGGGCTAGTTGCTGACTTTCTTTTTTGGGGCCAAACGATTTGTCGCCATCGTTGCGGCCATAGTCGTGGTCGTCCCAGGTACCGATGACGGGGACTTGGGTGCGGAAGGCTTTGTACTCGGGTTGGTTGAACTGCTGGTCGTACTTGGCTTTGAGCACGGTCATGTCTTCCGTGTCGCCGTAAATGTTGTCGCCCAGCCAGATCCAGAGGTCCGGTTTATCCTTGGAAATTGTCCCCCAGATGGTCTGCGGAAGGTCTTGGCGGTCGCAGGAGCCGAAAGCAATTGTCATTGCTTTGTTGCGCTGAGCCACGGCCGTCGGGCTGCCCAGAGTTAAAAGTAAACTCAGGATCAGGAGATAGTTTTTCATGCTGCAAATATGAAAAATAGAGCAGAAGGAGCGACGTGCTTGGTGTGAAGCTACGGTTATAAAAAGCCCCCCAGCCGTCAAAAGCATCCGCCGCCGGTCTAATTTTTGTGAGTCGGGCACACGCCACGCCGCCGCTGCGCGTTAAGTGTGCTACTTGCCTTGAAAACTAACCGACTCTTGCCCTTGAATACGCTCCTGATTTTTCTTGCTTTTCTTCGTGTGCGCCTGCTGGGCGGTAAACTCGCTGCCCGCTTTGGTGTCGTCATACTGTTGGTTGGTGGCTTAAGCCACGGCGCCTATGCCCAGTATCCAGTGCGGGGTATTATCCGGGATAAAGAAACCAAGGAGCCGCTGCCATTCGTGGGCATTGGTGTAAAAGGCACCACTATGGGCACGGCCAGTAATGAGAATGGGGAGTTTACCCTGAGCTTGCCCTCGGTGCCGCAAACGCTGATTTTTTCCGAGCTAGCCCATATAAAGGATACCGTGCGGGTTACGCAGGCAGGTCAGTCGTTGGAAATAGAGTTGGCGCCGGCTACAGTGGTGCTGTCGGAGGTGAAAGTGGCCAGCTACGCCTACCAGCTGGTAGACCGCGCGTACCAGCAGATGAAGAAAAACTACGGCCGCAAATTCTACGGCAAAGCCTATTACCGCCAGATTACGCGCATCGACAACGACCCCACGGAGCTGCTGGAAATGGTGTGGAATGCCAAGTCCAACATCGCCCGCATTGAAGGCACGAGCATAGCACAGGGGCGCTACGCTGCCAAGCAAGCCCTGATCAGCGACAAAAACTTTTCGCTGTACACCAAAGCTTTCGGTCTCTACGACGACAAGGCCGACACAACCAAAGCGCTGGGCTTGTTCAGCCCCAACGTAGTGGCAAACTATCTGCTGGAAATAAAAGGCGTGTTGGAGAAAGGAGAGACCGGCGGCGTGGCCGAAATTGCCTTCGAAACGCGCCCCGAGCAAACCAAATACCGCTCGAAAGGCACCGTCTGGATTGACGTGGATACCTACCAGGTAATTCGCTACAAAATGACCACGCCCCAGCTTACCCGCAAAGCCAACAACCCGACGTTCTCCTTCAAAAATACGGAGCTGGAGCTGGACATGGTGTTTCAGAACGATACTACCGCCGTAAACCCATTGGAGCACATCAAAGCAGACATGACCTACGATTTGGTGCGGCCTGGTTTGCCACCATCCAAAATGAAAGTGTCGGCGTTTACCTTCTTCTATGACACCAGCCGCAAGCCTACTAACCTGACATACAACAAAGTCACCAGCAACGAGCGCGACCTGGAAACCATCCGAAAGGTGAAATACGACCCTGAGTTTTGGGCCAATAATCCGGTGGTAAAACGTACGCCGCTGGAAGATGAAGTAGCCAAGTCGTTTGAGCAGAAAGGCGCCTTCGGAACGATGGTGAAAAAGCCCGAGCCTAAGGCCGACGTCCGCATTCGCAATGGCCGAATAGAATAGCACGCTGGGGGGCTTTTTGCTAGCCCCAAAACAATACTTTTCAACACCACGCCCCAACTTCTGCACGGAGTTGGGGCGTGGTGTTTTTGATGAAAGTGGCATTTACTTATGTTGCTCCCATTCGGCCAGCTTGGTTCGGTGCTCCCAATAAATTCGATTGATAATAGCTGTATCCGGATTGGTGCCGAGCGCAATGGTAGTGCCTTGTTCGCGGGCGTAGCTATTCTCAATTTTGCCCAGGCGCTGGTAGCTGGAAAAATGCCCCCCAAATTCCTCCGAGTCATCCGTGACCAGTAGTATGTGGCGATATGGCTGGGCAGGGCGCGCGGGAAACCAGTACAAGTAGCTGCCATTGAAGCTATGCGCCGCTGGCATATTCCGCTCCCGATTATAGTAGTTTAAAGTCCCGGCCTGGCCGTAGTTATCGCACAGCACCAGCGTGCGGCTGCGCGAAGAGTCGGGCAGACTTTGGTACGCTTGCCAGGCTTTGTCGGCCAGCTCTTGCCAGCCCAGCATATCGGCAAAATCCTGGGGTAGTGGGTGAATTTTGCCGTCTTCCCAGCGGTTGGCGCCAGTGTTGCGGTAGGCTTCACCAATCTTCTGCATTTGGGCCGGCGGATAGAGCGCATAGGCATACGGAAACAGGGGTATAGCCAGCACCAGCAACACGGCCGGCAATAGGGGTCGCGCCAGCTTGCTCAGGCGCGGGAAGCGCTCCAACTGCTGCTCCAGCCACGCCGCGCCGGCCGCGAACAGAATAGGGTAATAGCCCAAGGCATAGTAGCTCTTGCCGTGCAGCACAGTCAGCAATAAAAGCCCCCCAATGAAGATTAAGCCCACGCTGCGGTACGGCCGAAAGGGTTGGTAGAACAACAGGGCCAACAGCCCCGGTACCCACACCCACAAAGCCGGAAAACACATCAGCAATTGGTCTTGCCAAAAGTCAGCCGCCGACACATTCACTAGCTGCGACTCGTGCAGCAAAGCCATATGATGCAGGAAGGGTATGCCGTGCCGCAGCTGCCAGATTAGGTTGGGTAAAAACAGCGCTAGGGCAATGCCAGCCGCTATCCAACCGGCTTTAGTGACCAGAATACGGCGTTGCTCAGTCAGAAGGAGAGCGGTGAGAAGTGCTCCGATGAAAAAGAAAGTGGTGTACTTATTCAGCAAACTCAGGCCCAGCACTACGCCAATACCATACAGGTAGCGCGGCTTTGGCTGGTGGCTGTAGGCAATCAGCCAGTAGCAGCTTAGCGTAAAGGCAAAGACCTCAAACGAGTTGGGTTGAAAGAGAAAGTTGAGGCGCGAGTAAGCACAGACGATATAACTGAGGCACGCCAGCACCTGCGCCCACTTGCTGCCGCCCAGCCGCTGGGCCGCTCGCCCTACCACATACACGGTGCCCGCGCCCCACAGCAAGGGCCAGAATTTTACCCAAAAATACCCCCCGCCCAAGGCCAGCGTAACCCAGCTTTGCATGGCCATCAGGGGTGGTACTTCTAGGTAGCCCCAGGCCAGGTGCTGGCCATAGTTGAGGTACAGATATTCGTCGCGGTGCAGCTCGTACACCCGGCTGGCCAACACGAAGCCCAGCACAAACTTAAGGCTGGCGAAGAGCAGCGGAATCAGACGTTTCATGTCGGAATATATTCGATTTGCAATAAATGCCGACGTTACGTTATTTCTGGCCGATTGATGCAGCCTTTTCAGAGTAGAGCCCTCTTATGCACCGAAGTAAAATAATGCGTTTGACCAACCATAAGGTTACCCTAACCCCGCTTCAGCCTGCAATGGTAGCCTTACTGTGTAACTGACTAGCTATATTGCTCCCCACTCAACTCCTCCTCATCTTTCACCCCTTTCCCCATGAAAAAACTAGCCCTTACCGGGTTGCTGGTTGGCTCGTTGCTAACCGCTTGTAATCAGCAGAAAACCACGGCCGATGGCGGCAGCGACACGGCGGCTACCGGCACCGCCGAAGTGAATGATCTGTCGACGCTGTTTGCGAATTTCTGGGAAGAAAACCTCAAGCTCTTTCCGCTGGACGCCACCACCCAGGGCGATAATCGCTACAACGATCGGCTGCCCAACGACCAGACCAAAGCCTTCCGCGACACGCTCCAGACGACGTATCAAGACTACCTTACCCAACTGCAAAAGTTTGACCGCGAAAAGCTGTCGGATAATGACAAAATCAGCTACGATATTTTCAAGTATGACCTTGAAAATAAGCTGGCCGGCCTGAAGCAGAATACCTGGATGATTCCGTTTCAGCAGTTCTGGGGCATGCCTCTTACGCTGGGGCAGTTTGGCTCGGGTTCGAGCATTCAACCCTTCAAAACGGTGAAGGACTACGACGACTGGCTGAGCCGCGCTAAAGGCTTTGCCGCCTGGGGCGACTCGGCCATCGGCAACTTCCGCAAGGGCATGGCCACGGGCGTGGTGTTGCCGCGTCCGCTGGTGGAGAAGATGATTCCGCAGATGCAGGATTTGGTGGTCACGGACCCCACCAAAAGCTTGTTCTACGGTCCGGTAGCCAAGTTTCCGGCTGGCTTCTCCGATGCGGATAAGCAGCGCCTCACCGCCGCCTATAAGGATGTTATTCTGCAGGACCTTGTGCCGACCTACCGAAAGCTGGGGACCTTTTTGAAGAATGAATACCTACCCAAAGCCCGCACCACCACGGGTATTTCGGCTATTCCTCAGGGTCCGGCTTTGTATACTTACCTAGTGAAGAACTGGACGACTACCGACAAAACGCCCGAGGAAATCTATCAGACGGGCTTGTCGGAGGTAAAGCGTATTCGCTCGGAAATGGAGCGGGTGAAGAACGAAACGGGTTTTAAAGGCGACCTGCCGGCTTTCTTCACCTATCTGAAAACGGACAAGAAATTCACGCCTTACCAAACGCCGGAAGATGTATTGGGAGCGTTCCGTGCCATTCAGGCCAAGATTGACCCGAACCTGAAAAAGATGTTTGGGCGCACGCCCAAAACGCCATTTGAGATTCGGCAGACGGAGGCTTTCCGCGCTGCCTCAGCCTCAGCCGAGTACAACCAGGGTAGCCCGACGGCTCGCGTCCGGGCGTGTTCTACGTACCAATCCTGAACGCCAAGGAGTTCAACACGACCTCGGGTATGGAGTCGCTGTTTTTGCACGAAGCCATTCCGGGTCACCACTACCAAACTTCCTTACAGCAGGAAAATGAAAGCCTGCCCAAGTTTCGCCGTTTTGCCTGGTATGGTGCTATGGGTGAGGGCTGGGCATTGTATACCGAAAGCCTGGGCAAGGAGCTAGGCCTCTACAAAGATCCGTACCAGTACATGGGTGCGCTTGGCGACGAAATTCACCGCGCTATTCGCTTGGTAGTAGACGTAGGTATGCACACTAAAAACATGACCCGCGAAGAGGCTATCAAATACATGATGGAGAATGAAGCCATCAGCGAGCAGGGTGCCACGGCCGAGATTGAGCGCTACATGGCCATTCCGGCGCAGGCACTGTCGTACAAAATCGGGGCGCTGAAGATCCGGGAGCTGCGCCAGAAGTATGAGAAGCAGCTGGGGGGCAAATTCAAGCTCAGCGCCTTCCACGACGAGCTACTGAAAGATGGTGTAATGCCCTTGGCCGTGCTGGAGCGCAAAATGGACGCCTGGGCCGCCACACAGAAGTAGCCTTGCTTCTGGTTACCTAAAGCCATGTTGTCTTTACTAAAAAGCCCCCAACTCCATTTGGGGGGCTTTTTTTAGCCTAGCTGCAGACACTGAAAAAGCATTTACATTTGATGAGTTCTACTTCTTCCAGATTTATGAAAAAACTTTTTCTCTTTGCCTGGTTAGTCGTCGCGCTGGTAAATACTGCCCTCACTACCCCGACCCTGGCTCAAACCGCCCTGCCTGCTACGGCGCCACTAGATGTGGCAGCCGTGGACGCTGCAGTGACCCGCACTTTGAAAGCCTTCGATGTACCCGGCATCGCCGTGGCCGTGGTCAAGGATGGAAAAATAGTTATGTCCAAGGGCTACGGCGTAAGTTCCCTGAAAACCAAGGCGCCGATGGACGCCAATACGTTAGTGGGCATTGCCTCTAATACCAAGGCTTTCACCACGGCGGCGCTGGGTATACTCGTGGACGAGGGCAAGCTGCGCTGGGATGACAAGGTGACAAAATACATCCCGGAGTTCAAAATGTACGACCCTTACGTGACAGCCGAGTTTACCGTGCGCGACCTGCTCTGTCATCGTAGCGGTCTGGGCCTGGGCGCGGGCGACCTGGCCCGGTATCCTGACTCTGCCAACTTCACCATTCAGGACATGATTCACAACCTACGCTATTTCAAGCCCGTGTCCTCGTTTCGCAGCAAGTATGATTATGACAACGTCCTGTACCTGGTAGCCGGAGAAGTAGTGGCGCGCGTATCGGGCCAGCCTTGGACTGCTTTCGTGGAGACCCGCCTGCTCAAACCCTTGGGCATGAGCCGCAGCGCCACTAGTTTTATTCGCCTTCCCGACCCCACAAATGTGACTGATGCCCATGTATTGGTGGAGAAGAAAGTGCAGGTTGTTCGGCGCTATTTGGGCTCAACTGCCGACCCGACTGGGGCCATGTTTAGTGCGGGCGGCATTTACAGCAGCGTGGCCGACCTGAGCAAATGGGCCCTGATGCTGCTCGGCGGACCCGGCGCTCCGGCGTCCCTGCTTAAGCCAGCAACTCAGCACGAACTGTGGTCGCCCCAAACCATTCTGCCTGTTGGCCCAGCCCCGGCTGTGCCCTCGCCATTCAGCTACAATACACACTTTGCGGCCTACGGTTTGGGCTGGAACCTGCGCGATGTGCGCGGCTATAAGGAAGTATCGCACACTGGCGGCACTACGGGTATGGTGACCAAAGTTACCCTGGTGCCCGAATTGCGCCTAGGCATCATCGTGCTCACCAATCAGGAAAGCGGCGCCGCCTTCACGGCCGTTTCCAACACCCTTTTGGACCATTACCTGGGCGTGACGGGCAAAGACCGGGTGCAGGAAATGACCGACATCATGAAGACGAGGACCGCCGGCAACACGCAAGCCGATGAGGCCGTGTGGAAACAAGTAGCCGACGCCCAGAAGGCCGCGCCTAAAAAACCGAAATACGGCGCCTACGTCGGCCGCTACCACGACGCTTGGCTGGGTGATGTGAACATCATTGCCCAGGGCAACCAGCTCTGGCTCAAAGCCAAACGCTCGCCCCGCCTAACGGGGCAGCTACTGCCCTATGAAGCCAACACTTACGTGGTGCGCTGGCGCGACCGTAGCTTCAACGCTGATGCTTTCGCCGCCTTCACCCTCGACGAGCAGGGCCGGGCCAGCAGCATCAAGATGAAGCCTATTTCGCCCGCGACTGACTTCAGCTACGACTTTCAGGATTTGGACTTGCAGCGGGTAGAGTAGCGGCGGGCAGCAACGTGCCTTCTACTTTGGCCGCTACGCAGAAGCAGGCTTCTGCACTTAAAGTTAGATTGCATAAAAAGGCAGCCATTCGGCTGCCTTTTTATGCTCAGCTAGTGGCTACTACCGGGGGCGTCCCGTTTAAGGAATTATCCATTATTCTGTTAACAGTCAATCCAATGTCTAAGCAACTCCAACAAACGCTCGCCCTTGGTGCGATAGCCGGTATGCGCAGCATGTCGGCGCCCGCCACCATTAGTCACGTCCTCAGCAACAATAAATCGAAGGCTATTGGCCGGTCGCCGCTGC